>NZ_JBFIKK010000032.1:0-27482 GCF_041600255.1 Nocardioides sp. | reverse complement strand
TTCAACTGCGAGGGCTGCTACCTCAACGGCGTCAGCACCTGGGCCGCGGACAACACCGAGCTCTTCGCCGACACCGAGACCCCGGGCATGGACGCGACGATCATGGCGATCGAGGGCATCACCGGCCTGCGGATCAACTACTGGGCGATGGTGAACCTGCAGGGGTTCAAGGACCTCGTCGACGCGGTCGGCGGCGTCACCCTCAACGTCCGCTCCCCGATCCCGGTCGGTGGTCTCGGCAGCGACGTCACCGGCTACATCCAGCCGGGCGTGCGCAAGCTCAACGGCCACGACACGCTCTGGTACGCCCGCGCTCGCGAGGGCTCCGACGACTACTCGCGGATGGCGCGCCAGAAGTGCGTGATGAACGCGATGCTCCAGCAGGTCAGCCCCGACGTCGCGCTGCGCAACTTCGAGAAGATCGCCCGGGCCAGCTCGGCGATGATCTCCACCAATGTGCCCGGGGGCGAGGTCGACCGCTTCATGCAGCTCGCCCTGAAGGCCAAGGGGCAGAAGATGTCCACGCTGTCGCTGGTGCCGCCGATGGTCAACACCGGCAACCCCGACATCGCCGTGGTGCAGCGCAAGATCAGCGAGGCGATCGATCGGGCCGAGGGCAACGCCCCCGCCGTGGTCGCGAAGAAGAAGAAGCGCTCCAACCAGCCGGTCACCGGCGGTTCGATCGGTTCACTCAGCACCGGGTACGCCGCGAACCAGGCGGACGACCTGGGGTCGGCCTGCTGACCGGCTCCTCGCCCGGCTCGTCCACCGCGGCCGAGGGTCGGGCGGTCCCCGCGACCCCCGTAGGGTGTGGCGCGTGACCGATTCCGCCCACCCCGAGGACGCGCCCCGCGTCGTCGCGGTCGTGGTCACGTTCAACCGCCTCGACCTGCTCCAGGGGCTGGTACGCCGGCTGCGGGAGATCCCCCAGGTCAGCGAGATCCTGGTGATCGACAACGCCTCGAGCGACGGCACCGGTGAGTGGCTGGCGACGGCCCCGGTGACCGCGCGCACGCTGGAGCGCAACCGTGGGGGAGCGGGCGGCTTCCACGACGGGCTGGCGTGGGCGATGGAGCGTGGCGCCGACCTGGCCTGGCTGATGGACGACGACGGACTCCCCGACGCCGACTGCCTGGCGACCCTGCTCGAGCGTCGGGGCGAACTCGACTTCTGGGGCCCGGTCGTCGTGGACGAGGCCGCCCCCGACCGGCTGGTCTTCCCGATCCGTCTCCCCGGAGGCACCCGCGCCGTACGCGACATGGGCGGCGTCGAGGCCGCGGCGACCGACGGGGTGATCGCCGACGTGGTGATCCCGTTCAACGGGGTCCTGGTCACCCGGGACCTGGTCGAACGGGTCGGGCTGCCGCGCGAGGAGTTCTTCATCTGGGGCGACGACCACGAGTACCGCTGGCGCGCCGAGCGCGCCGGCGCCCGGATCGCGACCGTGGTCGGCGCCCGGGTGCGCCACCCGAGCGTCGGTGAGCTCGGCACCCCGATGATGTTCGGGCGGACCACGTACAACCACACGCCGAGCGATCTCAAGCACTACTGCATGGCGCGCAACAACCTGCTCAACCTGCGCGAGTACCGCGGCTGGGCCCACGCCCTGCTCTTCGTGGCCAAGACGGTGTGGTTCTACACCTTCACCCGGCCCTCGCCGCGGCGGGTCGGGCTCTCGGCCCGGGCGATGGCAGCGGGGCTGCGCGGCGACTTCACCGGCCACGAGGAGTTCCTGCGATGACCGGACCCGAGACGGAGATCGAGGGTGCCTCCGGACCGCGGGCCGAGACGGTGGCCGTGGTCATCGTGACCTTCAACCGCGCCGACCTGCTCGGGCGGATGCTCGACGGTCTCGCCGCCCAGACCTGGCAGCCGGACGCGGTCTACGTGATCGACAACGCCAGCAGCGATCACACCGGGCAGATGCTGCAGCGCTCGGACCTGCCGCTGCTGGTCACGGTCAGCGAGGAGAACCTCGGCGGGGCGGGCGGCTTCCACCTCGGCGTGAAGCTGGCCCACGAGGCCGGCTTCGACCGGATCTGGCTGATGGACGACGACGTCGTCCCGGAGCCCGAGTGCCTGGCCACGCTGATGTCGTACGACGAGGACTGCCTGGCCGCGGTCCGCGAGGACATCGGCGGGGAGCTCGTCGAGAAGGCCGCCCTCGACTTCGACCTGCGCAACCCGTTCGCGATGCGCCCCAAGCGCGCCACCGTGGACGCGACGTACGGCGACCGCGCGCACCTGCCCGAGCGCATCGAGCTGCACAACGTGGCCTTCGAGGGGTTCATGGTGCGCCGGGCGGTGATCGACGAGATCGGGCTCCCGGACCCGTCGTACTTCATCTTCTACGACGACGTCGACTTCGCGCTTCGGGCGCGTCGAGCGGGGTATGTCATCTGGGGCATCCGCGACGCCGTGCTGGTGCGCCAGCTCGACTTCGACCAGCAGCACTCGCTCGACACGTGGAAGGGGTTCTACATGTTCCGGAACCTCTTCGTCGTGCACTTCCGCTACGGCGAGAACGTCCTCGTCCGGCTCAAGCCCTACCTCCTCGTCCTCGCCGTGGTGCTGCTCAGCCCGCTGCGCGGAGGCCGGGGAGAGGCCAGCAACGTGATCCGGGCCATCCGGTCCGCGCGGTCCATGCGTCGCATTCCCGGGGCCACCCAGCCGGGTGACTAGACTTGCCGCCGCGCCCAACCCGTCAGGAGTCCCCCCTTGTCCGTGACCGATCCCGTGAACGACACCCCCGACCTCGTCGTCGTCGGCTCCGGCTTCTTCGGCCTGACCATCGCCGAGCGGTGTGCCAACGACCTCGGCCTCAAGGTGCTGGTCCTCGACCGACGCCACCACCTCGGCGGCAACGCCTACAGTGAGGCCGACCCGGAGACCGGGATCGAGATGCACGTCTACGGCGCGCACCTGTTCCACACCTCGAACGAGAAGGTCTGGGAGTACGTCAACCGGTTCACCTCGTTCACGAACTACCAGCACCGCGTCTTCGGCCAGTACGACGGGCAGGTCTACTCGCTGCCGATGAACCTGGCCCTGATCAACTCGTTCTTCGGCAAGTCGCACACCCCCGACGAGGCACGCGCGCTGATCGCCGAGCAGGCGGCCGAGTTCGACACCGCCGAGGCGAGCAACTTCGAGGAGAAGGCGATCTCGTTGATCGGGCGCCCGCTCTACGAGGCGTTCATCAAGGGCTACACCGCCAAGCAGTGGCAGACCGACCCCACCAAGCTGAGCGCCGACATCATCACCAGGCTCCCGGTGCGCTACAACTTCGACAACCGGTGGTTCAACGACAAGTACGAGGGCCTGCCGGTCGACGGCTACACCGCCTGGCTGACCAAGATGGCCGACCACCCCAACATCGAGGTCCGGCTGAACACCGACTTCTTCGACGTCGCCGACGAGTTCAAGGGCACGGTGCCGATCGTCTACACCGGCCCGGTCGACGAGTACTTCGGCAACTCCGAGGGCCGGCTCTCCTGGCGCACCGTCGACCTCGAGGCCGAGGTCAAGCACGTCGACGACTTCCAGGGCTGTGCGGTGATGAACTACAACGACCAGGACGTGCCCTGGACGCGGATCCACGAGTTCAAGCACTTCCACCCCGAGCGCACCTACATCTCGGGCAAGACGGTGATCGTGCACGAGTACTCCCGGGCCGCGACCGAGGACGACGAGCCGTACTACCCGATCAACACCGCCGAGGACCGCGCGAAGCTGCTCAAGTACCGCGAGCTCGCCAAGAAGGAGCCGATGGTGCTGTTCGGTGGTCGCCTCGGCACCTACAAGTACCTCGACATGCACATGGCCATCGGCTCGGCCCTGACGATGTTCGAGAACAAGCTCAAGCCGCACTTCGCCGAGGGCATGGCTCTGCAGAGTGGAGGAGTGGACGAATGACCACCAGACTGCTGCAGCGACAGATCCTGCCGCTGGACCGCGACTTCGACGTCCTCGCGCTGTACGTCGACCCCGACGAGGCCCGCCTCGACGCCGACAAGTACGAGATCGGTGGGAACCGGGCCGCCAAGGACCTGAACAACGCCGCGATCCGGCAGGCCACCTCGAGCGGCAACCAGATCCACCCCGACCAGATCGAGTCCCGGACCGAGCTGCGGGTGAAGTCCGGCGAGCGGCTCTCGTTCGGCACCTACTTCAACGCCTTCCCGGCCAGCTACTGGCGCCGCTGGACGGTCGTCACCGACGTGACGCTGAGCGTCGAGGTCGCCGGCTCCGGTGCCACGGTCATCGTCTACAAGTCGATGGCCAACGGCCGCTCGCAGCGCGTCGACTCGGCCACGACCGGCGCCGAGGGTCGCGGCACCTTCGTCTTCGATCTCTCGCTCAAGCCCTTCGTCGACGGTGGTTGGTACTGGTACGACGTGGTGGCCGGCGACGACGACGTGGTCGTCTCCGCCGAGTGGACCGCGGAGGTGCCGGACGACCGGGCCGCCCACGGGACCGTCGACATCGCGATCACCACGATGAACCGGCCCGACTTCTGCGCGAAGCTGCTCTCGCAGCTCGGTGAGGACGAGGACCTCGCGCCGTACCTCGACACCGTGCTGGTGATGGAGCAGGGCACCCAGCTGGTCACCGACTCGCCGTACTTCGCCAAGGCGCAGGGCGCGCTGGGGGAGCGGCTGCGGGTGATCGAGCAGGGCAACCTGGGCGGTTCGGGCGGCTACGCCCGCGGCCAGCTCGAGTCGGTCCGCAAGGCGACCGCGACGTACACGATGATGATGGACGACGACGTCGTCTGCGAGCCCGAGGGCGTCGTCAGGGCGATCACCTTCGCCGACCTCGCCCGGCGGCCCACGATCGTCGGCGGCCACATGTTCAGCCTGTTCAGCCGCTCGCGGCTGCACAGCTTCGGGGAGATCATCCAGCCGTGGCGGTTCTGGTGGATGTCCCCGCTGGACACCTACAGCGACTGGGACTTCGCCTCGCGCAACCTGCGCTCGAGCCGCTGGCTGCACAAGCGGGTCGACGTCGACTTCAACGGGTGGTTCAGCTGCCTGGTGCCGCGGGTGGTGCTGGAGGAGATCGGGCTGTCGCTGCCGCTCTTCATCAAGTGGGACGACTCCGAGTTCGGCCTGCGCGCCAAGGCCGCGGGCTACCCGACCGTCACCTTCCCGGGCTCGGCCGTGTGGCACGTCCCGTGGACCGACAAGAACGACGCGGTCGACTGGCAGGCCTACTTCCACCACCGCAACCGCTTCATCGCGGCGCTGCTGCACTCGCCGTACCCCAAGGGCGGCCGGATGATCCGGGAGAGCCTCAACCACCAGATCGCGCACCTGGTCTCGATGCAGTACTCCACCGCCGAGCTCCGGCTCCAGGCGATGGAGGACGTGCTCGCCGGGCCGGACGGGCTGCACGCCATGCTGCCCGGGCGTCTGGCCGAGGTGAACGCGTTCCGCAAGCAGTTCACCGACGCCCAGCTCCAGGTCGACCCCGACGCCTTCCCGCCGATCCGGCGCAAGAAGCCGCCGCGCAAGGGTCGCAGCGCCGTCGAGGTGCCGAGTCGCGTCTCCCAGCTGATCACCGCTGGGCTCGCGCCGCTGCGCCAGCTCAAGCCGCCGCGGGACCTCTCCCGGGAGTACCCCGAGGCGGAGGTCCGGGCGATGGACGCCAAGTGGTACCGCCTGGCCAGCTACGACTCCGCGATCGTGTCGATGAACGACGGCACGTCGGCCGCGCTCTACCAGCGCGACCACGAGAAGTTCCGCGACCTGATGAAGCGCACCCTGGAGATCCACGAGCGGTACCGCCGCGAGTGGCCGCGCCTGGCGGAGCTCTACCGCTCCAAACTCGGCGAGATCACGTCACCGGCTGCCTGGGAGGAGACCTTCCGTCCCTGGACCGAGGATCGGACGGACCTGGATGGCTGAGCCGACCGGCGACGAGAGCGTCGTCGGCGGTCCGCCCCCGGTGGGTCACATCGTCGACGCCCCGCTGGCCTCACCCGCCGCGACCCAGGGACTGCTGGAGGTCTTCCGGCACCGCTACCTGCTCAGGCTGCTGGTCAAGCGGGAGATCAACGCGCGCTACTCCGGCTCGTTCCTCGGGGTGATCTGGTCCTACATCAACCCGCTGAGCCAGTTCCTGATCTACGTCTTCGTGTTCACGCTGCTCCTGGACCGCAACCGCACCGAGAACTTCGCCATCCACATCTTCACCGGCCTGGTCGTCGTGCACTTCTTCACCGAGACCTTCAACGCCGGGACCCGCTCGATCGTGCGCAACAAGGCGCTGATCCGGAAGATGTCGCTGCCCAAGGAGATGTTCCCGGTCGCGTCGATGCTGGTCTCGCTGTACCACGTGGCACCGCAGATGGTGATCATGGTGGCGGTCTGCGTGCCGCTCGGATGGGCGCCCGACCCGATGGGGATGCTGGCTCTCCTGCTCGCGCTCGGCATCATCATGTTGCTGGGCACGGCGCTGGCGCTGATGTTCAGCGTGGCCAACGTCTTCTTCCGCGACTTCGCCAGCGCGGTCAGCATCCTGACCAACCTGGTCCGGTTCGGCGTACCGATGATCTACCCCTACACGGTGGTCGAGGAACGGTTCGGCTCGTTCGCGCAGTACTACCTCTACAACCCCCTCGCCGAGGCGGTGCTGCTGATGCAGCGCGCCTTCTGGATCGGGACCACCGACGACCCCGCGGCTACGGCGGCCACCGACCTGCCCGACCACCTGTTCACGCGCGGCCTGGTCATGGTGGCGGTCTCGGGGGTCATCCTGGTGATCGCCCAGATCATCTTCCGCGCGCTGGAGGACAAGATTCCGGAGCGGTTGAATTGAGCTACTCACCGTCGACATCCATCGTGGTGGAGAACGCCACGAAGTCATTCACGCTGCGCTACCACCGCACCTTCAAGCAGGTCACGGTCGCCAAGCTGCGCGGCCAGGCGACCAGCGACACCTTCAAGGCGCTCGACGACGTCTCGTTCACCGTCGAGCAGGGGGAGTCGATCGGGCTGATGGGCCTCAACGGCTCGGGCAAGTCGACCCTGCTGAAGCTGGTCAACGGGATCATGAAGCCCGACTCCGGCCGGGTGCTGACCCGTGGTCGGATCGCCGGTCTGATCGCGACCGGGGCGGGCTTCCACCCGCAGCTGACCGGGCGGGAGAACATCTTCCTCAACGCGGCGGTGTTCGGGATGTCCGAGAAGGAGACCCACCGCAAGCTCGACGAGATCATCGAGTTCGCCAACATCGGCAAGCACCTCGACTCGGCGGTGGGCAACTACTCCTCGGGCATGTTCGCCCGGCTGGGCTTCGCGGTGGCGATCAACGTCGACTGCGACATCTTCCTGGCCGACGAGGCGCTCGCGGTGGGGGACAAGCCCTTCAAGCGCAAGTGCCTGGAGAAGATGGAGCAGGTCCGCGACTCCGGTGCCACCGTCTTCTACGTCAGCCACGCCGCCGGCTCGGTACGGCGGATGTGCAACCGGGTGCTGGTCCTCGAGGAGGGTCGGCTCGGCTTCGACGGCCCCGTCGACGAAGGCATCAAGTACGTCAAGTACGACTCCGACGACGAGGACAAGGACGACGACGAGTTGGGCGCCGACGTCTGATCGGCGCTCCCTGCCTCAACCGAACGGCCCCCGGACACTCCGGGGGCCGTTCGTCGTACCGGCCCGAGTGGACCATCCCGGCTCTGCCCGATCGGGCCTTCTCTGCGCCCGGGTATCCGGAGAGACTTGACAAATCGAGTTTCCATCGGCGTGTCGAGTGGAAATTACACGATTGTAGTTACTCACTTTCGCTTCCGTGACGGGTGTGACTCATGTGAAAGTTGCGCAACGTGTGATTCTTCCCCCGCACTGGAGTAACTCAAATGCCCCCCAGCAAGACTCGTTTCGTCACGGCCTGCCAGCAGCTGCTGGCACTCGCCGTGGTTCTGGCCGCCCTCACGCCGGCGGCCAGTGTGGTCTCCCTCGACGTGGTCCAGCGTGAGCCCGGCACGGCGCGCTCCGGCGCAGCCGGCTCCGGGGCCGTCGGCGACCTCGCCGCGTACACCCGAGCCGCGAGCCGCAAGTCGCTGGTCGCGGCTGCGGTCGGCGACGCGGTGGTCGAGGAGCACTCCCTGACCGCGCCCACCGGCCAGAAGAGCGCCGCGCTCGGGCTCGCCGCCCGGACCCGGCCCGGCGCCCGTCCCGGCAGCGTCTCCGTGGTCGGTCGGCCGCAGCCGGTCTCCGGCTTCGGCACGGTCGGGGTCACCTGGGCTCCCGACGACTCCGTCGACGAGGACGACCTCACCGTGCGCGTGCGCACCCTGGACAAGGGGCAGTGGACGGACTGGACGGAGCTGGAGTACCACGACGAGCACGGACCCGACCCGGACTCGCGCGAGGGCCGTCGGGCCCGCCCCGGCACCGAGGAACTGCTGGTCGGCAGGGTCGAGCAGGTCCAGGTGGCGGCGGTCTCCGCCAGCGGCACGCTGCCCGCCGACATGAAGCTCGCCGTGATCGCCCCCGGTGAGGTGCCCCGGACGGCCGTCGAGGCCCCGGCGATCGACACCGGCGAACTGGCGCCCACCGGCTCCAGCGCCCGCCGCTCCACCAGCGAGCCGACGCCGAACCCCGAGCCCGAAACCGAGGAGCCCGGCGAGGAGGACCTCGACCTGCAGGCGTCCGTCTTCACCCCCAAGCCGGTCATCTACTCGCGCGCGCAGTGGGGAGCCGACGAGCGGCTGCGCGACAAGGGCTCGCTGCGCTACTTCGAGGTGCACGCCGGATTCATGCACCACACGGTGAACTCGAACGACTACAAGCGCCGTGACGTCCCGGCCCTGCTGCGCAGCATCTACGCGTACCACACCCAGTCCAAGGGCTGGAGCGACATCGGCTACAACTACCTCGTCGACCGGTTCGGCCGGATCTGGGAGGGCCGCTTCGGAGGGGTCGACCGCCCCGTCGTCGGTGCGCACACGCTGGGCTACAACGACTACGCGTTCGCGATGTCGGCGATCGGCAACTACGACGTGAAGAAGCCCTCCCGTGCGATGGTGCAGGCCTACGGGGCCCTCTTCGCCTGGAAGCTCTCGCTGCACGGGGTGGACGCCTCCTCGCCCCGTCAGGTGGTCGGCTCGAAGACCTTCCCGGCGATCAACGGTCACCGCGACGCCGGCTCGACCGCCTGCCCGGGGCGCTACCTCTACTCCCGGCTGGGCCAGGTACGGCGGATCGCCGCCCAGACCCAGCGCGGCTGGGCCGGTCGGGAGCTCGAGTCCGACCTCGCCGCCTCACCGCACCCCGACCTCGTCGTACGACGTGCCGGCGACGGCCGCGTCTTCGTGATCCCGACCGGCGGGCTGACCCAGTTCGAGCTGCCGGTGCCCCTGCGTGGCCCCTGGCGCGCCTCGGACACCGTGGTGGCCGCACCCGACCTCACCGGCGACGGTCACTCCGACCTGCTGGTCCAGGTGGCCGACGGCTCCGCCCAGGTCTACCCCGGCAACGGCAACGGCGGAGTCGGGGAGCCGATCAAGAAGAGCGACAAGTTCGCCAACCACGACCTGGTCACCGCGGCCGGCGACCTGACCGGCAACGGCAACATCGACTTCGTCGCCCGTCGTACGGCGTCCGGCAAGCCCGACCTCTACATCGGCGGCGGCAAGGGCGGCTTCGTCAAGCGCCACCTGCCCGGCGACTGGAGCAGCTACGACCTGCTCACGGCCACCGGCGACCTGAACGGGGACGGCAAGGACGACCTGGTCGCCCGGGACGGCTCCGGTCGGCTCTGGCTGATCCCTGGCACCGGTTCGCGCCGGCTCGGGCAGCCCGTCCAGATCCCCGGCAACTACGGCACCTACGACACGATCACCGGGTTCGGTGACTTCAACCGCGACGGCCGTGCCGACCTGTTCGTGCGCAACCCGGGCAAGCCCGGCTACATCCTGCCCTCGCGGGGCGATGGCACCTTCGACCGGCGGCTCGGCCCCGTGCAGCGGCCCACCGGCGCCGACTTCGTGACGGCGGTCGACCTGATCGGCAACGCCGCCCCCGACCTCCTGGTCCGTCGTGGCGACGAGCTGATGACCTACCCGAGCACCGGCGGCTACGAGACGGGTCGACCGATCGACTCCGGCGTCCAGGTCAAGAACGCGAACACCCTGCTCAACGCCGGTGACTGGGACCGGGATGGCCACGGCGACATCATCGTGCGCAGCGGCCGCAGCGGTGCGCTGTTCCTGCGGCGCGGCGACGGTCAGGGCCACTTCGGCAAGTCCCAGGTGCTGGCCAAGGGCTTCGGCGGCGTGGGGCTGCTGGCGGCGGTGGGGGACATGACCGGGGACGGCTGGCCGGACCTGATGGGTCAGCCGCGGGGGTCCTCGATGCGGCTCTACCCCGGCAAGGGGCTGGAGGGCCTGCGCCCCAGTTACGTGGCGTACGGCTCGGTCTCCGCGTCCACCCAGGTCGCGGTCGGACGGTGGGACGGCGACGGAGCGCCGGACACGCTCTTCCGCGCCGGCGACCAGCTCCGGCTGTACCCGGGCAACGGGCCGGGCGGCCTGATCGGCTCCAGTTCGCTCAACGTGAACCTGCGTCGCTACGACTGGGTGATCGGGGTCAGCGACGTCACCCTGAGCGGCCGGCCGGACCTGCTGGTGCGCAAGCGCTCCAACGGCACGCTGTGGCTGCTCCAGGCGACCGCGAAGGGCTTCACGAAGCCGCGCTACATGGCCTCGGGACTGAAGGGATACGACTTGGCCGGCTGAGACCGGTCAGGGGTGCTGGCTCCCCACGCTCACGGGAAGCGAGCCGTGGCACGCTCGGCGGCGTACGTCGCCTCGAGCTGCCCCGGGTCGGCGTGGGAGACCAGGACCAGCGAGCCGCCGCGTGCGAGCGGCTCCACGAACGAGGCGATTCCCGGTGGGGAAGCCGGGTTCGCCTCCGTGAGGAGGCGGCCGCCGTCGGAGAGCAGGTTCCCGGCGGCGGCCGTACTCCACAGCTCGCCGTGCGTGGTGCCGGTGAGCGCCGGGTCCTCGGGGCCGGGCGGGTCCCAGGCCGTGAACGCGTCCGGCTGCGACCAGACGTCGACGCCGACGTCGTGCACCCCCGGTGGCAGCTCGGCGGCGAAACGGACCCCCATCGGTCGCAGCGAGCAGGCCAGCACCGGCAGGTCGGCGGCTCGGGGCGCCCAGGTGTCGAGGCCGTCCGGTCCGCAGACCACGGCGTCGGGCTGCTCGGGGCCGGCCACCTCGAGTCCGACCGTCCAGGCGGCTCCCAGGAAGACCGGGCCCAGCCAGTGGGTGGGCAGGTCGACGTGGATCCGCTGACCGCGCTCGAGGTCGTGCTCCTCGACGAGCAGCGAGGCCGTCTTGGCCACCCAGTTGGCGTAGGTGACCCGGGAGAGCTCGACGCGCTCGCCCGAGGCGTGGTCGTAGAACGTGATGAGCGGACGGCCGGGGTCGGCACGCAGCAGGCCGGCGAGCACGGCGGAGAAGGTGGTCACCCGGCCAGCCTAGGCAGCCGCGGGCGGCGGAGCGGGCACGGCCTAGGCTGACCGCCATGTCAGGCATCCCGCACTTCTGGGCCGTGGTCCCGGCCGGCGGAGCAGGCACCCGCCTGTGGCCGCTGTCGCGCTCGTCCTCGCCCAAGTTCCTGCACGACCTCACCGGCAGTGGCCGGACCCTGCTGCAGGAGACCGTCGACCGGCTCACCCCGCTCGCCGCGGACCGGTTCCTGGTCGTCACCGGGCAGGCGCACCTCGCGGCCGTCACCGCCCAGCTGCCCCAGCTGGCCGGGGGCGCGGTGCTGGCGGAGCCCTCGCCGCGCGACTCCATGGCCGCGATCGGCCTGGCGGCAGCCCTGCTCGAGCGACGCGACCCCGAGGCCGTGATGGGCTCGTTCGCCGCCGACCACGTGATCAGCGACCCCGAGCGGTTCCAGGTGGCCGTCACGCGGGCGGTCGAGGCGGCTCGGCAGGACTGGCTCGTCACGCTCGGCATCGAGCCGACGAGCCCCTCTCCGGCGTTCGGCTACATCCACCTGGGGGAGCCGCTGCCGGGCCTGCCGGAGGTCTGTGCCGTCCAGGAGTTCGTCGAGAAGCCCTCGGTGGAGACCGCCCGGGACTACCTCGCCAGCGGTCGGTTCCGGTGGAACGCCGGCATGTTCGTGGTCCGCCCGACGGTGCTGCTGGACCTGCTCGCCCAGTGGCACCCGGAGTTCGCCGCAGCGCTGCGTCAGCTCGCCGGCGACCTCGACCGGCTGCCGGAGCTCTGGGGGACGTTGCCGAGGATCGCGCTCGACCATGCGATCGCGGAGCCGGCCGCCGCCGCCGGACGGGTGGCGGTCGTGCCGGCGTCGTTCCCCTGGGACGACATCGGGGACTTCGACTCGCTCGCCACGCTGCTGGAGCAGACCGACCCCGGGTCGGCGGGAGGTCTCTCGGTGCTGGGCGACGAGGAGTTGGTGCGCGCCGTCGCCAGCACGGGTCTGGTCGTCCCTGCCTCCGGGCGCACCGTGGCCGTGGTCGGCCTCGACGACATCGTGGTCGTGGACACCCCCGACGCGCTGCTGGTGACCACGCGGGCCCATGCGCAGCAGGTCAAGGCCGTGGTGACCGGACTCCAGGAGTCGGGCCACCGCGACCTGACGTAGTCGGGGCTACATCGCCCCCGGCTCGGGCGAGTCGGTGTAGGGGTATTCGCGCATGAAGCCGTCGAGGGCCTCGCCGCTCGGCTCGGAGCAGTACTGCCACACGCCGACCTGCTTGGTCGGGTCGGTGTTGCCCGAACCGCCCGCGGACCAGTGCGTGTAGGCGATGTGCTGGCCCTCCGGGAACTCTGCCGAGTCGCTGTCCTCGGAGGTCCACGGAACGGCCTTGAACTTGAAGCGGAAGTTGCTGGTGCCCTCGAACTTCGAGGCGATGCCGCGGATCACCTTCATCTGCTCGGCGTCGTCGGCGATGGTCTCGTCGTACCAGAGGATCGTGTAGCCGTGCTCCAGGTTGTGCACGAGCGTGCCGAGCTCGGGTCGGTCCTTGGCGGTGTAGAACTTGCGCGCCATGGCGTCGGGCATGTCGTAGTGCTGGCCGAAGGCCGGCGGGGCCTCGGGGTAGTTCAGCGGCGTGCCCGGCGGGACGTGGTCCTGGGTGCCGTTGGCCGGCTTCGTCTCGACCTCCTGGCAGACGCTGGCCGCGGCGCCGATCTCGGCGAGGTCGGTCTTGTCGTACTGCCGCAGGTCGAGCTTGTCCTTGACCACGCTGTAGATCGGGAACGCGAGGATCAGCACCGCGATCAGGACGCAGACGCCGACGATCATCATCCCGCGCCGACGCTCACCGCCCTTCTGCTCCTTGCGGATCTGGTCGATGACGGCTTGGCGTTCGGTCTTGGCGGGCTTCTTGGCCACGGGTGCGTTCCTCGAGTGGTCGAAAAGGGGATGCAGCGGTGTGTCGCTCCAGAGTCTACGGAGTCGCCGGTACCAGACGGAGGCAGGCGGAGGAATCCGCGACCGTCCCGGGGTCGGCCTCCTGCCAGCCGTGGGCGAACGCGAGTGCCCGCACGCTCTGCTCCGCCCCCGCGATCGGGCGGACGACGACCTCCCCGTCCTCGTCGGCGACCTCGTGGACCAGACCGGCCAGCGGGCCGGTGAGCAGGGCGACCAGCTCCTCGGCGTCCACGGGGGCGCCGAAGGGTGCCCGGTCCGCGGCGTGGCCGGCCAGTGCCCGGACGACCGCTTCGCGGGCCCCGTAGCCGAACAGGTCGGCACCCTCGGCGCGGACCAGCGCCCGAGCGCCGGTGCCGTCGTCGTCGGGTGCCAGCACCAGGTCGGCGCGACCCCGGACGACGGCGAACGGACGGCCGCCCAGCTTCCCCTGGGCGAGCTCGGCCATCGAGGCGATCTCGTCGGCCACCGCGGGCGCGGTCACCGCCAGCGGGTTGCCGTGCGCGTCCGTACGGCCCTCGAACGACTCCAGGACCCGCAGGCCCGCCGCCCCGACCGCGATGTCGGTCTGGCCCTCCCGCCAGGCGCGACCGGCGGTGTCGGTCACCACGACTGCCACGGTGCGTCCGGTCCGCTCGCGCAGCGCGGCCCGCAGCCGACGGGCCGAGTCGTCCGGGTCCAGCGGCAGCAGGACGATCGTGCCGACGGCCACGTTGGAGGCGTCGATCCCGGCGGCGGCCATGGTCAGCCCGTGCCGCGTGCGGACGATGGTGGTGGGGCCGCGACGGGCGACGACGCGGACGGTCTCGTCGGCGAGCGACTCCTCGCGACTGCCGGCGCGCAGCCGGCCCTCGGACTTGCTCACCACCTTGCTGGTGACCACCACGACATCGCCGTCCTGCAGCTCGACCAGGCCGAGCAGCAGCTCGGCGAGGTCGTCGCCCGGCCGCACCTCCGGTGTCCCGGCGGGGGCGACGACCCGAAGCTCGCCGGAGCTCATCGACCGGCGCTCATCGACTCGTGACCAGCGCGATGGCGGCTGCCGCCATCGCGGCCGTCGCCTCCGGGTCGGTCATCATCAGCGGTACGGCGCGGCAGGGCAGTCCGGCGGCCTCGACCTGCTCGACCAGCTGCGCGTCGCTCTCGTCGACCAGCCAGCCGTCGAGGAGCCCGTCGCTGGTGCGCGAGCCGTAGTGCAGGCCCACGCCCGAGGCGCTGACCTCGACGCCGACGGCGCTCAACATCTGATGGGCCATTCCGCGCACGTGGGTGCCGCCGACGATGGGGGAGAGACCGACCACGGGCGCCTTCGTGGCCACGAGCGCCTCACGGACGCGGGGGACCCCCAGGATCGTGCCGAGGGAGACGACCGGGTTGGAGGGCGGCAGCACGACCAGGTCGGCGTCGGTGATCGCGTCGATCACACCGGGGCCGGGGGCGGCGTCCTCGAGCCCGACCACGACCACGCTCTCGGCCGGCACCGCGGCCCGCAGACGCACCCAGTACTCCTGGAAGTGGACCACGCGGCGGCCGCTCGGGCTCTCGTCGTCGGCGATGACGACGTGGGTCTCGACCCGGTCGTCGGTCATCGGGAGCAGCCGGACCCCCGGCTGCCAGCGACGGCACAGCGCCTCGGTGACGTCGGAGAGCGGGTAGCCCGCATCCAGCATCTGGGTCCGGACGAGGTGGGTGGCGACGTCGCGGTCGCCAAGACCGAACCAGGTGGGCTCCACGCCGTACGCCGCCAGCTCGGTCTTCACACTCCAGGTCTCGTCGCGGCGACCCCAGCCCCGCTCGAGGTCGATGCCGTGGCCCAGCGTGTACATCACCGTGTCGAGGTCCGGGCACACCTTCAGGCCGTGCACCCACAGGTCGTCCGCAGTGTTGGCCACGACCGTCACCCGGGCGTCGTCCCGGACGCCGGGCAGGGACCCGTGGGAGATGCCGTGGAGGAGACCCTGGAGGAAGCGGGCCCCGCCCATGCCGCCGGACAGGACCGTGATGTTCTGCATGCCGTTACCCTCTCGCACCGGAGCAATAGCACGAACGGGTGGTTGCTTCTCATACCAGACAGCCGCTTGACTTCAGGGGTACGACAGGCATGTAATTCCCACAGTGTTCTTCGCGTTTGCTTCCCACTTCTTCCAGTAGGGAGCGGTTCTCGCGAAGGGCCCCAGGTGTGACTGATGCAGGACCGGGTCGAAAGGGCGAGTGCCGTGAGAGAACTCTTTCTCCTCGACGGGGACGCCGAGGAAGCGGGTTGGCAGGATCGGGCGCTCTGTGCGCAGACCGATCCTGAAGCGTTCTTCCCCGAAAAGGGAGGATCTACCAGGGAGGCCAAGAAGGTCTGCCTGACCTGCGAGGTGCGTGACGAATGCCTCGAATCCGCCTTGATGAACGACGAACGCTTCGGAATCTGGGGCGGTCTCTCCGAGCGGGAGCGTCGCAAGCTCAAGAAGCGCGCAGTCTGAGCGGGCGCGCCCCGTCGAGCTGACGGGGCGCACGCGCGCTGCCCCGCGCACCACGGCGAGGACGCCCGCGACGCCCGCAGCGCGCCCGAGGGCCGTTAGGGTTCTCGATCGTGCATGCATCGGTCGCCGCGCTCGTGGTCAGTCATGACGGAGAGCGTTGGCTCCCCGCCGTGATCGAGGGCCTCCGTGCCCAGCACGCCGCGGTCGACCACGTGGTCGCCATCGACACCGGCAGCAAGGACGCCAGCGCCCAGCTGCTCGAGGACGCCTTCGGCTCCGTCACCCGCCTCCCCGGTCTCACCTCCTACCCCGCAGCCGTCGCCGCTGGTCTCGACCAGTTGAGCGCCGACGGCCTCGATCCGGAGTGGATCTGGCTGCTGCACGACGACTCCAACCCCGACCCGGGCGCCCTGGCGGCGCTGCTCGACGCGGCCGCCGACCACCCCGAGGCCGACACCCTCGGCCCCAAGCTGCGTGAGTGGCCCTCGCTGCGGCGCCTGCTCGAGCTCGGGGTCACCATCACCGGCACCGGCCGCCGCGAGACCGGTCTGGAGCGCGGGGAGTACGACCAGGGCCAGCACGACGAGATCCGGGCCGTGCTGGCGGTGAACACCGCCGGGATGCTGGTCCGTCGCCGGGTGCTGCAGTCGCTCGGCGGCTTCGACCCCCAGCTCCCCATCTTCGGCAACGACCTCGACTTCGGCTGGCGCGCCGCCGCCGCCGGCCACACCACCCTGATCGTCCCCGAGGCGGTCGTCTTCCATGCCGAGGCCGCCCACCGGGGCGTCCGGCGTACGTCGTTGACGGGCCGGCACACGCACTACCAGGAGCGCCGGGCCGCCCTCTACACGCTGCTGGTCAACTCCGGGGTCCGGTCGCTGCCCTTCCAGCTCGTGCGGCTCGGGCTCGGCTCCCTGCTTCGCATGGTCGGCTTCCTGCTGGTCCGCTCGGTCGGCGAGGCGCTCGACGAGCTCGCGGCCGTCGTCTCGCTCTACTCCCGGCCCCGTGAGCTCGTGGCCGCCCGCCGCCGCCGGCAGGGTGAGCAGGTGGTGGACGCCCAGCAGGTGAAACATCTGCTCGCCCCCGCCTGGTTGCCCTACCGGCACGGCCTGGACTTCCTGGGCGACCTGGTCGCAGCCGCCACGAACCAGGCGCAGGACGTCGCCGAGCGACGACGCGCTGCGGCCGCCGAACAGCCCGGCGTCGCGGCACCCGTCGTACGCCCGGTCGGCGACGACGACGCCCTCGAGGAGGACTCGGGGCTGGTGGCCCGGTTCCTGACCAGCCCGGTCGCGATCGGTCTCGCGCTGGTCCTGGTGCTCGCGCTGGTGGGAGCCCGGACGGCGTTCGGCGGTGTCGTCGGGGGCGGGATCTCCCCGTTGCCGGAGGACGCAGGGGACTGGTGGCGCCTGCACCTGGAGTCCTGGCACGCGCTGGGCATGGGGACGGCCGTTCCCGCACCGCCGTACGTGCTGGCGCTGGCCCTGCTCGGGACGCTGCTCGGGGGCAGCACCTCGGCCGCGTTGACGGTGCTGTTCGTGCTGGCCGTGCCGCTCGGGCTCTGGGGTGCCTGGCGCTTCCTGCGCGTGGTCGGTCGCCTGGTCTCGCCGTCGGGGGCGCCGCGCTGGCTGCTGCTGGGGAGTGCGACGACCTACGCGCTGGTGCCGGTCGTCAGCGGCGCCTGGGGAGCCGGGCGCTTCGGGGTCGTGGCCGCGGCCGTGCTGCTTCCCTGGTTCGCCCATGCGGCGCTGGGCTTCGCGGACCCCGACCCGGACCGGCGCTGGCGAGCAGCCTGGCGCTCGACCCTGCTGCTCGCCCTGGTCACCGCCTTCACGCCGGTGGCGTGGTTCTTCGCCCTGGGGCTGGGCCTGGTGGTCGTCGCCGCGGCCTTCGCGATCGTTCCCGGCGCGGTCCGCGACCGTTCGGTCTGGGGCCCGCCCGCCACGGCCCTGCTCGCGGTCCCGGTCCTGCTCGTGCCCTGGTGGTGGCCGGCCCTGCTCGCCGACGCCGGTGCCGGGCTGCTGCTGGAGTCCGGAGCCCTGCCGAGCCCCGCCACGGACGCGACCGGACTGCTGGCCGGGCGCCTCGCGGGCCTGGGCGCCCCGGTCGCGGTCGGCTTCGTCCTGCTCGGACTGGCCGTGCTCGCGCTTGCGCCTCGACTCACGCGGATCCCGGTCCTGGTCTGCTGGATCGTGGCCGTGGTGGCCGCCGGGACGGCGGCGGTGCTGGCCACGATCACGCTGGACCTGCCCGCCGGTCCCGTGGTCCCCGGGCTCGGCTTCCTCCTGGTCGTCCTGCAGGGCGCGTTCGTGGTCGCGGCGATGATCGGCACCCAGGGCATCCTGGCGCGCGTCACCTGGCTGCGCACCCTGGCGCTGCGCGGTGCGCTGGGGCTCGTGGCAGCCGTGGCGGTGGCGGTCCCGGCGGTCGGACTCGGCTGGTTCGTCGCGGGTGACGACCACGCCCTCGGTACCGGTGGCCGGGCGGACATCCCGGCGTACATGGTGCAGAGCTCGATGCTCGGTCCCGAGCACGGGATCCTGGTGATCCGCGGGGACGTGGAGTCGGGGCTGACGTACACGGTGCGCCGTGGTGACGGGGTCACCCTGGGCGAGGACGAGGTGCTCGCCCTGACCCCGGCGGACGACGCCCTCACCCGCGACGTCCGCACCCTGACCTCCCGGCCGACGCCCGCGGTCGTCGAGGAGCTGGCCGACCGGGGCATCGAGTACGTCGTCCTGCCCGCCCCCGCCGACGGTGACGTCGCGGCCGCGCTGGACGCCACCGGCGGGCTCGTGCAGGCCAGCGCCGAGAACCGCTCCACCCGCGCGTGGCAGGTGGCGACCGCTCCCGACCCCGAGGCGCTCGACGGTCCCGGCTCGCCACTGCGGGTCGTCCTGCTCGTGGTGCAGGGGATCGCGCTGGTCGTCGTCGCGGTGCTGTGCGCCCCGACCACCAACCGCAGGAGGTCGCGACCTTGAGCACCCCCACGCCCGGACGCCGGTCCTCGAGCGGTGGGCCGGCGCTGGACACCACCACGGTCCTCGCGGTGCTGCTGCCGCTGCTGACCATCGCGGCCCTGCTGCTGGTCCGTCCGGCCGCCGACGAACGGCCCGCTCGTCCTCCCGAGCTCACCCCCCTGTCCCGCGTCCTCCTGGTGTGCCCGGGCGCCGCGGACGGGGCGGCCGGCGAGGTGCGGCTGTCCAGCACCGGTCAGGGCACCCGAGGCACGGCCCGTCTCCGCTCGGAGACCGGGTCCGGTCGTTCCCCGGTCCGGCCGCGTCGAGCGAGCGTGGTCGACGGCGGAGCCGGTCCGCTGGTCGTGGCGGCCGAGGACGCCCTGGCCCCGCACCTGGTCGGCGCCCGGTTCGCCGAACGCCCGCTCGCGCACGCCGCCTGCCGCCCCAGCGCACCGGAGGTGTGGTTCACCGGGGTCGGCGCCGGTGCCCGGCACTCGTCCGTGCTCGAACTGGTCAACCCCGACGCCGGGCCCGCCCTGGCCGACGTGACGACGTACGGCGGAGGCGGGGTGCTCGACGTGCCCCAGCTGCGCGGGGTGGCCGTGCCGGGTCGCAGCAGCGTCCGGCTCGACCTGGCCGCGGTGGTGCCGCGTCGCGGGGAGCTCGCGCTGCGCGTCGTCACCGCCCGCGGTCGGATCGCCGCCTCGGTCCTGGACCGGTACGACGCCCTGGGCGCCGGACCGACGACCGCGGAGTGGCTGCCCGGCCAGGGGGAGCCCAGCACCGCTAACACGCTGCTGGGCCTGCCCGCCGGCTCCGGTCAGCGGATGCTCGTCCTCACCAACCCCGGCGAGGACGAGGCCCGGGCCTCGTTGCGGGTGATCGACGAGGAGTCGGTCTTCACCCCCCAGGGCACCCGGGAGATCCGGGTCCCCCCGGGCAGCGTCAAGCGGGTCAAGCTGACCGGCGAGCTGCTCGCCGTCCTCCGCGAGGGCGCGCTGGGGCTGCAGGTCGACGCCACGTCCCCGGTGACCGCGACCGTGCGCTCCCTGACCGGGGGCGACCTGAGCCACGCCGTGGCGGGGCCGACGGTCACGGAGTCCGCGACGGTGCTCGTCCCGGAGGGCGACAAGCGGCTGCTGCTCGCCGGGGCCGACGCGGTCGGGGTGGTCACGGTGACGGCGTGGTCGGCCTCCGGCAAGCGCCTGACCCGGCAGCGGACCGAGCTGCAGCCCGGCCGCGGTGCCGATGTCTCGCTGCCCGAGGGGGCCGTGATCGTCACCGTCGAGGTCGAACGCTCGAGCGTCGTCGCCTCGGTCCTGGTCGCCGGTCGGGGGGTCGCGGTGGCGCCGATGGTCGAACAGGTCCGCAACGGGCTGGTCGCCGACGTCGCTCCCGGCCTGCCCTAACCGTCGCTGTCGTAGCGGGGGTCGACCTCCGCGGCGTCGATGCCGAGCAGCTCGGCCACCTGCTCGACCACCACGGTGAGCACCATCGCCTCGAGATCGGCCCGGCTCTCGCAGCGGTGCTCGATCGGGCGTCGGAAGATCACCAGCCGGCTGGGCGTCGCGCCGCTGCCCCGCACCAGCGAGGCGAGCGGCACGGTCTGGGAGTCCCAGTCGTCCGGGATCTGCGGGGCGTCCTCCACGGCGTACTCCACCAGGCCGAGGCGGTCCTGCCAGCGGCTGTCGATCTCGGTGACGATCCCCAACGCCAGCTGGTCGAAGCGCTCGCGGGCGGTGCGCAGCTCCGGACGTCCGGGCACCCGCGGGAAGACCCCCGGGCCCCGCATGCCGCGGCCCCGGCGGTCGCGGACGCGCGGACCGGACCGGCGTCCGGACGGGTCCGGGAGGCCGCCCGGAGTCGAGGTCGCGTCATCCACGCCGCGAGCCTAATCGGAGCCGGTCGCGGGGGCGGGTACCGTCTGGCCCGTGAGCCCTGTCCGTCGTTGTTCCCGCACCGCTTGCGGTCACGCCGCGGTCAACACCCTCACCTACGTCTACGCCGACCAGACCGCCGTGCTCGGGCCGCTCGCGACCTACGCCGAGCCGCACGCCTACGACCTCTGCGTCGCGCACAGCGAGCGACTCTCGGCCCCCCGGGGCTGGGAGGTGCTCCGGCTCGCCTCCGACCTCAAGGAGCCCGGCCCGACCGGCGACGACCTGCTGGCCCTGGCCGATGCGGTCCGCGAAGCGGCACGCCCCGCCCCCGTACCGCGTCTCGCGCCCGCCGAGGAGACCGGTCGCGAGGTCGGTCGGCGCGGGCACCTGCGGATGCTCACGACCGACTGAGCCTGTGATCCGCAGCACCGGCGCGCACGGTTAGGCTCTCGGCATGGCTGACACGTTGGACCCCTCGAATCTCGACGCGATCTTCAAGGCGTACGACGTCCGCGGTCTGGTGCCCGAGCAGATCGACGAGGAGCTCGCCCGAGCCACCGGCACGGCCTACGTCGAGGTCGTCGGCGCCAGGACCGTCGTGGTGGGTCACGACATGCGCGCCAGCTCCCCGGGGATGGCCGGCGCCTTCGCCGACGGCGCGAGCGCAGCCGGCGCCGACGTGATCATGGTCGGGCTCGCCTCCACCGACCAGCTCTACTTCGCCTCCGGACACCTGGGGCACCCCGGCGTGATGTTCACCGCGAGCCACAACCCCGCCCAGTACAACGGCATCAAGATGTGCCGCGCCGGTGCCCAGCCGATCGGCATGGAGACCGGGTTGGGGGAGATCCGCGACGCGGTTGCGGCTCGTCGTACGCCGCCGCCGGTGCGCCCCGGTGCCATCAGCCACCACGACGTGCTCGAGGCCTACGCCGCCCACCTGGTCTCGCTGGCGCCGGTGCGGGGTCGTCGGCTGAAGGTGGTCGTCGACGCCGGCAACGGGATGGCCGGCTACACCGCGCCCGCCGTCTTCGGACGGGTCGGCGAGGGCCGGCTCGAGATCGTGCCGATGTACTTCGAGCTCGACGGCGACTTCCCGAACCACGAGGCCAACCCGATCGAGCCGGAGAACCTGGTCGACCTGCAGAAGCGGGTGCTGGCCGAGGGGGCCGACATCGGCCTGGCCTTCGACGGCGACGCCGACCGCTGCTTCCTGGTCGACGAGACCGGACGCGCCGTCTCGCCCTCCACCCTGACTGCCCTGATCGCCGCCCGGGAGCTGGCCAAGGAGCCGGGCGCCACGATCATCCACAACCTGATCACCAGCCGGGCCGTGCCCGAGATGGTGACCGAGCTGGGCGGCAAGCCGGTGCGGACCCGGGTCGGTCACTCCTACATCAAGGCCACGATGGCCGAGACCGACGCCGTCTTCGGTGGCGAGCACAGCGGGCACTTCTACTTCCGCGACTTCTGGCGGGCCGACTCCGGCATGCTCGCCGCGCTGCACGCACTGGCGGCGCTCGCCGAGACCGACCGGCCGTTGTCGGAGCTGCTCGGCGACTACGAGCGCTACGTCGTCAGCGGCGAGATCAACTCCACCGTCACCGACCAGGCGGCGGCCACCGACCGGATCGAGCGCGCCTGGGCCGGTCGGCCCGACGTCGAGCTGGACCGGCTGGACGGGCTGACCGTCACCCATCCGGACTGGTGGTTCAACGTGCGCCCCTCGAACACCGAGCCGCTGCTGCGGCTCAACGCCGAGGGCAGGGACCAGGCCACCATGGTCGAGGTCCGCGACAGCGTCCTTTCCATGATCAGGAGCGACCGATGAGCTCGAACTTCACCCTCGACCCGGCCCTGTTGGCGATCATCGTCTGCCCCCAGTGCCGAGCGGGGCTCCAGCCCACCGAGGACGAGCTCGTCTGCACCGGGTGCGGGCTCGCCTACCCGGTCCGCGACGACATCCCCGTCCTGCTGGTCGACGAGGCCCGCACACCGAACTGAGGACACACCATGGCGAGCTGGTTCGACGAGTCCCGACTCGATGACGAGACCGCGCTGGCACAGGCCGACCCGGTCCTGCGCGAGCTCGCGCAGTCCGGGGCCCGGGTCCGCCGCGAGGCGAACGATGCCGCCGAGGCGGCCACCGAGGCCGTGACCCGTAGCCAGGACAGCGGACGTCCCCGTGCCGTGATCGCCGCCGGGCCGGACTCCCGCCTGCTCCGCGCGGTGCTCGAGCCCTGGTGCCCGGTGCCGTTCGTGGCGTGGCCGGCCCCGGCGCTGCCCGGCTGGGCCGGCAGCCTGGACCTGGTGGTCGTGCTCGCCCCGGACGGCTCCGACGCGGGCACCGCCTCGGCCGTCTCCGAGGCCGTGCGCCGGGGCTGCCAGGTCGTCGTGGCCTGCCCGCCCGACTCCCTGGTCGCCGACCACGCCGCCGGTCGCTGGTCGACCGTGCTGCCCACCGTCACCCGTGACCAGCTGGCCACCGCGGTCGTGATGCTCGACTACCTCGACCGGGTCCAGCTCGGTCCGCGCGCCGATGCCGAGGGAGTGGCCACGGCCCTCGACACGGTCGCGATGCGATGCTCTCCGCACACCGACCTGGCGACCAACCCGGCGAAGATGCTGGCGATCTCGCTCGCCGACAGCAACCCGCTGGTGTGGGGTGGCTCGGTGCTGGCCGCCCGGGCCGCCCGCCGGGTCGCCGAGTCGATCCGACGGGCCAGCGGACGCACCGCCCTGGCAGGTGACGCCGAGCACCTGCTGCCCGTGATCGAGGCCGCCCGTCAGCACAACGTCTTCGACGACCCCTTCGCCGAGGGACCTGCCGAGCTGCGCCCGATGCTGGTCGTGCTCGATGACGGCGCGGAGGAGGCCGTGGTGCGCGAGCAGCGCGGGCGCCTGCTGGCGGCTGCCTCGCAGCGGTCGGTGCGGGTGGAGACGGTGACCACGGACGCGCCCACCGAGGTGGCCCGGTACGCCTCGCTCCTGCTCCAGGGCACCTACGCCGCGGAGTACCTGCGGATGGGTCTGGTCGAGGATTGATCCGGCGCAGGCGCGGGTAACGTCCCCGAGTGCCTGCTCCAACACCCTCTCGGGACCCCTGGTTCGACAACGCCAAGATGGCGCTGGTCACGCTCGTGGTCGTGGGCCACGCGTGGACCCTGCTGCCCGACACCCGGCTGAACACCCACCTCTACGACTTCCTGTACGCCTGGCACGTGCCGGCGTTCGTGTTCGTCACCGGCTACCTGTCCCAGCGCTTCCACTGGACGCCGCAACGGCTGTGGGCGCTGGTGAAGACGGTGGCCGTGCCGTACGTCGTCTTCGAGGCGGCCCTCGCGATCTTCCGGGTCAAGGTCGGAGGGGAGGAGCTCGAGGATCTGTTCACCGACCCGCACTGGCCGATGTGGTACCTCTCCGCCCTCTTCTTCTGGCGGCTGTTGACGCCGATCTTCCGACCGCTGCCCGGCGCAGTCGTGGTCGCGATCGGGCTCAGCCTCGCCGCCGGCCTCTGGGCCGGGGACACCTTCGACGTCGCCCGGATCATGGGGCTGCTGCCGTTCTTCGTGATGGGCCTGAAGGCGACCCCCGAGCGCCTGGCCCTCCTGCGTCAGCGCAGGGTGAAGCAGGCCGGCGTCGCCATCCTCGTCGCGCTCGCGGTCGTCTCGCTGTCGATCGACTCGTGGGCCAGCACCGAATGGCTGTACTACCGCTCCACCTACGGCCAGATGGGCTCCTCGGATCTCGAGGCCATCGGCATCCGCACCGCGATGCTGACGATGGGCACCCTCGGGGCGTTCTCCTTCCTGTCCCTGGTGCCGCGCGTGCACGGGTGGTTCACCCGGATGGGCGCCTGGACGCTGGTCGTCTACCTCTTCCACGGCTTCGCCATCAAGGGCGCCGCGTACGCCGGCTACTCCGACTGGGCCGACGACCACGCGATCGTCTCCTTCGTGCTGACCTCGCTCCTGGCCGTGCTGCTGGCCCTGGGGCTGGCGCTCACCCCGGTCGCTCGCCGGCTCAACGCTGCCGTCGACCCCGTAGGGACCGCCGAGCGGAAGGTCAAGGCGACCCTGGCCCCGGACGACGAGGACGAGGACAAGGACGGGAGCAAGGGCGAGGGCGAGGACGGGGACGGGGACGACGACGGGGTCGGCACCCGACGTGCGAGCGGAGAGCCGGTCCGGCTCGGCTGAGACGGGTGCGGTTACTCTTCGCGTCATGGCTGGTGGACTGTTCGCGCTCTTCGACGATGTGGCGGCGTTGGCCCGACTGGCAGCCGCTTCGGTCGACGACGTGGGTGCGGCGGCAAGTCGGGCGAGTCTGAAGGCCGCCGGGGTGGTCATCGACGACACCGCGGTGACGCCCCAGTACGTGCACGGCGTTGCCGCCGAGCGCGAGCTCCCCATCATCAGGAAGATCGCCGTCGGGTCGCTGCGCAACAAGCTGCTGGTCATCCTTCCCGCGGCGCTGCTGCTCAGCCAGTTCCTGCCGTGGCTGCTCACCCCGATCCTGATGCTCGGTGGCACCTACCTCTGCTACGAGGGCGCCGAGAAGATCTGGGAGAAGGTCAGCGGGCACGGCCCGGGCGAGGTCCCGATGGCGACCCAGCAGGGTCCCGAGGCCGAGAAGCACCTGGTCTCGGGGGCGATCCGCACCGACTTCATTCTCTCGGCGGAGATCATGGTGATCTCCCTCAACGAGGTGATCGACGAGTCGTTCTTCTCGCGAGCCATCATCCTGGCCGTGGTCGCCGTCGGCATCACCCTGCTGGTCTACGGCGTGGTCGGACTGATCGTGAAGATGGACGATGTCGGCCTCAGCCTCAGCCAGCGAGACTCGGCCTCGGCCAAGAGGTTCGGCCTGGGCCTGGTCAACGCGATGCCCAAGGTGCTGGCCGTGATCGCCGCCGTCGGCACCGTCGCCATGCTCTGGGTGGGCGGGCACATCTGGCTCGTCGGCCTGGACGACCTCGGGTGGCACGCGCCCTACGACCTGGTGCACCACCTCGAGGCGGGCGTGCACGACGCGGTTGCGAGCATCGGCTCCCTCCTCGGGTGGCTGGTCAACACGGCGGCCTCGGCCGTCGTCGGTGTCGTCGTCGGTGCCGTCGCGGTCACGCTCGTGCATCTCGTACCGCGCAAGTCCCACGGCTGACCGAGGCCCGCGGCGGTCCCGACGGCCGGGCCCGAGGATTCCCACAACCAACCACAGGCGTCTTACGCTGGCCGGGTCCGCGTGGGAGATCCCGACGACGTGCAGACGCATGACGCAGACGCGAGCTCCACACTCTCAAGGAGACAATTGATGGACTACAAGGTCGCCGACCTCAGCCTGGCCGACTACGGCCGTACGGAGATCGCGCTCGCCGAGCACGAGATGCCCGGCCTGATGGCCATGCGCGAGCGCTACGGCGCGAGCAAGCCGCTGGCAGGCGCCCGCATCGCGGGCTCGCTGCACATGACGATCCAGACCGCGGTGCTGATCGAGACCTTGGTGGCTCTCGGCGCCGAGGTGCGCTGGGCGTCCTGCAACATCTTCTCCACCCAGGACCACGCCGCGGCCGCGGTCGTCGTCGGCCCGAACGGTACGCCCGACGACCTGCAGGGTGTGCCGGTCTTCGCCTGGAAGGGCGAGAGCCTCGAGGAGTACTGGTGGTGCACCCAGCAGATCCTGCAGTGGCCCGGTGACTCGTTCGCGAACATGATCCTGGACGACGGCGGCGACGCGACCCTGTTGGTCCACCTCGGTGTCGAGGCCGAGAAGACCGGCGTCGCGCCGGACCCGGCCACCGCTGCCAGCCACGAGCAGAAGATCATCTTCGACGTCCTCAACGCCTCGCTCGCCGAGAGCCAGGACCGCTGGACGAGCATCGCCGGCGAGCTCAAGGGCGTCACCGAGGAGACCACCACCGGTGTGCTGCGTCTCTACGACATGATGAAGGAGGGGTCGCTCCTCTTCCCCGCCATCAACGTCAACGACTCGGTCACCAAGTCGAAGTTCGACAACAAGTACGGCTGCCGCCACTCGCTGATCGACGGCATCAACCGGGCCACCGACGTGCTCATCGGCGGCAAGGTCGCCGTCGTCTGCGGCTACGGCGACGTCGGCAAGGGCTGCGCCGAGTCGCTGCGCGGCCAGGGCGCCCGGGTCATCGTCACCGAGATCGACCCGATCTGCGCGCTGCAGGCGGCCATGGACGGCTACCAGGTCTCCACGCTCGACGACGTGCTCGGCGAGGCGGACATCATCATCACCGCCACCGGCAACAAGGACGTCGTCACCGTCGAGCAGATGACGCAGATGAAGCACAACGCGATCCTCGGCAACATCGGCCACTTCGACAACGAGATCGACATGGCCGGCCTGGAGTCGTACGACGGTGTGGTCCGCAAGAACGTCAAGCCGCAGGTCGACGTGTGGACCTTCCCCTCGGGCAACGCGATCATCGTGCTCTCCGAGGGACGCCTGATGAACCTCGGCAACGCGACCGGCCACCCGTCGTTCGTGATGTCGAACTCGTTCACCAACCAGGTGCTCGCGCAGATCGAGATCTTCACCAAGCCCGAGGAGTACCCGGTCGGCGTCTACGTGCTGCCCAAGCACCTCGACGAGGAGGTGGCTCGCCTGCACCTCGCCTCGCTCGGCGTGAAGCTGACGACGCTCACCGACTCGCAGGCCGCCTACCTCGGCGTCGACGTGAAGGGCCCGTACAAGTCCGACCAGTACCGCTACTGATCCCACCCGGCA
>NZ_JBFIKK010000031.1:0-27485 GCF_041600255.1 Nocardioides sp. | reverse complement strand
CGGCAGGTTCAGCGAGAAGGTGATGTCGCTGTTCCGACCGGGCTCGAGGGCCACGGCCCCCGGCCCGGAGAGGACTGCCGGGGCCGGCTGCGGCGGGGAGGGGGTGGCGAACGGACCCATCTCCACCTGGGGTGCTCCCTGCGGCAGCGGGGTCGACAGCGGACGCAGCGTGACCAGTTCGTGTGCGGTGTGCAGGTGGAACCCCCCGAAGTCGTCGGCGAGCAGCCCACGGACCGGGGGGAGGTCGAGGTCGTTGACGTCCTCGACGGCGCCGTTCGGGTCGACGCGATAGAGCGACACGTCGGGGAAGCTCGCCGCGCTCCCCCGGTCCCAGGTGGCCATCAGCAGCTCGCCGCCGACGGCGCTCCACGCCGCGCGCCACGGAACGCCGTCGATCGTGCCCGGCTCGAGCGGGACGTGCGTGAAAGCGCTGTCGGCGGGTCGGCGAAGCCACCATGACTCCACCGGGGTCGTGCTGAAGGCCTGGAACCCGACCAGGATCCTCCTGGTCGACGTGGGATCGGTGTCGACGAAGGGGCCGGTGACGTGACCGGGTGGGAGTCCGTCCGACGACCAGGTCAGGCCACCGTCGGAGGATCGGACGATGGTGCTGGTCCGCCCGTACAGGACGGAGGGGTCCATCGGGTCCACCGTCACGCGAGTGAGCAGCGGACTGTTGACGGCATCCAGGGGCTTCTGCTGCGGCGACGGAGGAGTGACGACCGGCGGTCTCACCGTCCAGGTGGTACCGCCGTCGACACTGGCGTGGAGCCCGCTCGCCGTGGGGAGGTAGAGCACCGACGGACTCGTGGGTGCCGGTGCCAAGGGCCCGGGAGCTCCTTCGATGGGAGGGCCCGTCATGGGCTGCCACGTCTGCCCGGCATCGCGGCTGGACACGACGAGCGTCCGGGCGCCGTCACCCTGCCCCTCGCTCCCCGGACTGAGCGGCACCCCGAGGTCCACCCGGTCGGCGACCTCCTGGCCGATCCCCAGCACCATCCACACCCGGTCCGGCGAGCGCGGGTGGACGACGATCTCGAGGATTCGATCCGTGGTCGCCGAGGCAGGCATCCGCGCCGAGGGCGACTCCGGAACCCGGAACACCTCCGACCAGGTGCAGCCGTCGTGCGTGCCCATCACCGAGAACCCGTTGCTGAGGTACTGACGCTCGGGCGACCTGGGGTCGACCGCGTGGGTCGCGATCCGGTGCTCGCCGACGGGGAACGCCGGCACCGTACGTCGCGTCCAGACGCCGGAGGTGCCCGTGACCACGTCGCCGCAGTGCGGCGTCGCTGCAGTCGCCGCGGAGCCGCGCACCATCACGGTGCCGGGGACCAGGACGGCCGCCAGCAGCAGGGCGACGAGACCCCAACGCGCCGACCCGGAGGTGTGGCCGTGGGCCCTCATTGACGTACCGCTGCTCATCGTCCTCGCCCGCCCTGGGTCCCCGACCGCGTACTGCTAAGGCTTGACGCCGCAGTAGGTCGCCTCGGCGGCGTGAACCGCCCCGGCCGGGTCGCCGGTGGTGTCGTGCGCGAGGTGCAGGACGTTGACCACCGGGTCCGCACACGCCGGGGTGGCCGAGGCCGAGCCGGCGGAGAGGGCCACCGCCGAGATGGTGGTCGCAGCGAGAACCGCTGCCCGTGCCAAGAACGTGGACATGGTGCTTCCTTTCAGATGACCGCCAGGTGGGCAGGCGGCTGCGTCGGTCCCGGATGGCCGACACGTGCTCCACACCGTAATGATCATGATTCTCATTCGCAAGTCAGCGCCCGGGGCCGACCCGCCCAGGGCCGACCCGCCCAGGGCCGACCTCGGAGGGAAATGACAAGAGCCGGACCCACTGACCGGGTCCGGCTCTTGAAGATCTCGGTGGAGATCACGGGGTGGAGCTGAGGGGATTCGAACCCCTGACCTTCTCATTGCGAACGAGACGCGCTACCAACTGCGCCACAGCCCCGAACTGCGTCCGAGGACGCGGTGGGAAACGTTAGCACCCGAGGGTGGAGCGGTCCCAATCGCACAACGACTCGTGCTCGGACTGCGGAATCCTCGTCACGATGACCGGACCCGGGTTAGGTTCGTAGTGGCGGCGGCACTCACCTGCACCGCCGGCGCGTCACGCCTCTCCGGCCCCGACCCGACGCGCCCCCTGGGGGAGGGAGCAGTGTTCACCGTGCGTGCACCACACGTCCGCAAGATCCTGATGGGTGGCCTCTCGGTCGTCCTGGGGGCCGGCGCCCTGGCAGGGGTCGGCGCCCCTTCCCAGGCCGCGCCGCCCGGCGATCTCGATCGCTCGTTCAGCCATGACGGCCGCGCCATCATCGAGTTCGGCCGGCTGGTGGCCGCCACAGATGTTCTCGTGCTGCGCAACCACAAGGTGGTCACGGTCGGCGTCTCGAACGGTCGGTTCGCGATCGCCCGGCGGACCAGGAACGGCAAACCCGACCGGACGTTCAGCAAGGACGGCCGGACCTCGACCAGGGTGGGCGGCGGCGCGTACGTCACCCGCGTGATCCCGCTCAGGGGTGGACGGATCCTCGTCGCCGGCGCCGTCTCGGGCGGCGACCAGGTGCTCGTGCGCTACCTGCGCAACGGCAGGATCGACCGAGCCTTCGGCCGCAACGGCCGGGTGCGCACCCGACTCCCTGCCTGGGAGTCGTCGGTCGAGGACCTGGTGCTCGACAGCCGCGGGCGCATCCTGACCGCCGGCATCGTGAACTACGAGCAGTTCGTGCGGGTGCGCTACACCCGTCGCGGGCAGCTGGACCGGAGCTTCGGCGACGAGGGCATCTCCCTGACCACCGAGCCGCTCCCCTCGCTCGCCTACGCCGCCACGGTGCGGCTGCAGCGTGACGGCCTCCCGGTGGTGGCCGGATGGCGAGACCTCGACACCCCCTTCCCGGTGCGCCAGATGTTCGTCGCGCGCTACGCCGACGACGGCACATTGGACTCCAGCTTCGGGGGCGGCGACGGCTGGACGTCCCTGGGGGAGCCCTCCGACGACGCCCGGGCGAGCACCCTGCTGGTGCGCCCCGACGGCCGGCTGCTGCTCGGCGGCGGCGCCCGCGAGTCCGACGGCGACGGACGGGCCGCCCTGGGGCGAGTGCAGGCGGACGGCGAACCCGACCCCAGCTTCGGCGACGACGGGCTCGTCACGCACTCCTTCGACGGCGTGCCGGGCGCGATCAACGGCCTGAGCCGCCAGCGGAACGGGATGATCCTCGCGACCGGCACGACCAGCGGCGCCTTCACGCTCGCGCGGTACCGGCCGAACGGCTCGGTCGACTCCCGCTTCGCCTCCGACGGGATCACCGAGACCGTCTTCCAGCCCCGCAACGGCGGGCACTCGAGCGGCCGGGCGGTGGCGAACCGGGGCAACCGCATCGTCGTGGTCGGCGGGCACTACACCGGGTCGGACGGCGACTACGACGGCGACTTCGCGATCGCCCGCTTCCGGAAGCGCTGACCCTGCCCGCGGCAGCGGGCGGGGGTCACCGGAGGATCTTGGCGAGCTCCTCCATGCCCTGACGGGCATAGCCGTGCCACATGCGAGCCAGCAACGGCATGCCGAGCGCGGCCACCCCGTTGCGGGGGTGGACCGTCCACTGCCAGGTCACCCGGACCCCGTTGCCGATCCGGTCGAAGGTCCAGCGCCCCTCGGCCTTCGCGACCAGCGGCCGCATCAGGCCCTTGATCCCGGTGATCTCGTAGGTGAACTGGCGGGGCGCGTGGACCGAGGTCAGCTCCTCCTGCATGCGCACGCCGTCGGACATGGCGATGGTGCGGGTCTGTCCGACGTCACCCCACCGGCCGTCCTGGCTGCGCACCTGGCGCACGGGTGCGATCGCGGCGTAGCGCCGACCGAAGATGTCCGGCAGGGATGCGTTGAGCACCGTGTCGAAGGCGTGAGGCACCGACGCGGCGAACTCGCGTGAGTGCTTGAGAACCCGGGGGGAGGCCATCCCCGCACGGTACCTGCGTCAGGAGCCGGTGGCTCGGTGTTCGCCGTCTTGCCCACGGACGGCCCGTGACGCCTGGTCGGCCGCCTCGGCTTCACGCGCCAACCGGGAGTCGCCCGCGGTGTTGCCGGACGTCCACACCCCGGTGTCGTCGAGGTCGATGGTGCGGACGGTGCGCCGGGTGGCGGCCGGCTTGGTGACGTACGTCGGGAGCGTGACCGGCACCGGGTCCCACAGGGTCGGGTCGACGCCACCGACGGCGACCGCCTCCATGTGCGAGGTGTCCTCCGTCGAGTCGCCCCCGGTCGCGACCGGCGCGACACTGCCCGGAGCTGCGGGCGTCACGGCCGGCTCGGCGCTGTCGGCGACGGACGCTGCCGTGTCGGCGACCGGGACGGTCTCGACGACGGCCCGCTCGGCCTTGACCATCAGGCGGCAGGCCACCAACCAGGCCACCAGCAGGACGACGGGGACGGCGACCCAGACCCACCCGATCACGGCCAGCGCGGCCAGGACGACCGTGGCGAGGGTGGCGAGGAGTACGGCGCCCAGCACGCGGCGTCGACGACGGGCAGCGAGCCGGGCGGCCTCACGGCGGGCGCGGGCGCGGGCGCGCAGCTGGGCAGCGGTCGGCGCCGCCTCGGCGACCGAGGCCTTGGTGGTCACGATCGGGACCGAGGTGGAGCGGCCGGGGGTCACCACCAGCCGGGCGTTGCGCCGGTCCACGGGCTCGCGGCGCGCCAGGACCCGCATCGTGTGCGAGAACCGGTCGACCGAGCGGCTGCGCACCACGTCGTCGTGGTGCTTGAGTGCCTTGGGAACGAGATAGACGGCCCAGGCAACGGCAAGGGCGACGAAGATGAAAGCACTCAGGTCCACGCCTCAGAGGTTAGGTTCGCTAGCCGAGTGTGGGACGGATGTCCATAGGTGTGTCGCAAAATGACTGGTGGGACAGATGTGATTCACCCGTTCCGGAGCCGGGCGAGCATCCCCTCCGGGCACTCCTCGACCGTCACCGCGTAGATCCGGTGATCCCGCCAGGCCCCGTCGATGTGCAGGAACCGCGGCGCGTACCCGATCTCGCGGATCCCGAGCTTCTCCACCACCCGCAGGGAGTTGGAGTTCTCCGGCCGGATGGCGATCTCGATCCGGTGCAGCCCCACCGAGGTGAAGCAGTGGTCGATGACCAGGGCGACCGCACGGGGCATGACCCCGCGCCCGGCGTACTGCTGGTCGATCCAGTAGCCGATCGAGGCGAACTGGGCCGACCCCCGCACGATGTTGCTCACCGTCACCTGACCGGCGAACTCCTCGTCCACCTTGATCGCGAACGGCACTGTGGCGCCGGCCCGCGCTTGGCGGTGCAGCCGCCGGACCAGCGTGTGGAAGGAGGACGGCCGGACCTGATGACCGGGCGGGACGGTGGCGTCCCAGGGCGCGAGCCACGCCGCACTGCGGTGCCGGGCCTCACGCCAGCGACGGGCATCGCGGTGCCCGATCGGCCGTAGCCGGATCTCGTCCGCCGACAACCAGGCCGGCCATCCACTGGTCAATGGTCGCTGCCGACGATCTGCTCGACAGCGTGACCGAGGACCGGCGCCAGCACGCCGAGCGCGTCCTTCACGCCGCCCCGCGACCCCGGCAGGTTGACCACCAGGCACGAGCCCACCACTCCGGCCAGGCCCCGGGAGAGCACCGCCGTCGGCACGCCCTGCGCGATGCCGGCGGCACGGATCGCCTCGGCGATGCCCGGCACCGAACGGTCCAGCAGCGGGGCGGTGACCTCGGGCGTCCGGTCCGTCGGGGTCAGACCGGTGCCGCCGGTGGTGAGGACGACCCGAGCGCCCCCCGCCACCGCAGCCTCGATGGCGGCGCCGACCGGATCACCGTCCGGCACGACCACGGGTGCGTCGCAGACGAAGCCCTGCTCGCGCAGGAAGGAGACGATCAGGGGACCGGTCTCGTCCGGATAGACCCCGGCGGCGGCACGGTTGGAGGCGACGACGACCTCGGCACGCAGGCTCATGAGCCGTCCCGTACCCAGTCGCCCGAGCGGCCACCCGACTTGGCGTCCACCTGGATGTCGGTGATCACGGCCGCCTTGTCCACGGCCTTGACCATGTCGATCACGGTGAGCGCCGCGACCGCCACCGCGGTCAGGGCCTCCATCTCGACCCCGGTTCGGTCCGTGGTGCCCACCGTCGCCCGGATCTCGACCGCGTCCTCGCTCACCGCGAGGTCGACCTGCACCGAGGAGAGCGCGAGCGGGTGGCACAGCGGGATCAGGGACGGGGTCTGCTTGGCGCCCATGATCCCGGCGAGCCGGGCCACGGCGAGGGTGTCTCCCTTGGGCACCCCGACCCCGTTCAGCAGCCGGATCACCTCGCGGCTGACCAGCACCCGGCCCGACGCCGTCGCGACCCGGTCGGTGACGCTCTTCTGCGAGACGTCGACCATCCGGGCCGCACCCGTCTCGTCGACGTGGGTGAGGCGGTCCTGGTCAGCCATGGTGGTTCCCCTCGTGAGGCTTGGGTCAGAAGTCCGTGTCCAGCAGCAGCACCTGCACCTGCTCGCCGGCGGGCAGGAAGGTGACCTCCTCGGGCACCACGACCAGCGCGTTCGACGAGGCCAGGTCGCCGATCAGGTGGGAGCCGTGGCCGCCCACCGGGGCGACGTACGGGCCGCCGTTGTCGCGGGCGTACTCCCCGCGGACGAACTGACGCCGACCGGCGGGCGAGGAGATGCCGTGGGTGAGCCGGGCCCGGGTGGTCGGGCGAGAGTACGGCGCCTTGCCCATCAGCTTGCGGATCGCGGGCAGCACGAACGTCTGGAAGGAGACGTACGACGAGACCGGGTTGCCGGGCAGCGTGAAGATCGGGGTGTTCTCCTCCCCCACCAGTCCGAACCCCTGCGGCTTGCCCGGCTGCATCGCGACGGGACCGAACCAGACGCTGCCGAGCGGGGCGAGCGCCTCCTTGACCACGTCGAAGTCGCCCTGCGAGACGCCGCCGCTGGTGACCACGATGTCGGCCCGGACCAGCTGGTCGGTGAGCGCGTCGAGGAACGCCCGCGGCTCGTCGGGCACGATCCCGACCCGGTACGCCAAGGCACCGGCCTGCCGGGCGGCGGCGGCGAGCAGGTAGGAGTTGCCGTCGTAGATCGAGTCGTGGCCGAGCTGGGTGCCCGGCTCGCGCAGCTCGGACCCGGTGGACAGGATGACCACCCTCGGCCGCGGGCGGGAGCGGACCGAGGCCCGGCCGACCGACGCCAGCAGCCCGAGGTGGCGCGGGCCCAGGACCGTGCCGCGCTCGAGGACGAGGTCGCCCTCGGCGACGTCCTCCCCGGCCCGGCGGATGTGCTGGCCCTCGCTGGGGGCCCGGGTGATCCGGACGCGGGCCACCCCCCGATCGGTCCACTCGTACGGCACGACGCTGTCGGCTCCCCTGGGCAGCCGACCGCCGGTCATGATCTTGACCGCCGTGCCCGGCGACATCGCCAGCAGCCGCGCCTGTCCGGCACCGATCTCACCGACCACAGGCAGGTGGACCGGCGCTTCGTCGGAGGCGCTCGCCACGTCGGGTTGGCAGACGGCGTAGCCGTCCATCGCGGAGTTGTCGAACGACGGCAGCGGCAGCGGGGCGACCACGTCCTCGGCGGCCGCGAGCCCCAAGGTCTCCATCAGCGGCTGCGGGAAGTCGGGCAACGGCTCGATCGCCGCGAGGATCCGTTCCAGGTGCTGGTCGACGGAGGTCAGGCCGTCAGCCATCCGAGGCCCCGGACGACAGCACGGTGCCGGGGGCGATGCGCTGGGCCGACGACGCCTCGAGGGCCACGTCACCCTTGACCGACACGTCCGCGCCGAAGGTCCAGTCGCCCTTGACCGTCAGCGAGGTGGCCTCCTTGAGTGACGGCGCACCCGAGGGCAGCCGCTTGTCGAACTCACCGACGAGCTGGAAGAATCGGCTGTCGAGGTCCACGAAGGGCAGCTGCTCGGAGGTCTGCCGGAGCGTGAAGTCCGGGCGCATCTCGTAGACGTCGGAGCGCAGCACGAGCAGGTCGTTCGTGGTCTTCACCGGCACGAAGCGGTCCCGCCCGACCTCGATCAGGCGCGCTCCCTCGAACACCTCGATCGCCGCGCCCATCGCGGTCTCGACCTGGATCACCTCGGGGGTGGACGGGTCGCCCGGGTCGACGTTCTTCACGTTGCGGATCAGCGGCAGACCGAGGATGCCGTCGCGCAGGTCGAGCTCCCGCTTCAGGGCGTCGAGGTCGATCCACAGGTTGTTGGTGGAGCTGTACCGGTGTCGGTCGAGGTCGGCCAGGGCCGCCTTGTCCTCGTCCCGGGTCTGGGCGGTCTCGCGCAGCACGAGTCGACCGTCGGTGCGGCGGCGGGCGAAGTGGCCCCCCTTGCGGTCCGAGGCGGTGCGCCGCACCGCCTCGATCGCGAACGGCGCCCCCGACGCGGCGAACCAGCCGGCCACCCGGGCGTCCGGTACGGCCCCGAGGTTGTCGGAGTTGGAGACGAAGATCCGTCGGTAGCCCTGCTCGATGAGCTGCTCGAGCAGGCCGGTGCCGCGCAGGGCGGTGTACACGTCACCATGACCGGGCGGGCACCACTCCAGGTCCGGGTCCTTGGGCCAGGAGACCGGGGAGAGGTCCTTGGCCAGCAGCCGCGGCTCCTTGTTCTGCAGGAACTCCAGCGGCAACCCCTGGACCGGCAGGTCGGTGTAGCGGGCCAGGGCCTCCATGGTGTCGGCGGAGGTCCGGAAGCTGTTCATGAAGATCAGCGGCAGCTCGACTCCGTACTGCTGGCGCAGCTGCAGCGCCTGCCGAGCGATGATGTCGAGGAACGACAGGCCGCGTCGCACGCACAGCAGCGACTTGGCGCGGTCCATCCCCATCGAGGTGCCGAGTCCACCGTTGAGCTTGATCACCGCGGTGCCGCGGATCGCCTCGGCCGCGACCTCCTCGGAGACCTCGACGTCGGCCAGCGACTCCATCTCCACCGGCTCGATCGACGACTCGGGGATCATCCCGGTCTCGCCGTGCTCCAGCAGCCGGTAGTAGTGCGCGAACGTCTCGATCGCGATCTCGTCCACGCCTGCGGCGACCATCTTGTCGCGCGCCCTGTTCAACCCAGCACTACCCATACCCACGATCGTAGGCTTGCCCGGTGGCCCCCTCGCAAGAACCCTCCTCCCCGGATCCGGCAGCGGCCGCCAAGGTCGCCCTGCGCGACCAGCTGCTGACCGCACGGCACCGGCTGACGCTGGTCGAGATCGGGGAGAGCGCGCGAAGGATCGCGGCCCACCTGCTCGCCGCGGACGAGGTACGTCGGGCGGCCACCGTCGCGGCGTACGTCTCGGTCGGCACCGAGCCCGGCACCGGGGAGCTGCTCGACGAGCTGACCGGCGCCGGAGCCCGAGTGCTCCTGCCTCGGCTGCTCAGCGACGACGACCTCGACTGGGCTGTGCACCGTGGGTCGGACCACCTGGTCCCCGCCCGCCGCGGCCTCCTCGAGCCGGACGGCCCGTCGCTGGGCCCGGACGCGATCGCGAGCGCCGACGTGGTGCTGCTCCCGGGGCTCGCGGTCTCCCCGCAGGGGTGGCGGCTCGGGCGTGGCGGCGGCTCCTACGACCGGGCGCTCGCCCGGGTACCGATCGGCACCTTCACCTGCGTGCTGCTCTACGACGACGAGCTCGACCGCGAGGTGCCGGTGCAGCCGCACGACCGGCGGGTGAGCGCGGCCGTCAGCCCGTCCGGGCTCAGGCGGTGGGCGCCGGGACCAGGGTGAGCGAGTCGCGCCCCTGCGCCTCCACGGCAGCCCGGGTGAACACCCACGGCAGCGTCTCGCCCTCGGCCCAGAGCTCGGTCTGGTCGGTGTAGTGCGGGCTGCGCGGGTGCCCGGAGACGCCGGTGAGGTTGATCCAGCGGCTCTGGTCGAGGTCGGCCAGGGAGACCACCATCCGCATCGAGGGTGCGCTGGTGACCTCGTAGCCCACGGCAGCGTCCCAGGCGGTCGCGTTGACCGCCGCCGTGCTGCCGCCGACCTCCCAGCTGCCGCTGTTGACCAGCCACTCCACCGGCCCGACGCCGGACCGGCCCAGGGTGGCCGAGGTCAGCTCGAGTCGGTGCAGCCGGCCCCAGCTCCAGGAGTAGGGGTCGAGCGACTGCCGCTCGGTCAGCTCGTCGCGGGCCGCCAGCAGGGCCGAGCGCAGGATGTCGTCGCGGGTCTCGACGACGTCGTCGGTCGTCCGGTCGTCCCACCACGAGCCGGACGGACGCGCGAGCAGGTGGTCGACCACGGAGAACCAGCGCGCTCCCCCGTCCGGCCAGGTCTCCTCGGGCAGCTCGTCGTGGAAGGTCAGCCGCAGCAGGTTGCTCCACACCACGTTGAAGTAGGCCGCAGCCGGGGTGTCGGACCGCTGGTGGAAGTCCCAGCTCCGCAGGAGTCGCTGCCCGGCGGACGGGTAGCCCGAGGGCAGGTCGATGTCGAGCAGGTACGGCGTGAGGCGGGCGGCGAGCGGGTGGCGGGCGTCGAGCTGGAGCTGGAGCATCTCGGCGAGGGACAGCTCCCCCTCGCGGGCGATCACCTCCCGGATCCGGCTGGAGCGGTAGCCGCGGTCCCAGTCGTCGGTCAGCGGGTAGGCGTAGTCGGGGCCGACCACGGCCTGGTTGGCCGCCACGATGAACCCCTCCTCGGGGTCGAGCTCGTGCGGCAGCGCCTCGAAGGGGATGTACTCGCCGGTCCAGTCGTTCTCCGGCAGCCAGCCCGCCGCCGGGAGACGACCGTCGTTGCCCGACTTGCGGATCGGGATGCGTCCGGGCGCCTGGTAGCCGATGTGGCCGGCGCGGTCGGCGTACACGAGGTTCTGGGCGGGGACGGCGAACGAGGAGGCGGCGGCCCGGAAGGAGTCCCAGTCGGTCGCGGCGTTGAGCTCCAGGATGACGTCGGCCGTCGGGGCGGGGTGCAACGCGGTCCACTCCAGGGCGACCGCGTAGCCACCGGCGACCTCTCCGACGTCCCCGGCCCGCTCGGAGACGTCCGAGATGATCGGGCCGTGCCGGGTCGAGCGGACGGTGAGCGTCTCGTCCTCCTCGCCGAGCACCTTGATCGTCTCGGTGCGGACGGTGAGCGGACGCAGCCGGCCGTCGTAGCGCCACTGGTCGCCCACCACCTGCTCCAGGTAGAGGTCGGTGACGTCGGGGCCGAGGTTCGTGAGACCCCAGGCGATCTCCGCGTTGTGCCCGATCACGACGCCGGGCATCCCGGAGAACGTGAAGCCGGCGACCTCCAGCGGGCAGCTCTCGCTGACCTCGCGGCAGTGCAGGCCCATCTGCATCCACACCCCCGGCAGGGAGGTGGACAGGTGCGGGTCGTTGGCGAGCAGGGGCGCGCCGGTCGCGGAGTGGGCGCCGTCGACGACCCAGCTGTTGCTCCCGACGTCGGAGCCGCGGCCGAGCAGCACGGGCATCGCATCGAGCCCCGCCCGCAGGTCCCGGAGCAGGCGGCGCTGGCCCGCGTCGTACGCCGGGCGTTGCGGGTTGCGGGTCGCCCCGGCGGTGGCGCCCGGCTCGTAGACCCCGTCCACGACGGCGCCGTTGCGGACGATCGGGGCGTGCTCGAGGTAGGCGTAGTCGGGGTAGAGCTCGGCCACCTCGTCGGGCGTGTGCTCGGCCAACGCCAGCGCCCGGTCGATCTCGTCGTCCATGTTGCCGCGCAGGTCCCACGCCATCGCCTTGAGCCAGGCCAGCGAGTCGACCGGGGTCCACGGCTCGGGCCGGTAGGAGAGCCCACCGAGGCCGAGCAGCGTGTACTCGAGCGCCACCTGGCTCGGGCTGTGCGTGGCGAGGTAGGCGTTGACGCCCGCCGCGTAGGCGTCGAGCGCCTCCCGGGTCTCCGGCTTGACCAGCGCGAGCTCCTGCTCGGCGACCCGGCGCCAGCCCATGGTGCGGACGAACCGGTCGTTGTCGAGAGCATCGGGGCCGAACAGCTCGGCGAGCCGACCGGCCGTGGCATGCCGGCGCACGTCCATCTCGAAGAAGCGCTCCTGGGCGTGCACGAAGCCCTGGGCCAGCATCAGGTCCGCCAGCGAGTCGGCGTAGAGCTGCGGGATGCCGTGTTCGTCGCGGACCACCTCGACGGACCCCTGGAGCCCGGCCACCTCGAGGGTGCCCGCGGTCTGGGGGAAGGGGCGCCGGACCACGACGGTCACGGTCGCGGCACCGGCGAGCAGGACCAAGACCAGCGCCACCGCGACGTACGTCGTCAGGCGGGCCAGCCGCGGCCAGCGCCGGAAGGCCTGCCATCCGCCACGCAGGTCGGGGCCCGGGAAACGCCGGGTCGGGCCGGAGGGTGGCTGCGCGGGCTCGTCGGTCATCGGGCCCCATTGTGCCGTACCATGGGCACTCATCCGCGACGAGTGAGAACCCCTGGTCGTGGACCTTTTTCGCCCCCGAGTCCATCGAGGAACCTGAACCGTGCCGACCTACCAGTACGCGTGCACCGAGTGTGGGCACGCCTTCGAGCAGTTCCAGAGCTTCTCCGACGACGCACTCGTGCACTGCCCCGAGTGCAACGGCCGCCTGCGCAAGATCTTCAACGCGGTGGGGGTCGTGTTCAAGGGATCCGGCTTCTACCGGACCGACAGCCGCGGCAAGAGCTCGGCGAGCGAGGCCGGCAGCACCGCCGGCAGCGGCACGTCGTCCGGCAGCGGCACCTCGGAGACCAAGGCCCCGGCAGCGAGTACGCCGGCCGCGTCCAGCAGCTCGACCAGCTCGACCAGCTCCGGCAGCGACTGACTCCCCTGCTCCCTGTGGAGAGCCCGGGCGCGCCCGGGAGATGGCTCCTAGCGTCGGGACATGCCTGATCTCCGCGACCGCCTCGACCGACTGACCCGCCCCCTGCGACGTGCCGTGCTCAGACGCCGTCGCCTCCTCGCCGCCGTGCTCGCCGCGGTGACGGTCGGCTCCGGCCTGCAGGTCGCCGCCGGCCCCGCTCCCCGCGGCGTCCCGGTGCTGGTCGCGGCTCGCGACCTGCCCGGTGGGCAGCTCGTCGCTCCCGACGACCTGCAGGAGGTGGAGTTCCGCGCGGAGTCGGTGCCCGGTGGGCTGGCGCCCGACCCGGTCGGGCGGGTGCTGGCGGGGCCGATGCGGCGCGGAGAGCCCCTGACCGACGTACGACTGGTCGGGCCGGGCCTGACCGCCGGTCACGCCGGACTCGTCGCCCTGCCCGTCCGACTCCCCGACGCCGCGATGGTGGAACTGCTCCGGGTGGGTGACCGGATCGACCTGCTGGCGACCGATCCCCGGGGTGCGCAGGCCGAGGTGGTGGCCCGCGACCTCCCCGTGCTGGCCCTGCCCGAGCGGGCCGGTGCTGGCGGCGTCGACACCCTGGCGGGGCGGATCGTGGTGCTCGGCGCCACGGACTCCGCGACGACCGCGATCGCCGCTGCAGCGGTCAAGACGGTCCTCACGGTCTCGTTCTCACGCTAGGTTCGAGATGTAAGGACCACTCGGGTGGTACTGGCACCAGCGGAAAAGAGGAGAGACCCGCATGAACGGATTCAAGAACTTCCTGCTCCGGGGCAACGTCGTCGACCTGGCCGTGGCGGTCATCATCGCCACGTCGTTCGGCGCCGTGGTCACCACGTTCACCAACTGGCTCACCGCCCAGATGCCCAGCGCCCTGGACGATGTGTTCTCCAACGAGGTCAACTCGTTCGGCGCGTTCATGAACGCAGTGATTGCGTTCGTCATCCTGGCGGCGGTCGTGTACTTCCTGGTCGTCGTTCCCTACGTCAAGGCCAAGGAGAAGTACTTCCCGAGCCCGCCCCCGGGAACCCCGGAGGACATCACGCTGCTCAAGGAGATCCGCGACCTGCTCTCCGCCCGCACCGCCTGAGTCACCTGCACCCTCTCCCCCTCTCCCCCCGCTCCTGACCCGTCCGGACCTCGTCCGGGCGGGTCGGTGGCATTTCAGGGGCTCGGAGGGCCGGACCCGGAGTCAGCCGTGGTGCGGGGGGACCTGGGCGCGCAGCCACGCGTCGGTGGCGTCCTCGGCCGGGGGGACGTCGCCGCGCTCGTCGCTGGTGGTCTCGGGCAGCACGTCGCCGAAGACCGCGGCCAGGCGCCGCTTGCGCTGCCAGGCCGTCTCGGCGGTCGGGGTCCCGGGTGCGGCTGCCTCGTCGCGCGACTGCTCAGGCACACAGACCTGCCTGGGCGAGAGCCTCCGCGTCCGCCGTGCTCGGACCCTTGCCGGGCGACTTCGTCGGGCTGCCCGACGGGCGCGGCGAGGGACTGCGCGTCGAGCCGGGCACCTGTCCGGCGCTGATCACGTCGTCGACGATCCGGCTGGTCAGCGGCTCGTCACGGGCGATCTTCTTCCACACCTTGGCGGCGTCCGACGTCCAGACGAGCTTGTTGGGGTCGTTGGGGTCGACCTGGTTGGGGATCGTCAGGAACTGGATGTTGTCCAGCCCGATGTCCTGGAACTGGTAGCCCAGCTTGGCGATCTTGACGATGTTCTCGAGCTCCGGGTCCACGGTCAGGGACTTGGTGGCCGAGTCGAGGAAACGGATCAGGTGGTCCGGTCGCGCCAGCGTGCCCGCCGTGACGACCGAGTGCGCCATCGAGGCGATGAAGGCCTGCTGCCGCTTCATCCGACCGATGTCCGAACCGCCCGAGACGGCGTACCGCTCCCGGACGTAGTTGAGCGCCTCCTGGCCCTCGAGCTTGCGGGTGCCCGCCTCGAGGTAGATGCCGTGGGCCCGGTCGTCGATGGTCTCCGGGATGCAGACCTCGACACCGCCGATCGCGTCGACCATCCCCTTGAAGCCCTCGAAGTCGACCACGACGAAGTGGTCGACCAGGACCCCGGTGAGCTGTTCGAACTGCTGGATCGTGCAGGCCGGGCCACCGATCGAGAAGGCGCCGTTCCACATCGTGTACGTCGCGCCCGGCAGGGTCTCCCCGTCGGCGTTGGTGCAGTCCGGCCGGTCGACCATCGAGTCGCGCGGGATGCTGATCCCGTAGGCGCGACTGCGGTCGGCGGAGACGTGCAACAGGATCGTGGTGTCCGAGCGCTCGCCGCCACCGGTCAGACCGTCGATGTTGTTGCCCTCGCCCTCGCGGGTGTCGGACCCCATCACCAGGACGTTGAGCGGCTCCTGCGGCCCGGAGACCGCGAACTTGTCGGGCCGGTCCTCGAGCTGGTCGACCAGGTCGACCACGTTGAGGTTGGCGTTGAGGTGGCGGTACAGGAACACCACCGAGAGGCCGGTGACCATGGCCAGCACCACGACGGCGGCGAGCACGACCTTGCCGACGGTGTGGCGCTTGCTGCTGGCTGCCCGGCGCTTCGGGGCGCGCGGATCCGGCTGGGCACTCAGCTGCTCAGGACCGGACACCACGGACACCTTCGGATCGGGGGCGCGCACGACGACGCACCTCAGGCGAATCTACGCGACGACTCCACATTCTCCCGCGCGACGGCCGCAACCGACAAACCCACGACCTGCCCCCCGGTGGGCACGCCCTAACCTGAGCCGCATGGACACGTGGAGGAGGCATGGCTGAGACGCCGTTGACCTCCCTGAGGTTCCGCAGGACCCACCGGTTCCGGCCGGTTCAGCTGGTCGCCGACGGGTTCGAGGTGGACACCTCGGCCACCACGAACCGGCAGGGGCTGCACGTCCTGGCCGACTCCCCACCCGCGCCGTACGTCGCGATCGAGCTCACCGTGACCGGCACCGAGGGCCCGGTCTGCGCTGGCCTGGTCTGCTCGGGCCCGGTCTGCTCGGGCGTGGTCGCCGAGGACCAGCACGTCCTGGTCACCTGGGACCCGGCGAGCTCGCGGATCTCGATCTCGGTCCGCCGAGCCGGGCGCACCCGGGTGCTGCGGCGCCGCAAGGTGGCCCTGACCGCGCCCTTCGGTCTGGCCTTCGCCCTGTGCGAGAACCAGGTGACCGCGTTGGTGGACACCGGTTCGGGCTGGCACCCGGTCGTCTCCGAACGCGGCAGGGTGGCGGCCCTGCTCGACCTGCGCGACGAGGTCACCCTGGCCGAGCACACCTACGCGTGGGGTGGCACCGACGTCGAGCCCTCCAGCGTCCGGGCCGGGCTCTTCGGGATGGTCGGGCTGCGCGACCCGCACCTGGTGCAGCACGCCGACGGCTCGCCGTACCTCCTCGACGGCCGGTTGTGGTTCACCTGGACCTGTGCCGGCCTCGGCTTCTTCCAGCAGGCGCACTGGTCGGTCTGGTCGATGGATCCGGCGGACCCGGCCGGGATGCGCCTGGAGTCGCACCTGTTCAGCCGGCGCGACGGCCTCGTCCTCGGTGACCACGCCGGTCAACTGGTCCGCGACGGCGAGCGCTGGCTCCTCGCCACCAGCTCGTGGGGCGACTTCGAGCCGGGCTCCATCCACGTGCGGCACACCGAGTCGGGCGAGGACCTGCTGCACGGCGTGCACGTGCTCGACACGGTCCGCACTCCCCTGCCGACGACGTACGGCACCTGGGACCCGGCCCTGACCCGGGTGGACGGCACCTGGCACGTCGCCTACGTCGAGAGCCCCTCGCAGCGGCCCTTCCGCTTCCGGCCGGCGTTGGCCGCGACCACGGCGGACACCTGGCACACAGCACTGACCGAGGTCGCCCGGCTGGGCAACCTCGGTCAGTGTGAGGGGCCGATCATGGTGAGGACCGGGGGAGGGACATGGCTGCTGACCAGCGACGGGCAGCGACACGTCTACGCGATCTTCGACCTGACCGGCAGTCAGGTGGGTCAGCTGGACGCGCCGTACGTCACCAACATCCCGCACCCCCAACTGGTTCCTGATCCGGCGGGGGGCTGGATGCTGGTGACGTTCGACGGCACTGGCTTCGAGCGGTCACTGCTGGGGTACGGCGGTCACGGCGACGTGGTCGTCATGCATTCCTGACCCCGGGGTGGGTCACTTGCGGAGGATCTCGCCGCTCATCGGTGCGAGCGTGACCCGGTCGGTGCTGCGACCGCCGAGGGTGCGGTACGAGGCACCCAGCTCGACCGTCTGGCTCTCCCGCGTGGGGTTCACCAGCACGACACCGTCGGTGTAGTTGCGGCGGTGGACGCCGGAGCTCCCGACCACGAACCGGTCACCGGCGGGGTCGCCGATCTCGACCGTGGGCGTGGGGATCCAGTGGTTGGTCCAGTCCTCCTCGGGCACGAAGATGCTCGAGCCGGTCCGGCCGTTCCAGGTCAGCAGCCAGGTCGCACGGTGGTAGATCTGCGCGGCGGTGTCGTCCAGGGTGCTGTAGGTGATGGCGAGCAGCGGCACGTTGCGGTCGGCGCACCACTCGGCCATCCGCATCTTCCACTCCCAGTCGGCGCCGTGGAAGCGGTCGCGCTTGCTCAGGCCCCACTTGACGAAGTACTCGTTCTCCCAGCCGGAGACGTAGCGGGTCCAGTCCGTCAGCGTGCTGTGCCAGTTGTCCCACTCGATGGTGACGTTCGGGACCGCCATGTAGCCCTTGCGCTTGATCCGGACGGCGACCTTCTTGAGGAACCTCTCGGTGGCGTTGTACATCGCCCGGTCGGTGGGGATCTGGCGCGGCACCTTGTTGCCGACGGTGTCGTGCGAGAGGTACGTCAGCACGTCGTCCATCATCACGCCGTCCCAGTCGTGGCGACGGAGCTCGCGCAGCACGTTCCGGCCCCAGTGCCTCTGGTAGCCGCGCTTCTTGATGTTCATCGGGTAGAGGCCGGCCCAGTCGGACCACTCGATGATCTTGTTGTCGTTGTCGCGCAGGAACCAGCGGGGCCGGTGCTTCATGGCCCAGTGATAGCCGACCCCGGTCGGGAGGATGTCGTTGTCGACGGTGCAGGCGTCGTTCTTGCAGGCCCGCTTCACGGTGGCGGACACGTCCTTGTACATCAGGACCTTGACGTCCGGGTTGTCCTTCTTCATCTGCGGGATCCGGTCGTACTCCCACGGGTTGATCACGACGTAGTTGCCCTTGCCGGCCTCGGGCGTGGAGTCGATGTCGCCCCAGTCCAGCGCGAGGACACCGGCGGACTTGTTGACACCGGGGGCGGCGGCACTGCTCGACTGCGGTGTGGCGGCGACAGGAGCGGCGGCGGCCTGGGCGGAGGAGGTGGCGCCCGAGACAGCGGTGACCGACAGGACGGCGAGGAGGGGAGCGGCGAAGAGCGCCTTGCGGAGAGCGGCGGTCCAGCCCTGTTCCGGGCGCACTGATCCACGGATCGAGGTCATCGGATTTCTCGTTTCAGGGGGGGATCGGGGGGGTCGCTGGTCACCAAGGTCATCGGCCCCGACCCGGGGCGCCCTTGAGGATTTCTTGCAGTTCGGTCGCTCCGGGCGGGGAATGCGCCCCCCTGACCTCCGTGAGTGACCCGATCGGGTCACCCGGCGATCGCCGATCGGACCCAAGGTTCAGACTTCAACGACCACGCTGGACGCGCAGTGCGCTGCGCGGGGTTCGGAAGGACTTAGGGACGGCGCAGCACGATGCCGCTGCTGGGTCGCAGCCGCACCTTGGTGACGACACGGCCGTTGGCCTTGCGGTACCTGCCGTGCAGGCGCACCACCCTGCGGGCGCCCGTCGGGTTCACCAGGACGACGCCCTCGGTGTAGTTGCGGCGCCACACGCCACGGCGCAGGTGGCGGCGGTCGCCTCTCGGCGTTCCGATCTCGACGGTCGCCCGGGGAATCCAGTGGTCGGTGTGGTCCTCCTCCGGCACGAACATGCTCGAGCCGGTCCGGCCGTTCCAGGTCAACAGCCAGGTCGCACGGTGGAAGTCCTGGGCCGCCCGGTCGGCTTTGGTGCTGTAGGTGACGGCGAGGAGCGGGACGTCCCGCTCGGCACACCAGGCCGACATCAGCATCTTCCAGTTCCAGTCGGCGCCGACGAACCGCGGCGCAGCCCCCAGGCTCCACTTCACGAAGTACTCGTTCTCCCACCCGGTGACGTACCGGGTCCACGCCTCCAGCACGTCGACGTAGTCGTCGTACTGGAAGGCGACGTTGGCGATGACCTCGAAGCCCTCGTCCCGGATCGCCGGCCCCACGGCCGCGAGGAAGGACTCGGTGGCGGCGTACATGGCGGCGTCGTCGGGGATCGTGGGCGAGACCAGGTCGTCGTAGACGTCGTGGCTCAGCGTGGTGAGGACGTCGTCCATGAGCACGCCGTCCCAGCCGTAGGAACGGAGCTCGTGCAGGACGTTGGTGCGCCAGGAGCGCTGGTAGGCCGCGTCGCCGACGTCCATCGGGAAGAGGCCGGGCCAGTCGGACCACTCCAGCTGGCGCCCGCCCCGGTCGCGCAGGAACCACTCGGGGTGGTCCCGCAGCGAGGAGTGGTAGCCCACTCCGGTCGGCAGGAACTCGTTGTCGAGGGTGCAGCTGCCGTCGGGGGCCGTGCGGCAGGCGCGCTTCACGGTCGCGCTGACGTCCTTGTACATCAGGACCCGGATGTCGGGGTTCTTGCGGCGCAGCTCCGGGATCCGGCCGTACTCCCAGGACTGCAGGACGACGTAGTTGCTCAGGTGGGCGTCGGGAGTGGCCTGGATGTCCCCCCAGTTGAGCGCCAGCGTGCCCGCCGAGGCCGAGGGGCGGGTACGGCTGTCGCGGGCGTCCACGTCCCCATCGTGCCGGGTCTGGGAGGCGGCTGCGGACGCGGGCCGGCCATGGGCCGGGTTGTTGCCCAGGACGGCCACCATCGCCGAGATCATCGCGATCACGAGGACGGCGAAGAGCAGGCCGCTGACTCGCGTGAGACCGGGGGGGTGGTCCTGGGGGGAGGACAAACTCACGGGGTCCATTCGTCCATGCCGGGACATACCGACGGAACGGGCGAACGGGCCCACCCTCCCGGCACGTGTGGCCGGGAGCGGGGTCGATCGGGCTAGCCCCTCTGGGCGACCCCCTGGGCCGACCGGGGGTGTCGGGATCCCCGGAGGGTCCGGGCGGTGTCGGGATCCCCGGAGATCCGGGGATCCCTGCGCTTCCAGGCCGTTGCATTGCCCTGGAAGCGCCAGGAACCCTCGAGAAGCAGCCGTTCCGGGGCCCGGCCGTGACCCACCATCGCTCAGCGGCGCCGCTCAGGCCCCACCACCCGGCTGAGGCCGATGCTCACCACGCCGACCTCAATGACAAGATGTTCCGCACCGGATCCACCGGGAGCATCCGCTCCCGGTCGGGCTCGGCCCGCCCCAGTAGCTCAGCGGATAGAGCAGCCGCCTCCTAAGCGAAAGGTCGCAGGTTCGACTCCTGCCTGGGGCACCCGCCGATCAGTCCTGTACGACGTCGAACCTGATCCCGGCCGCCCGCAGCCGCCCGAGCAGGTTGTCCCCCATCGCCTGCGCCGTCGTGACCTGACCCGCGCACGACGGGTTGTCGTCGAACGCCAGCGACAGCGCCGACTCCGCCAGCATCTTCGACGTCTCGCCGTACCCCGGGTCCCCGCCGGACACCCGCGTGTGCACCGTCCGTCCGTCACCCTCGCCGATGAAGTCCACGCTGAACCACGACTTCTCCCGACGCTTGGCGTCCGGGCCGTCGCCCTGCTTGACCTTGCCCAGCAGCAGGTTGCGCAGCGGCTTCACCTGAGCAGCCGTCGCCAGCAGACCCACCCCGGCGGCGCCCCCGGCGGCGTACCGCACCGTCTTCGTGCCCGCGTAGTGCGAGTACCGGAACTCCGGACCGTACGACGCCAGCGCCGCGCCGCTGCGCGCCACCACCGCCGGGTCGATCGTCGGCATCGGCAGCAGGTACCAGCCCAGCACCGGGTCCTTGTGCGGCTTGCCCGCGACGGCTCGCGACGAGCGCCCCTCGGGCCGCTTCTCCGCCCGGCGCCGCTCGGCCGAGGCCTGCTTCATCTGGCGACCGCGCGACATCGCGGTCATCGCCGAGTGGAACGTGCCGCCGGAGAACATCCCGCTGGCCCGTACGACGCCCCGCACGCTGACCGGTCCGCTGGCGGCCAGTTGCTGCACGGTGAACATCGCGCCCAGGTCGTGCGGGATCGAGTCGAAGCCGCACGCGTGCACGATCCGGGCACCGGTGCGCTCGGCGGTGGCGTGGTGCGCGACGTACATCCGGTCCACGAACTCGGGCTCGCCGGTCAGGTCGACGTAGTCGGTGCCCGCCTCGGCGCACGCGGCGACCAGCGGCTCGCCGTACGCCAGGTACGGCCCGACCGTGGTGATCACGACGCGCGCCCGGCCGGCGACATCGGCGATCGAGGAGGCGTCGGAGGTGTCGGCGATCAACAGCTCGAGGTTCGCCAGGTCCGGGTCGATGCCGGCCAGCCTGTCGCGCACGCCCTCGAGCTTGCTCCGGTTGCGGCCGGCGAGCGCCCAGCGCATGCCGGAGGGGGCGTGCTCGGCGAGGTACTCCGCAGTCAGGGCGCCGGTGAAGCCGGTGGCGCCGAAGAGCACGATGTCGAAGTCACGGTCGGTCTTTGCATCAGCCATGCCGCCATCGTCGCACCCCGCCTTCGTGAGCCTGCCTCGGGCTCGGCCGGTCGACGTACGCTCGAGGGCATGTGCCGCAACATCCGACAGCTCCACAACTTCGAGCCGCCCGCGACGAGTGACGAGGTGATGGCGGCAGCGCTGCAGTACGTCCGCAAGGTCAGCGGCAGCACCCGGCCCTCCCAGGCCAACCAGGCCGCGTTCGACCGAGCCGTCCGCGAGATCGCCCACGTCACCCAGCACCTGCTCGACGACCTGGTCACGGCCGCGCCACCCAAGGACCGGGAGACCGAGGCGGAGAAGGCACGAGCTCGAGCGGCCGTCCGTTACGGGCGATGACCAGCACCGCCCCTCCCCCGGCCACCTCGCCGGAGGCGTACGACGCGTCGCTGGCGCTGCTGCGCGATCGGCCGCTGGTGGTGCTGACCGGCGCCGGTCTCAGCACCGACTCCGGCATCCCCGACTACCGCGGGCCGGGGTCGCCGAACCGCACGCCGATGACCTACCAGGAGTTCGTCTCCGGCCCGGAGGCCCGCCAGCGGTACTGGGCGCGCAGCCATCTCGGCTGGAGCCGGATGAGGAGGGCCGAGCCGAACGACGGACACCGGGCGCTGACCACGCTCGACCTCGACCTGCTGATCACCCAGAACGTCGACGGCCTGCACGAGCGCGCCGGCCAGCAGCGTCTGGTCGCGCTGCACGGTCGGATCGCCGACGTCGTCTGCCTGTCGTGTCGTGCCACGACGGCCCGGGCGGCGCTGCACGATCGGCTGAGCGAGGCAAACCCCGGCTATGCCGAGGAGCACGCGGCGGCCGAGACCCGTCCCGACGGCGACGTCGACCTCGACGACACCGCCGGCTTCGTTGTGCCCGACTGCACGGCTTGCGGAGGGCTGCTCAAGCCCGACGTCGTCTTCTTCGGCGAGAACGTCCCTCCCCCGCGGGTGGCGCGCTGCTACGAGGCCGTCGACGCGCTCGCCGACTCCGGGGGCGCGCTGCTGGTGGTGGGCTCCTCGCTCACCGTGATGAGCGGCTTCCGGTTCGTCCGGCGGGCAGCCAAGGCCCGGACCCCGGTGGTGATCGTGAACCGGGGCGCGACCCGGGGCGACGACCTCGCGACGTACGTCGTCCAGCACGGGTGCAGCGAGTTCCTGACCGCGCTGGCGCGCCCGCTGTGACGCGGGGTTGTTGTCGCTGAGGGGCTCGCCTGCGGGTTGTTCAGCGTCAATAACCCCGCGTTACAGCGGGAAAGGGGCGTCAGAGCTTGCGCACGAAGATGTGATCGGCCGCCTCGAGCACGATCTCGGCGGTCTCCCCGCCCGAGCCGACGAGCACGCCGTCCTCGGTGGCGACCACGGTGACGGTCTTGTCCGGCATCGCGCCGACCCGACGCAGCGCGCTCATCAACGCCTCGTCCTTCTGCATCTCCTCCGAGATGCGTCGCACCAGCACCATCGCCCCGGTCTCACCGGCCACCTCGCTCAGCGACACCACACCGTCCATGAAGTCCTCGCCGCGGGCGGTCTCGCCGAGCTCCTCCAACCCCGGGATCGGGTTGCCGTACGGCGACTCGGTGGGGTGGTCGAGCAGCTCCATCAGGCGGCGCTCGACGGTCTCGGACATCACGTGCTCCCAGCGGCACGCCTCCTCGTGGACGAGCTCCCAGTCCAGGCCGATCACGTCGATCAGGAGGCGCTCGGCGAGGCGGTGCTTGCGCATCACCCGGGTGGCCAGGGCCAGGCCCTCGTCGGTGAGCTGCAGGTGACGGTCGCCCTCGACGGTGAGCAGGCCGTCGCGCTCCATCCGGGCCACGGTCTGCGAGACCGTCGGGCCGCTCTGGTGCAGTCGCTCGGCGATCCGGGCACGCAGCGGGATGATCCCCTCCTCGACCAGCTCGAAAATGGTCCGCAGGTACATCTCGGTGGTGTCGATCAGGTCGCTCACCCCGGCATTCTTGCCTATCGCCGGCGACGGGGACACACGACGGTGGGCAGGCGGGGACCGCTCTGGCAGGCTGATCGACGATGCCCTCCGTGATGTGGTTCCGCCGCGACCTCCGCCTCGGCGACAATCCTGCGCTGCTCGAGGCGTGCGCGAGCGAGGCGGTGCTGCCGCTCTTCGTGCTCGATCCCCGGCTGTGGCTCCCGGCCGGACCGTCGCGCCGGGCCCACCTGGTGGCCTCGCTGCGGTCGCTCGACGCGGGCCTGGGCGAGCTGGGCGGGCGACTGCAGGTCGTCGAGGGAGACCCGCGCACCTGCGTGGTCGCCGCCGCCCGTGAGGTGGGGGCCGAGCAGGTGCACGTGGCCGCCGACTTCGGCCCCTACGGCCGCCAGCGCGACCACGACGTCGAGGAGGCGCTGGCCGAGCACGGGATCGGGCTGGTCCGCACCGGGTCGCCGTACGCCGTCGCGCCCGGGCGGGTGACCAGCGGCAGCGGAGATCCGTACAAGGTGTTCACCCCGTTCTCGAAGGCCTGGCTCGACCACGGCTGGCGGGACCCCGTCGAGGCACCGACCTCCGCCTCGTGGCTCACCCTGGCCGACACCGCACTGCTTCTCGAGGACCTGCCCGAGACGGAGGTGCCCGAGGGTGTGCGGCTGCCCGAGGCCGGCGAACCCGCCGCCCGGCGCCGGTGGCAGGAGTTCCTCGACGAGGGCCTCGCGTCGTACGGCGAGGACCGCAACCGGCCCGACCTCGACGGCACGTCACGGATGTCGGTCCACCTGAAGTGGGGCGAGATCCATCCGCGCACGCTGCTCGCCGACCTCTCCGCTCGCCTGGCGGACCCCGAGACCGAGACCGGCGCGAAGACCTACCGCACCGAGCTCGCCTGGCGGGAGTTCTACGCCGACGTCCTCTTCGCCCGTCCGGAGACGGCGCGGGAGTACCTGCGCCCCGAGTTCGCCCGGATGGACTACGACGACCCGTCGGGTCCAGCGGCCGCAGACCTCGAGGCCTGGCGGACCGGGCACACCGGCTTCCCTGTCGTCGACGCCGGGATGCGCCAGCTGCGGGGCACCGGCTGGATGCACAACCGGGTGCGGATGATCGTGGCCAGCTTCCTGGTCAAGGACCTGCACCTGGAGTGGCAGCTGGGCGCCCGGCACTTCATGCACTGGCTGGTGGACGGCGACCTCGCCTCCAACCAGCACGGGTGGCAGTGGACGGCCGGATCCGGCACCGACGCCTCGCCCTTCTTCCGGGTCTTCAACCCGACCGGCCAGGGGCGTCGGTTCGACCCCGACGGCGCCTATGTGCGTCACTGGGTGCCCGAGCTGGCGAACGTCGCCGACGCCCACGACCCGAGCCCCGAGGAGCGGGACGCGGTGGGCTACCCGCCGCCGATCGTGGACCACGCCGAGGAACGCAAGGAAGCCCTGACCAGGTGGGAGAGGATCCGGCGATGAGCGCCACCACCCTGACCGTGCCGCACCGGTTCTGCGGCCCGCCCAGCTCCGGGAACGGCGGGTGGACCGCCGGAGCCCTGGCGGAGCTGGTGGCCGGCGAGGACGAGGAGGCCCGCACCGAGAAGTGGCCGGTGATCTCGGTCGACCTGCGACTGCCGCCGCCCCTGGACACGCCCCTGACGGTGACGACGGACGGCGCGGAGACCGTCGCGTCGTACGACGGTCGCGCCGTGGTCCGCGCCCGGCTGAGCGACGCGGCCCCCATGGTCGTCGAACCGGTCGCGGCGGACGTGGCCCGCGCGGCGCGGGCGCACTACCCGGGCCGTACGGCGCACCCGTTCCCCACCTGCTTCGCCTGCGGCGTGGACCGGGCCGAGGGCGACGGTCTGCGGATCTTCCCGGGGCCGGTCGCCGACCAGGACGGCGCCACCCGGATCGCCTCCACGTGGACCCCCCACGCCAGCACCGGCAAGGACGACCACGTCTGGGTGGACGCCCTCCCCCGCGCCTCGTTGGCCACCACCTGGGCGGCGCTCGACTGCATCGGCGGGTGGGCCGGCGACCTGACCGAACGGATGATGGTGCTGGTCAACATGGCCGCCCGCGTCGACGCGCTGCCGCTGATCGGCGAGGAGCACGTGGTGGTCGGCCTGGCCCGGGGCCGCGAGGGGCGCAAGACCTTCACCGCCTCCTCGCTCTACGACGCCGACGGCCGGATCGTGGCTTCCGCCGAGCACGTGTGGGTGGAGATCGATCCGGCGACCTTCGGCTGACTCGACGACGAGCCGGCCCACCCTTCCGCGAGTTTGACGATGCCGGAGACGACGGGAACCATGGAGACCATGTCTTTGAACGATCCAAACGCGTGGTGGCGCCACGCCGTCTGCTACCAGGTCTACGTCCGCTCCTTCGCGGACTCCGACGGCGACGGCATCGGCGACCTGCCCGGCATCACCGACCGACTGCCCTACCTGCGTGACCTCGGGGTGGACGCGCTGTGGATCACGCCGTTCTACACCTCGCCGCAGAACGACCACGGCTACGACGTGGCCGACTACCGCGACGTCGACCCGCTCTTCGGCTCGCTCGCGGACGCCGACGCCCTGCTGGCCCGCGCCCACGAGCTCGGTCTCAAGGTGATCGTCGACCTGGTCCCGAACCACACCTCCAGCGAGCACCCGTGGTTCCAGGCCGCCCTGGCCGCACCCGCCGGCAGCCCCGAGCGCGCCCGCTACCTGTTCCGGGACGGCCGCGGCGTCGACGGCGCCGAGCCGCCGAACAACTGGGAGTCCGTCTTCGGCGGGCCCGCGTGGACCCGGGTCACCGAGCCCGACGGCACGCCCGGCCAGTGGTACCTCAACCTCTTCGACTCGACCCAGCCCGACCTCGACTGGCGCAACCCCGAGGTCGGCGACATGTTCGAGGGCGTGCTGAGGTTCTGGCTCGACCGCGGCGTGGACGGCTTCCGGGTCGACGTGGCGCACGGCCTCTACAAGGAGGCGACCCTGCGCGACCAGGTCGTCGAGAAGGGCGAGCACGCGAGCACCCACGACATCGCTGCGGCGGAGGAGGTGAGCCACACCGGCGGCACGAGCATGGTCGAGCGCACGATGCGCGACGAGCCGATGTGGGACCAGCCCGAGGTGCACGACGTCTACCGCCGCTGGCACGACGTCCTGGCCGAGTACGACGGCGACCGGATCCTGGTCGCCGAGGCGTGGACCCAGTCCGCGGAGTCGCTGGCGCGCTTCATCCGCCCCGACGAGATGCAGCAGGCCTTCAACTTCTCGTGGCTGCTGGCGGAGTGGTCGGCCGAGGCGTTCACCGAGGTCATCACCAGCACCTTCAGCGCGATGGACCTGGTCGGGGCCACCCCGACCTGGGTGCTGAGCAACCACGACGTGGTCCGCCACGTCACCCGCTACGGCGGCGGTGACGAGGGACTGCAGCGGGCCCGGGCCGCCACCCTGACGATGCTGGGACTGCCCGGGTCGTCGTACCTCTACCAGGGCGAGGAGCTCGGCCTGGAGCAGGTCGACGTGGCGCCGGAGTTCCGTCAGGACCCGTCCTGGTTCCGCACCGGCGAGGTCGGCCGCGACGGCTGCCGGGTGCCGATCCCGTGGGGTGACGCCAAGCCGCCGTACGGCTTCGGCCCGGGGCTCGACCAGCCGTGGATCCCGCAGCCGGACCACTGGGAGTCGATGACGGTCGCCGCCCAGGAGAGCGACCCGGCCTCGACGCTCTCGTTCTACCAGGCGGCTCTCGCGGCCCGCCGCGGCATCGTCGACGCCGGCAACGCGGTGGAGATGGTCGACCTCGGCCCGGACGTCGTCGCGTTCCAGCGCGGTCACCTGACGGTGCTGCTCAACACCGGCAGCACGCCGGTGGCCCTGCCCGAGGGCGAGGTGCTGATCGCCAGCGGTCCGCTGGCCGACGGCTCGCTGCCGGGCGACACCGCGGTGTGGATCGGCTGATCGGCCGCTCGATTCCGCTGTAACGCGGGGTTGTTGTCGCTGAACAAGCCGCCTCAGGGCGCCTCAGCGGCAAGAACACCGCGTTGCAGCGGGGTGCTGGATCCGCTACGCCCCGCCACCGAGCGCCCGGTTGTAGCGACCCAGCTCCCCGACGAAGCCGGAGAGCTGCT
>NZ_JBFIKK010000030.1:0-29581 GCF_041600255.1 Nocardioides sp. | reverse complement strand
TGACCGAAGAACGTCAGGCCTTGGCCTCGTCGGCCGCAGGCGCGTCCGTGGTGGCCTCGGTGGTGGCCTCGGCGGCCTCGGTCGCCTCGGCGGCCTCGGACGCAGCGCCCATGGCCTCGGAGGCGGGGGTCTCGGCCGTGGCGTCGCCGCCGGTGGCCTCGACGGCAACCTTCTCGGCGTCGCCGGCGAGCAGCTCGCGCTCCCACTCGGCCAGCGGCTCCTCGGCGCCGACCTCAGCCGCACCCTCGGAGCCGGCCTTGGCGCCGGACCGGGCGATGAGGCCCTCGGCGACGGCGTCGGCGATCACGCGGGTGAGCAGGCCGACGGCGCGGATCGCGTCGTCGTTGCCGGGGATCGGGAAGTCGACCAGGTCGGGGTCGCAGTTGGAGTCGAGGATCCCGATGATCGGGATGTGCAGCTTGCGCGCCTCCTCGACGGCCAGGTGCTCCTTGTTCGTGTCGACGATCCACACCGCGGAGGGGGTGCGGGTCATCTCACGGATACCGCCGAGCGACTTGTTCAGCTTGTCGCGCTCGCGGCGCATCTGCAGCAGCTCCTTCTTGGTGCGGCTGCTGCCGGCGACGTCGTCGAAGTCGATCTCGTCGAGCTCCTTGAGCCGGTTGATCCGCTGGTGCACCGTCTGGAAGTTCGTGAGCATTCCGCCGAGCCAACGCTGGTTGACGTAGGGCATCCCGACGCGCGTCGCCTGCTCGGCGATGGCCTCCTGGGCCTGCTTCTTCGTGCCGACGAACATCACGGTGCCGCCCTTGGCGACGGTCTCCTTGATGAAGGCGTACGAGCGGTCGATGTAGGCCAGCGACTGCTGCAGGTCGATGATGTAGATGCCGTTGCGCTCGGTCATGATGAAGCGCTTCATCTTGGGGTTCCAGCGACGGGTCTGGTGCCCGAAGTGGACGCCGCTCTCGAGGAGCTGGCGCATCGTCACAACTGCCATGTTCGTGTTCTCCTGTGGTGGAGGCACCGCCGTTGTGTCCGCCCTTGGAACAGGGTGGACCGGGGTGCTGCTCCGGTCGTTTTCAGTTGCCACAACCGACGGGTGTCGGCTGTCCTGACGCCCACGCGCGATCCGACCCGGATCTCTCCGGGACTGAGGATCGTCGCCCACGGGTGGTCAGGCCCCGGGAAGCGAGCCTGTCGTGGTCAGCGAGCGTGCGAAGTCAATCCGCATGGATTGCTGTGCTGAGGATAGTCCCTGCGAGAGCGCGGCCGCCAATCGCGGTCCCCTCCCCCGCTCCGCCTGCACAGGTGTCCCCCGCGGCGCCCTGCTCCCCAGGAGTGGGCCTCGCTCCGTCGCAGGTCCGGGCAGCCGCCCACGCTGGTCGCCATGAGACTCCTGATCGCGTCCCTGACCCTCGTCGCTGCCGGGCTGCCCGCGCCGGCGCCCGCCGTGGTTCCCGCCGTGGCGCCCGCTGTGGTTCCCGCCTGGGGCGGGGCGGCCCACGCCGAACCCCACCACGTGCCCCGCGAGGAGCCCCGTACGTCCCCGGCGGGCACCTGGCCGCTGCGACCACGACCCGTGGTGGCCCAGCGGTTCGCGGCGCCCGACTCGCCGTGGGGCAGCGGACACCGTGGGGTCGACCTGAACGGGGTGGTGGGTCAGGCGGTGCGCGCCGCCCTGCCCGGCAGGGTCGGTTTCGTCGGCGCGATCGCCGGCCGAGGTGTGGTCGTGGTGCAGCACGGCGCCACCCGGACGACCTACGAGCCGGTCGAGGCCGAGGTGCGGGTGGGCGAACGGGTCGCCGCCGGCGCAGTGCTCGGCAAGCTCGCGCTCGGCGGATCGCACTGCTTCCCCGTCACGTGCCTGCACTGGGGGTGGCTGCGCGGCGCGACGTACCTCGATCCGCTGCTGCTGGTCGATGCCGGACCGGTCCGACTGCTGCCCCTGGCGGCCCGGGGGCGCTCGACGGCTTCGCAGGTCCCGCTGAGGCGGGCCACGAGGCCCGCGCTTCCCTACGACGCCTGGTGGCGTCAGGCGCGCGGATGCGCCTGCTGGTAGGCGCGGCGCAGCCGGTCCGTCGTCACGTGGGTGTAGCGCTGGGTGGTGGCCAGCGAGGCGTGCCCGAGGAGCTCCTGGACCGAGCGAAGGTCGGCCCCACCTTCGAGGAGGTGGGTGGCGGCGGTGTGCCGCAGCCCGTGCGGGCCGATGTCCGGGGCTCCCGGGACCTGGGCGATCCGGCGATGGACCAGGGTGCGCACCGCCCGCTGGTCGATCCTGCCCCCACGAGCACCGAGGAAGAGCGCTGCGCCCGACGCCGCCGTCTGCAGAGTGGGCCGCCCCTGCCGCAACCAGCGGTCGAGGGCCTGGCCGGCCGGCTGACCGAAGGGGGCCGCGCGCTCCTTGCGGCCCTTGCCGAGGACCCGGATCACCGAACGCTCCCGGTCGAGGTCGTCCAGGTCCAGCCCCACGAGTTCGCCCACCCGGACCCCGGTCGCGTAGAGCAGCTCGAGCATGGCGACGTCGCGCACCCCGAGCGGGCTGCCGTCGTCGGCCAGCGTCGCAGCGGCACGGATCAGGTCCGCGGCCTCGTCGGCGCGCAGCACCGACGGCAGCGCGCTGTGCGCCTTGGGCGAGCCCAGGCTCGCACCGGCGTCCGACGGCGTACGGCCGGTCCGGAGCAGCCAGCCGGTGAAGACGCGAGCCGCCGTCGCGCGGCGGGCCAGCGTGGTGCGGGAGCGGCCCATCGTCTGCTGCTTGGCCAGCCAGCTGCGCAGCGTGCGCAGATCCAGCTCGGCGACGTCGAGCTGTCCCAGACGCGCCGCGTGGTCCAGCAGCCCGAGCACGTCGGCGACGTAGGCGCGGACGGTGTGCGGGGTGAGGTCGCGCTCGGAGACGAGGTGACGCTCGTACTCACCGAGGACCCGGGCCATCGGCTCGGGGAGCTCCTCGACGACCTCGCTGGCTCCCACACGTCGAGTCTAGGACCCCCCGGCCGCCCACGGAGGTCACTCGTCCCGGGCGAGCCGCCACCCTCGCTCGGACTTGTCGACCAGGCCGCGGGCCGCCAGTTGGCTCAGGGCTGCGCGCACCTCGACCAGTCCGAGGCCCGCGGTACGGGCGATCGAGTCCGCGTGCGCCGGGCTCGCCACGGGGACGCCGTCGAGCACCTGCTGCTGACGCAACGAGAGCCGGTCGCGTGCGTGTTCGCGGCCCCGCGGCACCTCCACGAGGTGCTCGCCGGACGCACCCACCATCTCCAGCACCTCCTCACCCGAGGTGACCAGGGTGGCGACCCCGGCCCGGATCAGCTGGTGCACGCCCTCCGACGGTGCGCTCGTCACCGGCCCGGGTACACCCAGCACCGGGCGGTTGAGCCGCCCGGCCCAGTTGGCCGTGTTGAGGGCGCCGCTGCGGACGGCGGCCTCGACGACCACGGTGGCCCGGGACAGCGCCGCGATCAGCCGGTTGCGGGCCAGGAAGCGCAGACGGGTCGGTGAACAGCCGGGAGCCAGCTCGGAGATCACCGCGCACTCGGCACCGAGGTGGTCCAGCAGGCTCCGGTGGGCTGCGGGGTAGACCCGGTCCGCGCCGCACGCGAGCACCGCCACCGTGGCCCCCTCGCCGGCGAGCGCACCCCGGTGAGCCGCCTGGTCGATGCCGAAGGCGGCACCGGAGACCACCGCGCAGCCTGATCGGGCCAGGGTGGCCGAGAGCCGCGCGGCGACCTCGGCGCCGTACGTCGTGGCCGAGCGCGACCCGACCACCGAGACCGAGTCGGTCAGCTGTGCCAGGGGCAGCGGTCCACGCACCCACAGCCCGAGGGGCGGGCCGCCCCGACCCTGCACCGGAGGGGGCGCGGCGAGGTCGTCGAGCTGGGTCGGCCAGTCGTCGTCCCCCGGGATCACGTAGCGCAACCCCAGACGATCGGCACGCTCCAGGTCGCCCTCCGCGTCCATCCCCGCGAGCCGGGCGGCCACATCGGTCTGCAGTCCGCCCAGCTCCCGCTCGGCCAGGAGATGGTCGTGCACGACGATCGCCCCGAGTTCCGCGACCAGACCGGCGAGCCGAGGGTCGCCGGGCTCGGCGAGTCGGCTCAGGGCCACGCGGGCGCGTCGCTCCGCATCGCTCATCCGGCCCTCCGGGCCAAGGTGGCGAGGTCCAGCGGCTCCCCGGTGCGCAGGCGCAGGGCGACGTCGGCCTCGGCGAGTCCGGGGCGCTCGACCCCGCGCAGATCGGCCACCGTCCAGGCGAGCCGGTGCACCCGGACCGCTCCCCTGCTGGTGAGTCGGCCTGCGTACAGCTCATCGTCGACCGCACGCCTGGCGGCCGGCTCCAGGGGCCAGGCGTCCCCGAGCAGCGGGCCGGGCGCCTGACCGTTCAGCCGCCAGCTGCAACCGGCGTACCGCTCGGCCTGTCGCCGACGCGCAGCCTCCACCCGCGAGCGCACCGTCGCGGTGCTCTCCGGCTCCGCGAAACGATCGGTCGCGTCGTGGGGCGAGAGGGGGGCGACGTGACGGAGGATGTCGATACGGTCGCTGACGGGACCACTCACCCGCGCCCGGTAGACCCGGCGCTTGAGCTCGCTGCAGTCACAGGTGTTGTGCCGTGCCTGCGCGTGGTAGCCGCCGCACGGGCACGGGTTGCAGGCCAGCACGACCATCCCCCGGGCCGGGAAGGTGGCCGACTCGCCACCACGGGCCAGGTGCACCTCGCCGCTCTCGAGCGGTTGGCGCAGGCCGTCGATCACGTCGGTCCGGAAGAGCGGGAACTCGTCCAGGAAGAGCACCCCGCAGTGGGCCCGGCTGATCTCGCCCGGACGGACCCTTCCCGTCCCGCCGCCCAGGAGGCTCGCCTTGCTGGCGTCGTGGTGGGGCGCGAAGAACGGGGGACGGGTCAGTCTCCCGTCACCCGGCTCGAGGGCGCCGGCCAGCGAGTGGATCGCGGTCAGCTCCAGGGACTCGGTGGGGTCGAGGTCGGGCAGGAGCCCGGGAATCCGCTCGGCCAGGGTGGTCTTGCCGGCGCCCTTGGGGCCCGAGAGCATCAGGTGGTGCCCCCCGGCGGCGGCCACCTCCACGGCATAGCGCGCGTCGTCCATCCCCCGCAGGTCGGCGAGGTCGAGCTCGCCGAGGCGTTCCTCACCGCGCCAGGAGAGCAGCCGCGCTCCCGACATCGGGGCGACCGGGGCAGCCTCAGGGACCTCCACGCCTTGGAGCTCGGCGACCACCTGCGCCAGCGAGCGCATCCCGAACACGCTCATCCCCGGGACCATGGCCGCCTCGGACGCCTGGGGTTCGGGCACGACCACCCGCGTGATGCCCCGCGCCGCTGCGGCGAGGGTCATCGGAAGCACACCCGGAACCCCGCGCAGGCCGCCCGAGAGCGTCAGCTCGCCGACGAACACGGTGTCCTCGAGGGCTGCGGCCGGCAGCTGTCCGGACGCACCGAGCACGGCGACAGCGATGGCCAGGTCGAAGTGGGTCCCCCGCTTGGCCATGTCGGCCGGCGACAGCAGGATCGTGATCCGCCGGGTGGAGGGCCAGTCCAGATCGCTGTTGACCACCGCCATCCGGCAGCGATCCCTCGCTTCGTTCAACGAGACGTCGGGGCGCCCCACCAGCGTCGTGCCGACCACGCCGGGCGAGACGTCGGCCTGGACGTCGATGAGGTGGCCGGACGCCCCCTGCAGGGCAATCGTGCGCGTGGTGGCGAAGGCCATCAGGACAGCCCCCGCACGTGCTCGACGACCGAGGCGCCCCGGGTGGGGCGCAGCACCGCCACCAGGTCGATGCGTACGTCGCGGGGTCGCACCCCATGCTCCTCCAGCCACCGCGCGGCCAGGCGTCGCAGCCGGGTCAGCTTGAGCTGTCCGACGGCCTCATGGGGGCTCCCGCAGGCGAGGCTGCTGCGCGTCTTGACCTCGCAGATCACCAGGACGTCACCGTCGCGCAGGACCAGGTCGATCTCCCCTCCGGCGCAACGCCAGTTCCGGTCGAGCAGCACCATCCCCTGCTCGACCAGGTGTCGCAGCGCGACAGACTCGCCGTACGCCCCGAGCGCCTGCTTGCTGACAGCCGATCTCGATCCGCTCATGTGCACCTCCAGGCCCAAGGCTGTCTCCGAGCGGGCGGTCGTGCCGGGACCCGGACGGCGGCTGGGGAGGAGTCGGTCCGTCGACCCGGCTGTGCACGAGGACCGGCGCGAATCCCGGGTTCGTCCGTGAGCGCCGGGAGGGAGGGATACCCTCGTCTAGACATGGGGGAGGTCAGGATGTCCGTGCGTTCACGACGACGGCGCGATGCTCGGGGAGCCGTCGCGGTCGAAGCCGCCCTGGTGACCCCGATCCTGATGATCTTCGTCTTCGGCATCATCGAGATGTCGCTGCTGATGCGCGACCACGTCGCACTCTCCTCCGCCGTCCGCGTGGGCGGACGGACCGCGTCGGCCAACGCCGGCTCCGGCCCGGGCGGTGTCGACGAGAGCGGAGGCTGCACCTCGCCGTGCACCCCGGGCAATGCCCCCAAGCTCGCCCAGCTGGCCGCGAACGCCATCCAGCGCGCCGGCTCTGCCCTGCCGCCCGACACGATCAACGAGCTGTGGGTCTACAAGGCCAACAACCAGGGCTATCCCGGAGCCTCGGGGAACACCACCTGGGTCTGCTCCACCAACTGTGTGCGCTACACCTGGGTCAAGAGCACGGACTCGTTCCGTTACCTCAGCGGCACCTGGGGCTCGACGACCATCAATGCTTGTGCCAACAACAACCCGGACTCCGTGGGCATCTACATGAAGGCCACCCACTCGTTCATCTCGGGTCTCTTCGGCAGCGGAGTCTCGATCCAGGACCACTCGGTCTTCGCCTTCGAGCCGTTGCCCACCGTGACCTGCGGCGCCGGGCAGCACCCATGACGCGACACCTGCGACGGCGCGACGAAGCGGGCTACGCGGCGATCCTCGTGGCGCTGCTCTCCGCCACCGTCTTCCTCGGGGTCTCGGCGATCGGGGTGGACACGGCCCGCTGGTACGTCGAGGGCGAGCGCGTCCAGAAGGCCGCGGACGCTGCCGCCCTGGCCGGCGTCACCCACATGCCCGGCGACCTGGGCGCCGCGAAGGCGACCGCCCTGGCCCATGCCAGTGGGAACGGCTACTCCAATGACGCCACCACCACGGTGGCGGTCGCCCAGGGTCCGCGCAGCAGCCAGCTCCGGGTGACCATCAGCAGCACGATCCGCAACAGCTTCGGGGCGTCCTTCGGGGTGCCCACCGCCACGATCTCTCGCACCTCCGTCGCCGACTACACCGCGCCCGCACTGATGGGCAGCCCCTGCAACACCTTCGGCAACGAGCCCCCCAGCCAGCCCGGTGCCGCCCAGCCGGTCGGCAGCGCACTGCCGACGTCACCGTTCCCCAACTGCACCTCCACCCCCCAGTTCTGGGGGGTGATCGAGGGGCCGTCGACCAACAAGCGCGACGGTGACCGCTACATGACGACGCCTTGCTCCAGCGGTGTCTACGGCTGCTCCGGCGGCACGAACGACGAGACCCGACCGGAGGGCTACTTCTTCGCCGTGCACGTCGAGCCGGAGGCCGTGAACACGCCCATCGACGTCCAGATCTACGACCCGGCGTACATCTTCACCGGCGCGTCGGGCGGCACCTTCTGCACCCTGCTCCCGCTGCCGGGCCTGATCGCCAACAACCTGAACCCGTACACGACAACGGACGGCAAGGCCCGCTACGGCGCCGGCAACTCCATCTACTGCTCGGGCGACTACCTCGGCCCGACCAGCGGCGAGGTCCCCGACACCTCCTTCGTGCTCCGCCAGACCACCTCGACGGCCGACCCCATGAAGGGCGCCGTGATCCCGGGCTGCACCAAGCAGTTCCGGGGAGTGAACAAGCTGGTGCCGGCCGCCCAGCTGGTGCTCGAGCTGACCGGCACGGCGCCGACGTACAACCGCGAGCTGGCCCGGATCTTCCACCAGTGGGTCTCCCTGTGCACTTTCACTCCGACCGTGGCGGGTGACTACTTCCTGCAGGTCCGGACCAACGTCTCGCTGGGCGGCACCCCCAGCCCGAACACCAACGGGCACCCCCCGCTCGTCTACAGCGGCAACGCCGCGGCCGCGGCACCGAACGGGAACACCCTGAACGGCCGCGGCGTCAACTCCTTCTCGCTGCGGGCGGTGCCGGCGGTCGCGGCGCTGCGCAACAAGGTCTCCGTGGCCGGCTTCGAGCGGATGCCGATGTTCCAGAACACCTCCGGCAGCACGGCCCGCTTCAACCTGATCCGTGCCCTGCCCTCGACCGCAGGCCAGTTCATCGCGTTCGACTTCTACGACGTCGCCGACGGCTCGACCCTGCCCGGCAGCGTGACGGTCTTCCCGCCGGCCGACGCGACCGGCTCGATCACCGGCGGCGGGGGCGGGATCCCGGGCTGCCGAGCTGCGCTGGACAACGCGCCGTACACCCCCGTCTCGGGGTGCTCGGTGAGCGTGCAGAACTCCACCCACAACGGCCAACTGCAGCACATGATCATCCCGATCCCGGCCGACTACAACTGCAACCCGACCACCCTCGGCGGATGTTGGTTCGAGGTTCGGGTGACCTTCGCGGGCATCGTCACCGACATCACCGTCTGGGACGCCACCATCGGCGGCGACCCGGTCCGGTTGATCGAGTAGCGCTCCGTCGGGCCTCGGCCACTCAGTCGTTCGGACCGCTGACCAGCTCGGGGCTGTTGCAGTTCGGCTGCTGGTGTCCGAAGACGTCGATGCCGGCCAGGTCCATCCCGAGGGTGTTGCGCACCGCGGTGGTGATCCCCGCGTCCAGGTCCGGCAGCAGCCGCGTCATGACGTAGCCGCTGACCGCCCCCCGGAAGAGCGACTTGGTGTCCGCGGTCAGCAGGTACGGCGTACCCGTGAGCGTCACCGTCGCGACCGGGTCGCCGACCACCGGGCTGGGCGACCCGCCGGACAGCAGACTGCCGCGCGGTGACGAGGTGACCGCCCGGTCGTACGGCGGCATGTCGATGCGGGCCCGGCCTGCCACCGGCGGACGCTCGGCGGTCATCGTCACCGGCACCTTGACCGTGATCGAGATGGGGAGGCCGGCCGGGCCACTCACCGAGGTCACGAAGCTGACGACGGTCTCGAGGTTGGGCGTGACGAGCCCCGAGGCCGTCAGCAGCTCGACCGACTGTGGTTCGCAGCTGATCATGGCCAGCGTCGCGCTCCCCGGGGCCACGTCGAGGGCGAGCTTCACGTCGGCGCGGATGTTGCTCAGCGTGTACGACGACACCGTGAACTGCGGCGTCGCCACCCCGGTCAGGTAGACCCCGACCTGGGAGGTCCGGGCCCTCGTCCCCACCGCGCCACAGCCGATCCGCGGGGCCTCCACCACCTTCGCGGTGGCCGAGGTGGTCACGAAGCCCGGGATCGAGGTCGCCAGGGTGGGGACCGTGGCACCGTTCGTGCCGGTGGCGGCGAAGGCAGCGGCGGTGACCAGGTCGAGCACGTTGAGCCGGGCGTCGAGCGCCGACCCGCTCCCCTGGCCGACGGACAGGATCCGGTCGATGTCGAACCTGAGGTTGCCCGGGACGTGCTGCCCGATCGTCTGGTTGAGCAGGTGTGCCTGCGCGGTCGCGCCCTCGCGGGTCAGCGCATTGGCCAGGGCCAGGTAGAAGTCCTTGACCCGGATCTGACGGATGTTGACGATGTCGTCGGGACGAATCGCCGACAGTTCGGCGGCAAGGTCCGCCAGGGACACTTGCGCGGACCCCAGGCCCTGGTAGCTGACCGCGTCGACGGAGCCGCCGAGCACCGAGTTCAGCGCGGTCACCAGCGAGCTCTCCCCGGCGTTCAGCCGGGCCGCGTAGGAGCCCACCGAGAAGCACGCGGAGGAGGCTGCCGTCGCCACTGCGGCACGATCCGCGGCCCCGACTCCGGCCCTGAACGCGAAGTTCACGGCCGTCCGCGTCCGCACGCGGACCGCCGTCGGAACCTGGGTCGGCGACGAGAGCGGGGTGAAGGCACCGCGGGCGTCGATCGTGCCGAGCACCGGGGTGACCTGAGGCACGCCGGTGCCGATGGTGCCGGCGTTGCGGTCCCGGCTGATCTCGGCCAACACCTGGAGGCTGCCGATCTCTCCCGCTGTGCGTCCGTCGAGCTGACGGGCCAGGTCCAACGAGACCACGTCGGCGAGGGCCTGCATGTCGCGCCGGGCAACCCGCTGCATCCCGAGGTCGACGGCGAGGGCCCCGATCATCATCAGCACCACCGCCATCGCGGCGATGAACACCAGGACGGCCCCCCGCTCGTCGCGGTCGCGTGGCGTGCGGCGGCTCATCCGTTGGCCTGGGCGACCGAGGTGAAGGAGAGGTAGCGCGGCAACGCAGCCCCCAGGCCCGGGACGGTCGGGATCAGCGGGTTCTGTCGGTAGGAGTAGTCGAGCCGGACCGTCGTACAGCTCCGACGCGCGTCGCCGGGACAGGCCGCGGCCACGGCGATCACGCAGGCGCCCACCTTCTGACCGCCACGCAGCAGGTCAGCGCCCGAGCAGGTGACCCCGTAGCTGCCGAGCGCCTGGTTGATGGCGTCGCGGGCCCGCTGGGTCTTGTCGGCCGAGGAGACGATCGGAGGCGCGAGCGCGGCCTGACGGGCACCCTCGGCAGCGCCCTGACTGATCGACTGACGGAAGCTCAGCATGTAGCCGTAGCTGATGATCCCGAAGAGAAGCACGAGCAGCAGCGGCACGACGAGGGCGAACTCGACGGCCGCCGCCCCGTGTGACTGCTTTCGAGCCGAGGCGCGCAACGCCCCCATGAGACCCTCCACCCCACCCCGGACGATCCCCACGATCGTCGCCGCAAATGCTACGCGTCGTCCGGCGGCCGGGAGGGCGAACAGAAATCTCCGGTCAGCCCTTGGGCAGGTCGATGTCGGCGGGGTTGAGCTCCTCGACGTTGACGTCCTTGAAGGTGAGCACCTTGACGTTCTTCGCGAAGCGGGCGGGCCGGTACATGTCCCAGACCCAGGCGTCGGTCATCGACACCTCGAAGAACACGTCCCCGGCCTCGGTCCGCGCCTTCACGTCCACTTGGTTGCACAGGTAGAACCGTCGATCGGTCTCCACGACGTACTTGAAGATGGAGACGACGTCGCGGTACTCCCGGTAGAGAGTCAGCTCCATCTCGGTCTCGTACTTCTCGAGCTCCTCGGCGCTCATCCGGGCTCCTCACTCGTGGCCAACTCGCTGCCATTCTGCACGGCTGCGAGGGGCTCCAGTCCGGCGGCCCGCCGTACGTTCACGAAGCGCATGCGATGCGCCGGGCACGGGCCGTGCTCGCGCAGGGCCGCCGTGTGGGCCTCGGTGATGTAGCCCTTGTGGGTCCGGAAGTCGTAGGCCGGCCACTCCCGGTCGAGCTCGCACATGATCCGGTCGCGGGTGACCTTGGCCAGCACCGACGCCGCCGCGATGCAGGCCGCCACCCGGTCACCCTTCCAGACCGCCAGCCCGGGAACACCCAGCCCGTCCACCGGGAACCCGTCGGTGAGGACGTACGACGGCGCGACGTCCAGCAGGGCGACCGCACGGCGCAGCGCCTCGATGTTGGCCACGTGCATGCCGAGCCGGTCGCACTCCTGCTCGGAGACCACGACCACGGACCACGAGAGCGCACGCCGCACGACCTGGTCGTAGCAGCGCTCCCGGGCCTTCTCGGTCAGCAGCTTGGAGTCGGCCAGGCCGGGCACGATCCCCGCCCGGCCCGACGGCAGGATCGCCGCGGCAGCCACCAGCGGGCCGGCACAGGCCCCGCGACCGGCCTCGTCGACCCCGGCGATCGTCTCGATGCCGTGTCGGCGCAGGGCACGCTCGTAGCCGTAGAGACCGGCGTCTCGGCGCACGGTCGATCCGCGTGGCAGTCGGCTCACGGGCACCTCCCCCGTCGGGTCATGGCTCGCCGGCCTCCTAGGAGGCGTCGGGGATGGCCTCGAAGGCCTCGGGTCGCTCCACCCAGGTGAAACGGGCCGCCGGCCACAGCAGGACGAAGACGCGGCCCACGACGAGGTCGGCCGGGACGAACTCGTCGCCCGGCACGCAGTCGGTCTCGTTGCGCGAGCACATGTGCACCGTGGAGTCGGCGGAGTGGTTGCGGTTGTCGCCCATCACGAAGATCCGCCCCTCGGGCACCGGACCGGCCGTCCAGTTGCAGCGCCCGGTCATCGGGCCGTAGCACTTGGCGCCCTTGATCTTGGCGTACGGCTGTTCGTCGAGCGGGACGCCGTTGACCGAGATCCGCCCCTGTTCGTCGCAGCACTCGATGGTGTCCCCCGCGACCCCGATCACGCGCTTCACGAGGTGCCCCCCGGACGGGTAGAGCCCGATCCGGGCCAGCACCTGGGGAACCACCCCCTGGGGCCCGGCGGACTCCTGCGGACCGAGCCAATCGCCCGGGTCCTTGAAGACGACGACGTCCCCGCGCTGGGGAGTGCCGTCCAACCAGTAGGAGACCTTCTGCACGAGGATCCGGTCGTTGCGCACCAGACCCGGCTCCATCGACTCCGACGGGATGTAGAAGGCCTGGACGAAGAGCGCCTTGATCACGATCGCGAGGACCAGCGCGATGCCCAGCAGCAGGATGGTCTCCTGCCACACCGGCAGGTGCTTCCTGGGAGAACGCGAAGACCGCGAACCTGCCCCGCCGGAATCGACGGTGAACGGCTGGTCGCGGTCTTCGGTGGTCACGCGGAGAGCGTAACGATGCTGTGTCTGCGTCGAAGGCTCAGGCCTCGCGACGCTCCTTGATCTTGGCTGCCTTGCCGCGCAGGTTGCGCAGGTAGTACAGCTTGGCGCGGCGCACGTCGCCGCGGGTCACGATCTCGACCTGGTCGAAGATCGGGGAGTTGATCGGGAAGGTGCGCTCGACGCCGACACCGAAGGAGACCTTGCGGACGGTGAAGGTGCGGCCGATGCCGGAACCCTGAACGCGCAGGACGACGCCCTGGAAGATCTGGACGCGCGAGCGGTTGCCCTCGACGACCTTGACGTGGACCTTGATGGTGTCGCCGGCACGGAAGTGCGGGACGTCCGAGCGCTTGTGCGCGTCGGCGAGCTCGGTGATGACGTTGGTCATGACTCTCCTCACGGTTGCCACAGGTCAGCCGCGGTACGGGTGCGGTGTCGGTGGCTGAGCCTGGATGGCCGGCGGCGCCGTGCTCCCCCTGTGGCAGGAACCTGACGCGGATCCCCTGCTGGGACGAGTCCCTCGGGGCGATCCATCTTTGGCCGACTGAGCCGAGGAGCAAGTTTGCCACAGGCGCGCCGTACGCCGTGAATTCGGGGCTCAGCGCGACTTGGTCATCCGGACCGCGCCCGGGCCCGATCGACCGGCGAGGCGGTAGCCGGCCTTCTTGTACATCTTCTGGTTCCGGACGCTGCCCGCGCCCGTGCGGAGCTCGAACGACGTGGCGTCGGCGGGAGCGGCGGCCTCGATCGCGGAGAGCAGCCGACGCCCGAGACCACGGCCCTGCAGGTCGGGGGCCACCATCAGCCGACCGACGTCCCAGGTGTCCTCGCGCAGCCGACCGCGTACCGCGCCGACCAGGCGCCCGGCGGCGCGGGCCACCAGCACGGTGCCCTCGCCGATCCAAGCGACGACGTCCTCGAGGGACTCGCGCAGGGCGTCCATCTCGACGTCGGGGTTGGCGACCTGCTCCTGCACCCAGCAGGCGCGCTGGAGGGTCAGCAACTCACCGGCGTCGGCCAGGGCCACCAGGCGCACCTCGACGTCGTCGAGCAGCTGCGCCGGGTGGGCGAGGTCGGGTCGCCGTTCGACGGTCCGGCGCAGGGCCTGGTCGTGGCGCCAGGCGGCGATCGCTGCGTGGTCACCCGAGCGCAGGACGGCGGGCACTTCCTGGCCGCGCCAGGTCGCGGGCTTGGTGTAGACCGGGTACTCCAGCAGGCCGTCCTCGTGGGACTCCTCGGTGAGCGACTCCGGGTTGCCCATGAAGCCGGGCACCAGCCGCACCACGGCCTCGGTGATGGCCAGCGCGGCGACCTCTCCCCCGTTGAGGACGTAGTCACCGATCGAGATCTCCAGGACCTCGGCACGGGTGCGGGCGTGGTCGATGACGCGCTGGTCGATGCCCTCGTAGCGACCGCAGGCGAAGACCAGCCGGTCGCGACCCGCGAGCTCACGGGCCAGCTCCTGGCTGAACGGCACGCCCGAGGGCGTGGTCACGATGACGGTGGCGCCGTCGATGCCGAGCTCGTCGAAGGCCTCGCCCCAGGGCTCGGGCTTGAGCACCATGCCGGCGCCGCCGCCGTACGGCGTGTCGTCGACGGTGTGGTGCCGGTCATGGGCCCAGGTGCGCAGGTCGTGCACCCGGATGTCGAGCAGCCCCTTGTCGCGGGCCTTGCCGGCCAAGGACAGCTCGAGCGGCGCGAGGTAGCCCGGGAAGATCGTGAGGACGTCGATTCTCACGTCCGCCTCACTCGTCGTCGGGCAGCGGCGTGACCAGCCCGGGCCGGTCGGCGACGACCACCCGGCCGCCGGCCAGGTCCACCTCGGGCACCAGCGCCTTGACGAACGGGACGAGCGTGTCGCGGCCCTGCGGCGTACGGATGGCCAGCAGGTCCTGGGCGCCCCCGTGCACGAGGCCGGTGACCGTTCCCAGGAGCGTCCCGTCGAGGTCGTGCGCGGCAAGCCCGACCAGCTGGTGGTCGTAGTACTCGTCCGGGTCCTCGGGGCTCTCGTCGGCCGCGATGGTGGCGTGCAGCACGGTCCCCCGGGCTGCCTCCGCCTCGTCACGGCCGTTGATCTCCTCGAAGGTCAGCAGCAGACGGGTCTGGTGCCAGCGGGAACGGGAGACCGTCACCCGGCGCAGCGGGCTGCTGGAGCCCGCTGGGGGCTCGGCGCGCAGCACCGAACCGACCGCGAACCGCCGCTCCGGCTCGTCGGTGCGCACGTCCACGGTGACCTCGCCGCGAACGCCGTGCGGCTTGCCGATCCGTGCGACGACGACCTCGATGGTCTCCACTAGTTCTCCTCCGGATACACCGAATGGGTGCCGCCCCCGAGGGGACGGCACCCATTCAAGCGGTTGATTCAGCTCAGCGGCGACGGTCGACGTCGACGAAGTCGACGCGTGCGCCACCCCGGCCGGCCAGCGCGGAGACAACCGTGCGGAAGGCCGTGGCGGTGCGACCGGCGCGGCCGATCACCTTGCCGAGGTCGTCGGGGTGCACCCGGACCTCGAGGATCGAGCCACTGCGCAGCTGCTTGTCGCGCACCGAGACGTCGTCGGGGTTGTCCACGACGCCGCGCACCAGGTGCTCGAGAGCCTCGGCGAGCATGAGGCTCAGGACTCCGACTTCTCGGTGCCCTCGGCGGCCTCGGCCTCAGCGGCGGCACCCTCAGGGGTCTCCGACGCGGGGACCTCGGCGGGCGCCTCGGCCGGAGCCTCAGCGGGAGCCTCGGCGGCAGGAGCCTCGTCGGCAGCCTTCTCGGACTTCTTCGAGGCGGCCTTCTTGGTCACCGCGTCGCCCTTGGGCTCGGAGTGAGCCTCCTTGAGCGCCTCGTTGAAGATGTCGAGCTTGTCGCGCTTCGGCTCGGCGACCTTGAGGGTGCCCTCGGCGCCGGGGAGACCGTAGTAGGTCTGCCAGTCACCGGTGATCTTGAGCAGGACCTCGACGGCCTCGGTCGGCTGCGCGCCGACACCCAGCCAGTACTGCGCACGCTCGGAGACCACCGAGATGAAGGACGGGTCCTCCTTGGGGTGGTACTTGCCGATCTCCTCGATCACGCGACCGTCCCGCTTCTTGCGGGAGTCGACGACGACGATGCGGTACTGCGGCACGCGGACCTTGCCCATGCGCTTCAAACGAATCTTGACGGCCACGTTTGTGGTGTCTCCTTGAAAGTTGTGTGTGGTGAGGCTCCCGGGGACCAGGTGGGGACCGGGTCGGGATCCTCGATGGGCTCTGCGCGGCCGGTTGAGAGGGACCGATCACGCAGGACTCAGATGAGATTCTGCCAGATGGTGCGACCACAGCCGAAATCAGGCCCGGCGCCGCCCGGACGGCCACCCGGCCACCTCTCCGGATCGGGTGTCAGGCGACGACGCGGCCCCGCAGGACGACCCGGGTCGGGGACCGCAGGACGCTCAGGTCCTCGACAGGGTTGCGCTCGTAGACGACGAAGTCCGCGGGGGCGCCCTCGTCGAGTCCGCCGCCCCAACCGAGCCACTCCCGACCACGCCAGGAGGCGGCGCCCACGACGTACTCGGCCGGCAGGCCCATCTCGACCATCGCCCGGATCTCCTCGTCGAGGTGGCCGTGGCGACCCGTGCCGCCGCCGTCGCTGCCGACGTACAGCTGGACACCGGCTTCGTACGCCGCCATCAGCGTCTCGCGGCGGCGGGCGTGCAGCTGCTCCATGGTGGCGGCGTAGTCGGGGAACTTCTCCCGGCCGGCGTCGGCGAAGCCGGGGAACTTGGCGGTCTGCAGCACGGTCGGCACCAGGGCGACCCCGTTGGCCGCCATCTGCTCGACCTGGTCGACGCTCAGCCCGGTGCCGTGCTCGAGGCAGTCGATACCGGCGTCGAGCAGCCCCTGGAGGACCTCCCGGCCGAAGCAGTGTGCGGTGACCTTCGCGCCGTTGTCGTGGGCAGCGGCGATCGCGGCCGCGAACGCCTCGGACGGGAAGGAGGGCGAGAGGTCGCCGGTCTCACGCGAGATCCAGTCCCCCACCAGCTTCACCCAGCCGTCGCTGCCGCGCGCCTGCTCGGCGGCGTACGCGGGGAGGTCCTCGGGCTCGACCTCGTGGGCATAGTTGCGGATGTAGCGCTTGGTGCGGGCGAGGTGACGCCCGGCCCGGATCAGCCGGGGAAGGTCCTCGCGCTCGTGGACCCACCGGGTGTCGGCGGGTGAGCCGCAGTCGCGCAGCAGGAGGACCCCGGTGTCGCGATCCTGGCGGGCCTGCTCCTCGGTCTCCTCGTCGGAGACGGCTCCCCCGTCCTCGAGCCCGAGGTGGTTGTGGGCGTCGACCAGACCGGGGAGGATCCAGCCGGTCGCGGCGGTCTCGGCGCCGGGCTGGCGCTCATGGGTGATGCGCCCGTCGACGACGTACACGTCGCGGGGCTCGCCGTCGGGCAGGACCGGTCCGCTGAACCTCAGGGGTGGCTGCGCAGTCATGCCGGTGACGCTATCGCGGCGCGCAGGGATCCCCGGATATCCGGGGATGTTGGCGCTTCCAGGCCGTTGCAACCCCCGATAAGCGCCAAGTTCCCCGGAGATCCGGGGATCCCGACACCCTCAGTCCAGCTGGTCGAGGAGCCAGGTCGGGCTCATCGCCATCGCACCGACCCCCTCGACCCGGGCCTGGAGGAACCGGTCCGCGGTCACCACCGTGACCCGGTCACCGCGCTCCACCGCCGCTCTCGCCTCCGCCACGATCGCCTCGTCGCCGTCGCGCTTGGCGTGCACAGTGCGCAGGTGGCCGTCCCGGCCCGGGCGTACGCCGCCCTTGGCCTGCCCCTCGAGCACCAGCACGATCACGTCGTACGACGTGTCGGCCACCAGCAGCCCCTCATGCAGCCGACGGGCGGCCCCGGCGCGGTCCTTCCACCACCCGTCGGGGCGCGAGCCGACGACGTTCGCGCCGTCGACGACCAGCGTGGTGCTCACTTCAGGAACTTGGAGAAGTCCTTGGGCAGGTCGAGGGCAGCGGCGGCCTTCTCGTAGTCCAGCTCCTCGCCGGCCGGCGAGCCGAACGGGTTGGCCGCGGCGGCCTTCTCCTTCTCGGCCGCCTTCGCGGCCTCCTGCGCTGCCTTAGCCGGGTTGCCCGAACGCTTGGCGCCCTTGCCCTTCTTCGGCTGCGGCTTGGCCTTGCCGCGCTTGGGACCACCCATCCCGGGCATGCCCGGCATCCCTGGGATCCCGCCGCCCTTGGCCATCGACATCATCATCTTGCGCGCCTCGAAGAAGCGGTCGACGAGCTGGTTGACGTCGGAGACCTGGCGGCCGGCACCCCGCGCGATCCGGGCGCGCCGCGAGCCGTCGATGAGCTTGGGGTTGTTCCGCTCGGCCGGCGTCATCGACTGGATGATCGCCTGGATCCGGTCGATCTCCCGCTCGTCGAAGTTCTCGAGCTGCTCGCGGAACTGCCCCATCCCCGGGAGCATCCCCATGATCTTCGACATCGATCCGAGCTTGCGCAGCTGCTGCATCTGCTGCAGGAAGTCGTCGAGGGTGAACTCGCCGCCCTGGCCGCTCAGCTTCGCGGCGGCCTTCATCGACTGTTCCTGGTCGAAGGTCTTCTCGGCCTGCTCGATCAGGGTCATCATGTCGCCCATGTCGAGGATGCGCGACGCCATGCGGTCGGGGTGGAACAGGTCGAAGTCGGTCATCTTCTCGCCGTTGGAGGCGAACATGACCGGCTTGCCGGTGAGCGAGGCGATCGACAGCGCGGCACCACCGCGGGCGTCGCCGTCGAGCTTGGTGAGGACGACGCCGTCGTACCCGACCCCGTCGAGGAACGCCTGCGCCGTGACGACCGCGTCCTGACCGATCATGGCGTCGACGACGAAGAGGACCTCGTCGGGCTGGACGGCGTCGCGGATGTCGGAGGCCTGCTGCATCAGCTCGGCGTCGACACCGAGCCGGCCGGCGGTGTCGACGATGACCACGTCGTGGAGCTTGCGCTTGGCCTCCTCGATGGAAGCGCGGGCCACCGAGACCGGGTCGCCGACGCCGTTGCCGGGCTCGGGCGCGAAGACGGGTACGCCGACGCGCTCACCGTTGACCTGCAGCTGCTTGACCGCGTTGGGTCGCTGCAGGTCGCAGGCGACCAGGATCGGGGTCTTGCCCTGCTCCTTGAGCCAGTGCGCCAGCTTCGCGGCCAGCGTCGTCTTGCCCGCGCCCTGGAGGCCGGCGAGCATGATCACGGTCGGGCCGGTCTTGGCGTAGCGCAGTCGGCGGGTCTCCCCACCGAGGATCGTCACGAGCTCCTCGTTGACGATCTTGATGATCTGCTGGGCCGGGTTCAGCGCGCCGCTGACCTCTTCGCCGCGGGCGCGCTCCTTGACCGCCCCCACGAACTGCTTGACCACGGGCAGGGCGACATCGGCCTCGAGCAGCGCGATCCGGATCTCCCGGGCCGTGGCATCGATGTCGGCCTCGGACAGGCGCCCCTTGCCGCGCAGGTTCTTGAACGTGTCGGCGAGGCGGTCGGAGAGTGTGGCGAACAAGTCAGTCCTCTTGGTCGTGCGCGGGCCAGTCGTCGTCCAAGACTAACCGGGGTCGTGCCGACTCCCTCACTCGCCGGAGAGCGCGGAGCGTACGGCGAGCGTCACGGACTCGGCCCGGGAGTCATTCAGCGGCCGGCCCTGGAGGTCCTGGAGGTAGAAGACGTCGACCGCCTGGGGCCCCAGCGTGTCCACGTGGGCGGACCGGACCGTGACCCTCGCGGCGGACAGCGCCGCACAGACCAGGTAGACGACCCCCGGACGATCCGCGGCCCGGACCTCGAGCACGGTGGAGTCGTCGGAGGCGCCCGCGCGCACCCGGACCGCGGGGGCCAGGGCGCGGGTTTCGGAGGGGCGCAGTCGGCTCAGCGGGTCCAGCCGACCGTCCACGATGGCGTCGTAGCGCTGGCGCAGGACCGCTGCGTCGACGTGTTCGTCCCCGACCTCCCAGACCGTCACGCCGTACCCGTCCTGGGACCAGACGCGGGCCGCCCGGATCGGTAGCCGCTGCAGGGCGAGCATCGCCGCCCAGTCGGCCAGCAGGCCGACCCGGTCGGCCGCGATCGTGGTCACCCGCGTCCCGTCCCGGTACGGCGCCACCGAGATCCCGACCGAGCCCTCTCGTGCGGCCGGGGGGATCTCGACCGGTTCCGTGCGGACCCGGGGCGCGGAGTCGCCCGAGGCGAGCACGGACGCCGTACGCCGGGCGAGGTCGCGCACCAGGCCTGCCCGCCACGTCGTCCAGGCCTGGGTCGAGGTCGCCCGGGCGTCGGCCTCGGTGAGGGCGGTCAGCAGAGACAGGGCTTCGGCGGTGCCGACCCGCTCGACGACGAGGTCGACGGTCGCCGGGTCCTCGGGGTCGCGCGTGGTGGCGGTCTCGGCGAGCAGCAGGTGCCAGCGCACGAGCAGCGCGATCAGCTCCACGGCGGCCTCGTCGAAGCCCATCCGCCGGGCGATCTCGCGGGCGATCGGCTCCCCCGCGGCGCAGTGCTCCTCCTGCGTCCCCTTCCCGATGTCGTGCAGCAGGGCCGCCACCATCAGCACGTCGGGCCGAGCCACCGACCGGATCAGTCCGCCGGCTTCGATGCAGGTCTCCACCACGTGCCGGTCGACGGTGTAGCGATGGATGACCGACGCGTGCGGCACCAGCCGGATCCGCTCCCACTCGGGCAGGATCCGGGCCAGCGCGCCCGTCTCCTCCAGGGTCTCCCAGATCGGCAGCAGGCCACGTCCCGACGCCAGCAGCCGGACCAGCAGGTGCCGGGCCTCGTCGGACCACGGGTCCCCCAGGTCGCCGCACTCCCGCACCAGCCGGGCAGCGGTCGACGGTGCCAGCACGGCGTCGCCCTCGGCCGCGAGGGCGCTGGCGCGCAACAGCAGCTCGGGATCCTCGCCCGGTCGCGCCCGGTTGTCGAGCACCACCTCGCCGGAGGAGAGCGCGACGCCGCGGCCCAGGGGCTGGAGCGAGGGGCGACGCGCGGTGCGCACCGACGTCGGGCGGGCGAGCACGGCGTCGACGCGACGCCAGGTCAGTCGGGAGAGGTGGGTGATCCGCCGACCGAGCTCACGGATCTGGGTCTGGGCCGCTCGGGCGTCCAGCAGCTCCAGACGCTCGGCGACGTCGCCCCACACCTCGGGGGCCACCCGGTCGGTGGCGCGGCCGGCCACGTCCTGCACCACGTCACGCACGTCGAGCAGGGCGATCCGACAACGCTCGAGCTCGACGTGCGGCACGTCCACCAACCAGGTGGCGACCAACGCCTTGAGCACGGTGGCGTCGCGCACCCCGCCCTCCGCCTCCTTGAGGTCGGGCACGGAGAGGTGGGCCAGCTCCCCCACCTGCTGGTGCCGGCCCGCCACGAGCCGCTTCAGCTCCGGCAGTCGCTCGCGGGCCCGCCGGCGCCACTGCGCCAGGGCCGTGGTGCGCAGGCGCAGGGTCAGGTTGGGATCACCGGCCAGGTGCCGCAGGTCCAGCAGGCCCAGGGCGACCCTGAGGTCGGCGTCGGCCTGCTCGAGCATCTGGGGCAGTGTGCGCACCGAGTGGTCGACCTTGGCACCCGAGTCCCACAGCGGGTACCAGAGCTTCTCGGCCAGCTCGCCGAGCTCGACCCCCTCGTCGTGGACGAGGACCACGTCCAGGTCCGAGTACGGCGCCAGCTCGCGGCGGCCGTAGCCGCCCACCGCCACCAGGGCGACCCCGACCTCCGGCCCCCCGCAGGCGGCGTACGCCGCAGTGCAGAGCTCGTCGGCCGACGCGGTGCGGCTCGCTCGCTCGGCCGCCGTCATCGATCAGATCGCCGTGTCGTCGCGGTCCCCGGTGCGCACCCGCACGACCGCCTCGACCGGGGAGACCCACACCTTGCCGTCACCGATCTTGCCGGTCTGGGCGGCCTGGACCACTGCGTCCACCACCGCGGTCACGTCGTCGTCGTTCACGACGATCTCGATCCGGATCTTGGGGACCAGGGCGATGTCGTACTCCGCACCCCGGTAGACCTCCGTGTGGCCCTTCTGGCGGCCGTAGCCGCTGACCTCGCTCACGGTCATGCCGGTGACGCCGACGGTCTCCAGGGCGGCGCGGGTGTCCTCCCACTTGTGCGGCTTGATGACGGCGGTGACGAGCTTCATCAGTTCTCCTCGCGCTGGGCGTGGCCCAGGAATCCGGTTCCCGCCGAGCGTGTGCCGGCGGTGGCGTGCAGGTCGTAGGCCGTCTCGGCGTGGACGACCAGGTCGATCCCGGTGATCTCGTGCTCCTCGTCGATCCGGAAGCCCATCAGCTTGTCGACGACGATCCCGATGATGCCGGACATCACGAAGGCGTACACGAGGACCACCCCACCTCCGAGCGCCTGACGACCCAGCTGGTCGACGCCGCCACCGTAGAAGAGTCCGTCGACACCGGTGGGCGCGGCAGCGGTCCCGATCAGTCCGATGCCCAAGGTCCCGACGATGCCGCCGATCAGGTGGACCCCCACCACGTCGAGGGAGTCGTCGTACCCGAAGCGGTACTTCAGGCCCACGGCCAAGGCACAGACCACGCCGGCGACGGTGCCCATCAGGATCGCCCCGATCGGCGAGAGCGAGGCACACGACGGCGTGATCGCGACGAGCCCGGCGACCAGTCCCGAGGCGGCACCGAGCGACGTCGCGTGGCCGTCGCGCAGGCGCTCCAGCAGGATCCAGCCGAGCGAGCCAGCGGCTCCGGCGACCAGCGTGGTCACGAAGACCACCGCAGCGGTCTGGTTGGCGCCCAGGGCGGAGCCGGCGTTGAAGCCGAACCAGCCGAACCAGAGCAGGCCTGCACCGAGCATGACCAGGGTCAGGTTGTGCGGCCGCATCGGATCCCGGCCGAAGCCGACCCGACGGCCCAGCACGATCGCCAGAGCCAGGCCGGAGGCACCCGACGTGATCTCCACGGCCGTCCCGCCGGCGAAGTCCAGGACCCCGAGCCGGTTCGCCATCCATCCGCCGACGTGACCCTCGGAGTCGAAGTCGAAGATCCAGTGCGCGATCGGGGCGTAGACCAGCATCGTCCAGACACCGATGAAGACCAGCCAGGCACCGAACCGCGCCCGGTCCGCGATCGCCCCCGAGACGAGGGCGCCGGTGATCACGCAGAAGAGGCCCTGAAAGACCGCGAAGAGGATCAGCGGGACGCTCGAACCCCCGTTCGCGTCGGGATCCATCAGCCCGCCGAGGCCGGCGTACTGCCGCGGATCGCCGAGCAGGCCCCAGCCGAGGTCGTCACCGAAGGCGATCGAGTAGCCCACGAGCACCCAGACCACCACGATCACGGCCAGCGCGCCGAAGGTCATCATCATCATGTTGAGGACGCTCTTCGAGCGGACCATGCCGCCGTAGAAGAGCGCGAGGCCGGGGGCCATCAGCAGCACCAGCGCGGACGCCGCCAGCAGCCAGGCCGTGTCGCCCGAGTCGAGACCCGCGGGGGCCAGGGGGGCGAGCGCGACAGAGGTGAGGGCCGGTCCGGTCATGGCGGACAGCCTGAGGGCTTTCCGTTACCGGACGCAGCAGGGTGTGTTTCGGGCAGGTAAATGCCCCGGCCCGTCTGTGACGACCGGGTGAACTCCCCGGTGCCCACGCGGCGTACGGCGGGCACCGGGGAGTGACCGGCAGTTAGATGGCCGCCCCGTCGCGGTCACCGGTGCGGACCCGGACGACACTGTCGAGCGGGCTGACCCACACCTTGCCGTCGCCGATCCGGCCGGTCTGTGCCGTCTTCAGCACGATGCCGATCACGTCCTCGGCATCGCCGTCGTCGACGACGATCTCGATCCGCAGCTTCGGGACCAGGGCGATGTCGTACTCCGCGCCCCGGTAGACCTCCGTGTGGCCCTTCTGGCGGCCGTAGCCGCTGACCTCGCTGACGGTCATGCCCGTCACTCCGAAGGTCTCGAGCGCCTCGCGGACGTCCTCCCACTTGTGCGGCTTGATGATGGCGGTGACGAGCTTCATGCGTGTGCCCCTTCCGAGACGGTCTTGCGAGCCAGGACGGAGGAGGCGGTACGACGACCGCCGCCACCGGGGCTCAGGTCGTAGGCGGACTCACCGTGCTCGACGAAGTCGATGCCCTCGACCTCGTCCTCCTCGGCGATGCGCAGACCGATCGTGTACTTGACCAGCAGGCCGACGAGCAGGGTCGCCACACCGGACCAGACGATGGCGACGAGCACCACGAGAACCTGCACCACGAGCTGCTGGAACCCGTGGCCGTAGAGCAGCCCAGAGCTGGTGCTGAGGAAGCCGGCACCGACGGTGCCGACGAGACCACCGACGAGGTGGACGCCGACGACGTCGAGCGAGTCGTCGTACCCGAGCGTGTGCTTCCAGCCCACCGCGATGGCGCAGAGGCCACCGGCGACCAGACCGAGCAGGATCGCACCGACCGGCGAGAGCGCCTGACAGGCCGGCGTGATCGCGACCAGCCCGGCGACCACACCCGAGGCGGCACCGAGCGAGGTGGCCTTGCGGTCCCGAATCTTCTCGACGATCAGCCAACCGATGATGCCGGCTGCCGCCGCCACCGTCGTGTTGAGCCACACCAGGCTGGTCTCGCTGATGAACTGCGTGGCGTCGGCCTCGGGGCTCTCGCCGCCGAAGACGATCGAGCCGACGTTGAACCCGTACCAGCCGAACCACAGCAGGCCTGCGCCGACCATCGTCAGCGTCAGGTTGTGCGGCTTCATCGGCTCGCTGCCGAAGCCCAGCCGCTTGCCCAGCAGGAGCACCAGGACCAGAGCGGCGACACCGGCGTTGACGTGCACGACCGTGCCGCCGGCGTAGTCGATCGGGAGCGGGTCGCCGTCGAAGAGCAGCCCCGAGACACCGTTCGCCGCGTCACCCAGGAAGCCGCCGCCCCACACCATGTGGGCGATCGGGAAGTAGGACAGCGTCAGCCAGAGCGGGACGAACATGACCCAGGCCGAGAACTTGAGCCGGTCGGCCACCGCGCCGCTGATCAGGGCGGCGGTGATGATCGCGAAGGTCATCTGGAAGCCGACGAAGATGTAGTCCTGCCCGGCGATGCCGCTGAGCCCGAAGGTCTCGAACGGGTTGTTGATGATCATCCCGATGTCCTGGCTGCCGAACGACATCGACCAGCCCCACAGGACGTAGACGATGCCGACGATGCCGGCAGCCGTGAACGACATCATCATCATGTTCAGCACGGACTTGGAACGACTCATCCCGCCGTAGAACAGCGCGAGGGCGGGTGTCGTCATCATCAGGACGAGGGACGCTGCCACCAGCATCCAGGCGTGATAGCCGTAGTCCATGGAACCTCCAGGATCGAATCTCGGAGAGGCGGCTCCGCCAGTGCGACGTCGATGTCGGCGCTGAGCGGACCGCCCCCTTCGAGACCAACCATCGAAGGTGGAGGTTTCGCAGCGCGCTCCCTCGTGTTGCCATCAGGCAACGAGTGGGCGGCGGCTGTTACGTCGGTGTTACGCCCGCTCGGGGCCCGGACTGCTCAGCCGAGCAGCGCGTCGACGAAGGCGCCGGCGTCGAACGGTGCCAGGTCGTCGGCGCCCTCCCCGAGGCCGACCAGCTTCACCGGTACGCCGAGCTCACGCTGGACGGCGACCACGATCCCACCCTTGGCCGACCCGTCGAGCTTGGTGAGCACGATCCCGGTGACGTTCACGACCTCGCTGAACACCCGCGCCTGGATCATCCCGTTCTGACCGGTGGTGGCGTCCAGGACCAGCAGCACCTCGGTGACCGGGGCCTGCTTCTCGATGACGCGCTTGACCTTGCCAAGCTCGTCCATCAGACCGGCCTTGTTCTGCAGCCGGCCGGCGGTGTCCACGATGACCGTGTCCACGCCGGAGTCCACGCCCTCCTTCACCGCCTCGAACGCGACGCTGGCGGGGTCGGTGCCCTCCGGGCCACGGACGACCTCGACGCCGACCCGCTCACCCCAGGTGGCCAGCTGCTCGACGGCGGCGGCTCGGAACGTGTCGGCCGCGCCCAGCACGACGGAGCGGTCCTCGGCCACCAGGATCCGGGCGATCTTGCCGACGGTCGTGGTCTTGCCGGCGCCGTTCACGCCGACGACCAGGACCACGCCGGGCCGACCGTCGGCTCCGGTGACCTGGAGCCGGCGGTCCATCGTGGGGTCGACCAACGCGAGCAGCTCCTCGCGGAGCACCGTGCGCGGGTCGCCGGCCTCGTTGCCGTCCACCCGGAGCCGGGTGCGCAGCCGCTCCACCAGTTCCTGGGTGGGGGCAACCCCGATGTCGGCGGTGAGCAGGGTGTCCTCGATCGACTCCCAGGTGTCCTCGTCGAGCCGGTCCCGGGAGAGCAGCGCGAGCAGCCCCCGACCGAGTCCTCCCTGGGAGCCGGCGAGCCGCTGGCGGAGCCGGGCCAGCCGGGAGGCCGTGCCCTCGGGGCGCTCGAGGACCGGCGCCTCGGGCTCCAGGACGGCGGTGGGCGCCGCTCCCCCGGGCGCCTCGACGTCCGCGTCGGTCGGCGGGGGCGCGATGACGTCCGTACCGGTTGCGCCGCCGCGGCCACGGCGGACCGAGCTCACCAGTCCGACGAGGACGGCCACACCGAGAACGGCGATGCCGATGATCAGATAGATCCAGTCACCCATGGCGCAATCCAATCAGAGGGGTGCGTGCCCGACGTCGCGGGGCGAGCAGGCCCCGGGACGCTCGCGCGGCGCGCTCAGTCGCGGGCCGGGCCCTCGGTGTTGTGCAGGGTCGGCAGCCGCAGGACGGCCGAGCGCATCGCGTCGCCCAGCCAGGTCGCGCCGGGAACGTCGTACCCGCGATGCGGAAAGGCCACGAACGTCACGACGAGGCCGGACAGCAGCAGGATGAGAAGCATCAGGGCGGTGACGACGAGCACGGGTTTCCTCCGAGACCTGGGGGGCACGACAGCAGTACCCCGGGCCCAATGTGGCACACCTCGACGCCGCGGCGTGAGACGCCGATCGACCCCTCAGCCAGCAGCCGTGGTGCAGATCACCCGCGGACGGGCCGGAGCAACGGCTCCACGGCGGCGCGGATCTCGTCCGGCATGGGGGCAACCGTTCGTGACGGGTCGGTGTTGTCGACGTACACGTGCACGAAGCGACCTTCGGCCGCCGCCTCGTCGCTGTCGCCCTGGAACAACCCGATCCGGTAGATCACGCTCGACGTGCCGACCTTGTCCACCACCAGGCCGGTCTCGATCGGTTCCGGGAAGCCGATCTCGCGGAAGTAGCGGCACGAGGTCTCCGCGACCACCCCGATCCGGGGCAGCAGCCGGACGTTCTGTCCGGTGGCCTCGAAGAGGTGAGCGTTCACGGCCGTGTCGAAGAGCTCGTAGTACGTCGCGTTGTTGAGGTGGCCGTACGCGTCATCGTCGCGCCAGCGGGTCGTGACCGTGCGCCACGCGACGTAGTCGGCGCGCGTGGGTCGGGGCGAGGACATCAGGCGGGCTCGGCTTCGCGCAACCGCTGGCTGATCACCGCGGAGACCCCGTCGCCGCGCATCGTCACGCCGTACAGCGCGTCCCCGACCTCCATGGTCCGCTTCTGGTGCGTGATCACGAGCAGTTGGGAGTTCTCGCGCAACTCCTCGTAGATCTCCAGCAGTCGACCCAGGTTCGTGTCGTCCAGCGCCGCCTCGACCTCGTCGAGAATGTAGAACGGCGAGGGCCGCGCCTTGAACAGCGCCACCAGGAACGCCACCGCGACCAGCGACCGCTCGCCCCCCGAGAGCAGGGAGAGCCGCTTCACCTTCTTGCCCGCCGGGCGGGCCTCGACCTCGATCCCGGTGTTGAGCATGTCGTCCGGCGTGGTGAGCACCAGGCGGCCCTCACCGCCGGGGAAGAGCCGGGTGAACGTCGAGTCGAAGGCGCGGCTGACGTCGGCGTACGCCTCGGTGAAGACCTGCTCGACGCGGGAGTCGACCTCCTTGACGATGTCGAGCAGGTCCTTGCGGGTCTTCTTCAGGTCCTCGAGCTGCTCGGTGAGGAACTTGTGCCGCTCCTCCATCGCCGAGAACTCCTCGAGCGCCAGCGGGTTGACCCGGCCCAGCATCGACAGGGAGCGCTCGGCCGCGCGCAGCCGCTTCTGCTGCTCCTCGCGCACGAACGGCACGGGGTCGGGCGGGTTGCCGTCCTCGTCCTCGCTGGTGGGCGGCACGAGCTGGTCGGGGCCGTAGTCGGCCAGCAGGCCGTCGGCGTCGAGCCCGAGCTCCTCGAGCGCCTTCTCCTCCAGCTGCTCGATCCGCATCCGCTGCTGGGTGCGGGCCATCTCGTCGCGGTGCACCGAGTTCACCAGCTCGTCGTGGTCGCGCCCGAGCTCGCGCAGCGTGGTCCTGATCTCGAGCAGCTGGTGCTCGCGGCCCTGGCGGGCACGCTCCACCGCCGTACGAGCCTCGGCCGCGCGGTGCACGGAGACCTCGAGGCGGGCCAGCACGTAGCCCACCGCGATGCCCACTGCTTCCGCGGCCCTGCCCTCGCGGATCAGACGCTCACGGCGTTCCGCGGCCCGGGCGCGCGCCTCGCGCTCGGACTGCGCCGCCCGTCGCAGGGAGTCGGCCCGGCCGTGCAGCGCCCGGGCCCGCTCCTCGGAGGTCCGCAGCGCGAGCCGGCCGTCCATCTCGGCCTGCCTCGCCGTGCGGGCCGCCTCGAGCAGCTGCTCGCGGACGCTGGTGTCGGGCTCCTCGTCGGTGGCCTCCTCGGCCTGGGCCAGCCGTGCCTCCAGCTCGGCCAGCCCGGCGAGGTCCTGGTCCCGCGCCGCCTCCGCCTTGGCGATCGCCTCGGTCAGCCGCTCCGCCTCGCCGCGGGCGGCGCGAGCCTGGGAGCCGTACTGGCCGAGCTCCTCGGCGACGGCCGCGAGCGTGGCGTCGGACTCGTGCAGCTTGGCGAGCGCGACGTCGACCCGCTTCTGCGCCTCGAGCCGCTCGGACTCCAGGCGGGACATGTCGAAGCCGAGCCGCTCACCGGCAGCGACGGCTTCGGCCAACTGGGCGGCTGCCTCGTCGACCGCCGCCTGGATCTCGATCAGACTGGGCTGGCGCGACGAACCACCCGACGCGAAGTGCACGCCGATGACGTCGCCGTCGCGGGTGACCGCCACGACGTCGGGCAGGTCGGCGGCCAGGGCACGGGCAGCGGCGAGGTCGTCGACGACCGCGATCTTGTGCAGCAGGCGGGCGAGCGCCGGGCGCAGCTCGTCCGGGCAGTCCACCACCGTCACGGCGTACGCCGCGTGGTCGGGCAGGGCGGGCCAGGTCGCGACGTCGACCGTGGGGTCGAGCGGCCCGCCACCGAGCAGCATGCCGGCGCGGCCGAGGTCCTGGCCCTTGAGGTGGTCGATCGCCGCCAGGGCAGCGTCGGTGCCGGTCACCGCGACCGCGTCGGCGGCCGAGCCGAGCGCCGCGGCCACCGCGGCCTCGAAGCCGGTACGGACGGTGAGCAGTGCGGCCACGGAGCCGAGCAGGCCGGAGACGTCGTCGGAGGCGGCCAGCAGGGCGCCGGCACCGTCCTTGCGGTTCAGCCCCATCTCGAGAGCGTCCTTGCGGGCGAGCAGTCCGGTGCGGTCGCGCTCGGCCTGCTGGGCCTCGTCGCGCGCCTTGGCCAACCGCTCCTCGATGTCGCCGAGGGCAGCGCTCGCGGCCTCGTGCTCGGCGTCGAGCCCCTCCTCGCCGGCGTCGAGCCCGGCGACCTTGGTCTCGAGCGCGGTGAAGTCCCGTTGCGCGCGGGCGGCGCGGGCCACCGCCTCCTCACGGGCCAGACCCAGACGCCCCACCTCGTCGTCCGCGGCAGCCGCGCGCGACTTCAGCGCGTTGACCTGGCCGTGCAGCCGGGCGAGCCCTTCGCGACGGTCCGCCGCGGCCCGCTGCAGGGCGGCGACCCGACG
>NZ_JBFIKK010000029.1:0-29674 GCF_041600255.1 Nocardioides sp. | reverse complement strand
GGGAGGTCGGGCCGGGCGGTCGGGCCGGGGAGGTCGGGCCGAACCGTCGGAGCCGGGGGCCTCATCTCAGTGGGACCTTCCTCATACCGGGGCCGGGCTCAGCGCTGCTAGGTTCCGCGCATGCCCAGTTCGTCACGCAGCGCCAAGGACTTCTTCCGCCCTCTCGCCGTGGGAGCGCCGGCGCCCCTCACCGAGATCCCCGCGCGACCCAGTCGCGCGATCCACTTCTTCGACCCGAGCAACGCCAAGATGGCCGCGAAGATCCCCCAGATGGTGGGGACCGTCGACGTCCTCCTGGGCAACCTCGAGGACGCGGTCAAGGCCGACAACAAGGTCGCCGCCCGCGAAGGCCTGGTGAAGATCGCCAGCGAGACCGACTTCGGGCCCACCCAGCTGTGGACCCGGATCAACTCGCTGGACTCCCCGTGGGTGCTCGACGACCTGACCACGCTGGTCCCGGCCATCGGGCACAAGCTCGACGTGATCATGGTGCCGAAGGTGCAGGGCGCCGAGGACATCCAGTACGTCGACCGGCTGCTCGCCCAGCTCGAGGCGAAGGCCGGCCTGACCCGGCCGATCCTGGTCCACGCGATCCTGGAGACCGCGCGCGGCGTCGCCAACGTCGAGGAGATCTGCGGCGCCTCCCCCCGCATGCAGGGCCTCTCGCTCGGCCCCGCCGACCTGGCGGCCGACCGCCGGATGAAGACCACCCGCGTCGGCGGTGGCCACCCCGGCTACCTGGTCCGCCAGGACCCGACCGACGGCAACATCGACGGCGACCGCACGACGTACCAGCAGGACCTGTGGCACTACACGATCGCGCGGATGGTCGACGCCTGTGCGATGCACGGGATCTACCCCTACTACGGCCCCTTCGGCGACATCGCCGACGTGGTGGCCTGCGAGGACCAGTTCCGCAACGCCTTCCTGCTCGGCTGCGTCGGCACCTGGTCGCTGCACCCCAAGCAGATCGCGATCGCCAACCGGGTCTTCTCGCCCAGCGTCGAGGACATCACCCACGCCCGCCGGGTGGTCGCCGCGATGGGCGACGGCACCGGTGCGGTGATGCTCGACGGCAAGATGGAGGACGACGCCTCCCTCAAGCAGTGCCTGGTCATGGTGCAGCTCGCCGAGGAGCTCGCGGCGATCGACCCCGAGCTGAAGAAGCAGTACGACGCGATCGAGATCGACGAGGTGTCCGCATGAGCGAGTTCCGTCCCCGCCGTTCGGTGCTCTACATGCCGAGCTCCAACGAACGCGCCCTGGAGAAGGCCAAGACGATCGCCTGCGACGGCCTGATCCTCGACCTCGAGGACGCCGTCGCCCCCGACGCCAAGCCGGCGGCCCGCGAGTCGGCCTGCGCGGCCGTGACCTCGGGCGAGTACGGCAAGCGCGAGCTGACGATCCGGATCAACGGCGCCGACACCGAGTGGCACGCCGACGACATGGCCGCCGCCTGCGCGGCCGGTCCGGACGCGATCGTGGTGCCGAAGGTGAACTCCGCGGCCGCCGTGCACGCACTCGTGGAGTCGATGGAGCGCCACGGCGCTCCGGAGCGAACGACGCTGTGGGCGATGGTCGAGACGCCGTACGCGATGCTGCACGCCGAGGAGATCGCGGCCGCCTCCGAGCGCCTCTCGGTGCTGGTGATGGGCACCAACGACCTCGCCAAGGAGTTGTACGCCGAGCACGTGCCCGGTCGTCAGCCGCTGCTCGCGGGCCTCGGCCTGGCGCTGCTCGCCGCCCGGGCCACCGGCAAGGTGATCCTCGACGGCGTCTACAACGACGTGAAGAACGCCGAGGGCTTCCTCGACGAGTGCCGCCAGGGTCGCGAGATGGGCTTCGACGGCAAGACCCTGATCCACCCGGGTCAGGTCGAGGGCGCGAACACGGCGTTCGCGCCGTCGGAGAAGGCCGTCGAGGACGCCCGCGGCATCCTCCAGGCCTGGGAGGACGGCAAGGGGTCGGGGGTCGTCACCTACAACGGCCGGATGATCGAGAACCTGCACGTCGAGTCGGCCCAGCGGACCCTCTCGATCCACGAGGCGATCGCGGCGCTGCACTAGCCCACCGGCGCGGAGGGGTTTGCGATCGACCGGTCGGTGGGTACATACGGAGCGACCCACCACTGGAGGAAGAGGTTCGACATGGTTGTTCTTGGTTTGATCCTGCTCATCATCGGTCTCGTGGCCCAGATCTCGATCCTCTGGACGATCGGACTCATCCTGCTGCTCGTCGGCCTCGTGCTGAACTTCGTCCCGATCGGCGGCAGCACCCGACGGTTGTATTGATCCAACGCCTGACGTCGACGATCCCCGGTCCTGATGGGCCGGGGGTCGTTGCGTTGGGGGGCAGATTCACTGGTTAACCAGTGAATTGCTCACTTCACCCGGAGAACTATCTGGGTGAAGTGAGGGTTTCCTGGGTGCACCCCGGACGAGAGCTCCCAGCCCTCATCCCCAGCCCTCATCCTCAGCCCCAGCCCTCGGCCCCTGCACCCAGAACGAGAGCCTCAGCCCTCCGCCATCGGGATCCGTACGCCGCGCTCGGCGGCCACCTCACTCGCCCGGTCGTAGCCCGCGTCCACGTGCCGGATCACGCCCATCCCCGGGTCGTTCGTCAGCACCCGCTCGATCTTCTCCGCCGCCAGCGCCGTCCCGTCGGCCACACACACCTGCCCGGCGTGGATGGACCGCCCCATCCCGACGCCGCCGCCGTGGTGGATCGAGACCCAACTGGCCCCCGACGCCGTGTTCACCAGCGCATTGAGCAGCGCCCAGTCCGCGATCGCGTCGGAGCCGTCCAGCATCGCCTCGGTCTCGCGGTACGGCGACGCCACCGACCCGCAGTCCAGGTGGTCGCGGCCGATCACGATCGGTGCCTTCAGCTCACCCGACGCCACCATCTCGTTGAACTTCAGGCCCGCCCGGTGCCGCTCGCCGTACCCCAGCCAGCAGATCCGCGCCGGCAGGCCCTGGAAGGCAACCCGCTCGCCGGCCATCGTGATCCAGCGGTGCAGCCGCTCGTTCGCGGCGCTCTCCTCGCGCGGGAAGAGCTCGAGGATCGCCCGGTCGGTGGCCGCGATGTCCGCGGGGTCACCGGAGAGCGCCGCCCAGCGGAACGGCCCGCGCCCCTCGCAGAACAGCGGCCGGATGTAGGCCGGCACGAAGCCGGGGAACTCGAACGCCCGGTCGTAGCCGCCCTTGCGGGCCTCGTCGCGGATCGAGTTGCCGTAGTCGAAGACCTCGGCGCCACGGTCCTGGAACTCGACCATCGCCCGGACATGCGTCGCCATCGACGCCTGCGCACGCTTGGTGAAGCCCGCCGGATCGGCCACCCGCTCGGCCTCCCAATCCTCGAAGGCCACCCCGGCGGGCAGGTAGTACAGCGGGTCGTGCGCCGAGGTCTGGTCGGTGACCACGTCGATCGGCGCACCGGACTCGAGCAGCGCCGGCACCATCTCGGCGGCGTTGCCCAGCACCCCGATCGACAGCGGCCGCCGCTCGTCACGAGCCGCCACCGCGAGCTCGACGGCGTGCTCCAACGAGTCGGCACGTACGTCGAGGTAGCGGTGCTCGATCCGGCGCTCGATCCGCGCCGGGTCGCACTCGATGCAGATCACGACGCCGTCGTTCATGGTCACCGCCAGCGGCTGGGCACCGCCCATCCCGCCGAGACCGGCGGTGAGCGTGATCGTGCCGGCCAGCGTCCCGTCGAAGCGCTTGTCCGCGACCGCGGCGAACGTCTCGAACGTGCCCTGGAGGATGCCCTGGGTGCCGATGTAGATCCACGAGCCGGCCGTCATCTGGCCGTACATCGTCAGCCCGAGGTCCTCGAGGCGGCGGAACTCCTCCCAGTTCGCCCAGTCGCCGACCAGGTTGGAGTTGGCGATCAGCACCCGCGGCGCCCAGGCATGGGTCCGCATCACGCCCACCGGCCGGCCCGACTGCACCAGCATCGTCTCGTCGTCCTCGAGGTCGCGCAGCGTCCGCACGAGTGCGTCGTACGACGCCCAGTCGCGCGCCGCCTTGCCGGAGCCGCCATACACGACCAGATCCTCGGGGCGCTCGGCGTTCGCGGGGTCGAGGTTGTTCATCAGCATCCGCAGCGGCGCCTCGGTCTGCCACGACTTCGCGGACAGTTCCGGGCCGGTGGCGGCGTGGATGGGCAGGCGGGGGTTCGGGCTGGAGGTGGTCATGCGAGCTCTCCGATCACGGTTTCGACAGCGTGCAGGACGGCGCCCGAGCGGACGAGCTCGACGGCCGCCTCGATCTCGGGGGCGAGGTGACGGTCCGGCCCGGGCCCCTGCACCCCCGAGGAGCGGAGCAGGTCGACCACGGCGGCCGTGGCAGGCGACGGCGTCAAGGGGCTTCGCAGGTCGAGCGCCCGAGCTGCGGTCATCACCTCGATGGCCACCACGCGGGTCAGCCCGTCGACGGAGCGGCGCAGCTTGCGGGCTGCGGACCAGCCCATCGAGACGTGGTCCTCCTGCATCGCGCTGGAGGGGATCGAGTCGACCGACGCCGGGTTGGCCAGGCGCTTGAGCTCGGAGACGACGGCGGCCTGGGTGTACTGCGCGATCATCAGGCCGCTGTCGACGCCGGGATCGTCGGCCAGGAAGGGCGGCAGGCCGTGGTTGCGGCTCTTGTCCAGGAACCGGTCGGTGCGCCGTTCGCTGATCGAGGCGACGTCCGCGGCCACGATCGCCAGGAAGTCGAGCACGTAGGCCACCGGAGCCCCGTGGAAGTTGCCGTTCGACTCGACCCGGCCCTCCTCGGCCAGCACCACGGGGTTGTCCACGGCGGAGGCGAGCTCACGACCGGCCACCTGCGCGGCGTACTCGACGGTGTCGCGGGCGGCCCCGTGCACCTGGGGCGAGCAGCGCAGCGAGTAGGCGTCCTGGACCCGGTTGCAGTCCGGTCCGCGGTGCGAGGCGACGATGCCGGAGCCGGCCAGGACGGCGGTGAGGTTGGCGGCGGAGCGCGCCTGGCCGGGGTGCGGCCGGATCGCCTGGAGCTCGGCGGAGACGACCCGGTCGGTGCCGAGCTGACCCTCCACCGACATCGCGGCCGCGATGTCGGCCGTGGCGAGCAGCCGGCGCAGGTCGTCGAGGGCGAGCACCAGCATCCCGAGCATGCCGTCGGTGCCGTTGATCAGGGCCAGCCCCTCCTTCGCGGCCAGCTCGACGGGCGCGAGACCGGCAGCGGCGAGCGCCTCGGCCGCCGGCACCAGCCGGCCGGCGCGGTCGCGGACCGGCCCCTCCCCCATCAGGGCGAGCGCGCAGTGCGACAGCGGCGCCAGGTCGCCGGAGCAGCCCAGCGAGCCGAACTCGTGCACCACCGGCGTGATGTGGTGGGTGAGCAGCCCGGCGAGCAGCTCGGCGGTCTCCAGACGGATGCCGGTGCGTCCGGTCGCGAGCGTCGAGAGCCGCAGCAGCATCAGCCCCCGGGTCACCTCGGCCTCGACCTCGGGCCCGGATCCGGCGGCGTGCGACCGCACCAGGGAACGCTGGAGCTGGGCGCGCATCTCGGTCGGGATGTGCCGGGTCGCCAGCGCGCCGAACCCGGTCGAGATGCCATACGACGGGGTGGGCGCGGCGGCGAGCTCGTCGACCACCGCGCGGGCTCGGCCGATGGCGCTCCGCGCCTCCGCGGTCAGCTCGACGGCAGCACCGTCGCGAGCCACGGCGACGACCTCGGAGAAGGACACGGGACCGACACCGACGGGCACTGTGATCTGCATCCCGCCATCCAACCCCGAGCGGGGAGGCGCAGCGAGCGCCAGCCCACGCCTCGTGTCTCGTATTCGAGACTTGTCCTCGGCTCATTGCTGGTCCAGACCACCCGGGCGGGTGGCAAAACGTCCCCGGTCACCCCCCGTTCAGAGCGGCCTCAAGTGGGTACCGTGGAGTCATCTCCCCGCCTGTCCGCGCGTGCCCTGCGCGGACATCTCGGAAGCCGGGGCTGGTTCGACCCCATGCCGTGGGGGCATCGGGTACCCAACATGGAGAAAAGTGACATGCGCAGACTCATCGCCAGTTCGATGATCGCCGGCCTGGCCATCAGCAGTGCCGCGATCATCCCCCCGAGCAGTGCGCTGCCCGCCGATCGCGCCGCCAAGACGCAGGCGACCAAGTTCGCCTTCAAGGCCTTCGGCTACGGCACCCGCGTGAAGGGCGGTCAGATCCCGGTCAAGTCCGACAGCACCGCCTGGCAGACCATCGGTTGCACGAACAAGGCCGGACTCGACCGTCAGAACCACGAGGCAGAGGTCACCGTGCCCGGTCTCGGGGTCGCGAGCGGCGTGAAGACCCGGGTGTGGACCACTCAGGAGAAGGGCGTGGCCACCGCCCACTCGCGGCACACGATCGCCCAGATCACCCTGGGCAACGAGAACGGGACCGTCGACATCAACGCGATCCGTTCGATCTCGCGCGCCTTCCACGACGCGAAGGGCTACCACGCCGAGACGGACACCAAGATCGGCTCGATCGTGCTCACCCGATCGGGCGAGGCGCCGCAGGAGCTCGCCCTGCCGACCCCGGACCGACCTGTGGAGATCCCGGGCCTGGCCACGATCGCCGTCGGCCAGCACTTCAAGAAGGCCCACCGCAACGGCGCCCGCGCCTGGGCCGACGTGATCGACATCCAGGTGCCCGCCCCGGGCTCGCGGTTCCGGATCGCGCACAGCGAGGCCCGGATCAGTGGCGGCGTCCTCGGTGGCATCTTCAACGGCTACGGCTCCGGCACCCGCGCCGAGGGCCTCCAGGACAACGTCACCCACGGCCGTACGCCGCTGCTGGTGATGCCCTGCCAGGGCACCAACGGCAAGCTCCGCACGAAGAGCATCGCCTCCACGAACCTCGGCGACCAGGTCAAGGTCGGCGCGCTCAGCACTCGCGAGTCGGCGGACCAGACCCGGAAGAAGTCCTTCGGTTTCATCCAGGCCAACATCGCCCGGATCGAGCTCGGTGACGGCGACCTCGTCGTCGACGCCATCAAGGGCCGCGCCAACGTCACCCGCAAGGGCAAGAAGGTGATGTCGAACTCCAACGGCACCACGATCGGCTCGATCACGGCCAATGGCGAGGCGCACTCCTTCCCGGACACCGACGTCCTGGAGATCCCCGGGGTCGCCCGTCTCGAGCAGAACGTCGTGGAGAAGCTGAAGCACGGCATCCACGTCATCGCCCTGCGAATCACGCTCCTCGACGGCAGCGCTGCGGTGATCAACCTGGGCGAGGCGAAGCTCAAGATCCGCAAGAGCGGCAACAAGATGAGGAAGCGCCGGTAGCGCTCACCGGCCCAGCGGCCGGAACTCACCGCACGGGTTCGCCCCGTGCAGCGACATCCCGACGGGGACGCGGCCACTGCCGCGTCCCCGTCGTGCTGCGTCCGGACTAGTCTCCGGCCATGACCCAGGTCCCCGCCGCGGTGCGCACACTCCGGGTGCTGCGCTTCCTGGCGAGCCAACCCACCCCGGTGCCGATCGACCGGATCGCGCGCGCGTGCGAGCTGCCCCGGAGCACGGCGTACCACCTGCTCGGGGCGATGGCGGAGGAAGGATTCGTCGTCCACCTGGCCGACGAGCACCTGTGGGGTCTCGGCGTGGCGGCCTTCGAGGTGGGCAGCGGCTACTCCCGGCAGGAACCCCTCCAGCGCCTTGCCCGGCGCCCGCTCGCCGCCCTGGTCGACCGGGTGGGGCAGACCGCTCACCTCGCCGTCCCGCACGGCCGAGACGTCCTGTACGTCGTCGAGGAACGAGCCCCGGGCCGAGCCCCGCTCGTCACCGACGTCGGCGTACGACTCCCCGCCCACCTGACCGCCAGCGGCCGCGCCATCCTGTCCCGCCTGCCGACTGCCCAGGTGCGGGCGCTCTACCCCGACGCCTCCGCCTTCGTGGACCGTCACGGCGCGGGGCCGCGCACCCTGAGCGGGTTGCGGCGGGTGCTCGCGGAGACCCGGCAGCGTGGCTACGCCGTCGAGGACGGCGAGGTGACGCCCGGGCTGGCCAGCGTGGCGGTGGCGGTCCTGGACCACGGCGGCCACCCGGTGGCCGGCGTGGCGGTGACCTACGATTCCGGGGACGCGGAGCTGCTCAGTCGCCAGGTCCGGCGTACGGCGGAGGTCCTGACCCGCCGGATCGGCGGAACCCCGGACTGACCACCGGCGCCTCCGGGGGTGACATCTGGCCCGTTGACTCGTTGGGGGGGTGAGACCCAGTCCAGGAGGAACCCCGTGGCCCGCAGCACCGCACCGTCCCGCGCCCGTCGTCGACTGATCTGGTCGGCGACCCTGGCCACCGTGCTGGTGGCCACGGCCGTCGCGCTCCCCTCCGACGTGCGCCGTGCCGGAAGCCTGCTCGCGGCGTACGACGCCGCCAGCGCCGCACGGGCGGCCGACGAGTCCGCAACCCGGGAGTCCGGAACCGAGCCGCACGTGGAGGCGCCCGGCACGGAGCCGCACCGCCACGACGACCCCGCCACCAAGAACGCGGTCTCCCGGGCGGGCGAGACGAGCGAGGACGCGCAGGACCCGACCACCGCGGCCGAGAAGCGGGCCAACACGGCGTACGTCGCGGCGCAGCGCCGGGCGGCCGACCCGAAGCTGAAGCGGGTCCGGGTGATGCCCCGGCGCACGAAGCACCCGCGCACGCGGTACGCCCTGGCCAACGGCTGCTACACCCTGACGCAGGGCGGCGACCCGCTCTTCTTCAAACCGACCGACCTGGGCACCTACCTGCTCTACACCCGCGCCGGCACCTTCGTCTCCACCACCGGCACCAGCACCGAGCCGGGCCCCAAGACCGTCTGGACGGCCCGGAAGAAGGGCCGGAAACTGACCTTCACCTCCGAGGGCACCCGCCTGGAGCAGCGCGGACGGAGCACCTTCCGCCCGACCCGCGCGCAGGGCTGCACGGCGTACCCGGAGTCGCAGATCAACGTCTCCGGCGGCCCGCACGCCGGCGTCTCGCCGTTCCAGGAGGTCCGCGGCTACATCGATGCGCACACCCACGGGATGGCCTTCGAGTTCCTCGGCGGCGGCGCCCACTGCGGCAAGCCGTGGGACACGTACGGCGCGCCGTACGCCCTGGTCGACTGCCCCGACCACACCTACACCGGCGGCCGCGGTGCCGCGCTCGAGGCGTTCCTCTCCGGGGAGCCCAGCCACGACCCGGTCGGCTGGCCGACCTTCGTCGACTGGCCCGCGCCGCACTCGTTGACCCACGAGGGCACCTACTACCGGTGGCTGGAGCGCTCCTGGCGCGGCGGTCAGCGGATCTTCGTCAACCTGCTCGTCGAGAACAACCAGCTCTGCACGCTCTACCCGATCAAGCGCAACTCGTGCGACGACATGGACTCGGTCCGTCTCCAGGCCAAGGACATGTACGAGATGCAGGACTACATCGACGCCCAGTTCGGCGGGCCCGGCAAGGGCTTCTACCGGATCGTGACGTCGCCCTTCGAGGCACGCCGGGTGATCAACGCCGGCAAGATGGCCGTGGTCATGGGGATCGAGACCAGCGTGCCCTTCGGGTGCACGTTCAAGAAGGCGCCCGGCGGCGACGTCCCGGCCTGCGATCTGGCCTCCATCGATCGCCAGCTCGACGAGGTGCACGATTTGGGGGTGCGCCAGATGGAGCTGGTCAACAAGTTCGACAACGCCCTGTCCGGGATCGCCGGCGACGCCGGGTCGACCGGTGTGGCCGTGAACAGCGCCAACTTCGCCGAGACCGGCACCTTCTGGGACATGCGGCACTGCGAGCCGGAGGTGCCCGGCGCCCACGACCGGACCCAGTACGCGCAGCCCGACATCTCGCCCAGCCAGCAGGACGCGCTGTTCGGCGCGATCGGGCAGCTCTTCGGGGCCGGCAACCTGCCGGCGGTCCCGGTCTACCCGCGGCCCGCGCACTGCAACGACCGGGGCCTGACGACCCTGGGCGAGCACACGATCAAGGCACTCGCCGCACGGCACATGCTCTTCGACCCCGACCACATGAGCGTCAAGGCGCGCCAGTCCTCCCTCGACACGCTCGAGGAGATCGAGTACCCCGGCGTCCTGTCCTCGCACTCCTGGTCGACCCCCGACGCCTACCCCCGGATTTACAAGCTGGGCGGCTTCGTCGCGCCGTACGCCGGTGACTCGACCGGCTTCGTGGAGAAGTGGCGGGCGCACCTGGGCTGGGCGGACAAGCGCTACTACTTCGGCTTCGGCTTCGGCGCCGACATCAACGGCCTGGGCGCCCAGGGCGACCCGCGCGGCGCCGACGTCAGCAACCCGGTGACCTACCCCTTCCGGGGCCTCAACGGCGTGAAGATCAAGAAGCAGCACGCCGGGGAGCGGGTCTACGACCTCAACGTCGACGGTGTGGCGCAGTACGGCCTCTACCCCGACTGGGTCGAGGACCTGGCGAAGGTGGCGGGCGCGGACGGCCGGGCGATCACCCAGGACATGGCGCGTGGCGCCGAGGCCTACCTGCAGACGTGGGAGCGGGCGCACGGCATCGCGCCCGACTCGTGCCGCAACCCCGACCTGCGCCTGCCGGTCGACCGGGCGATGAAGCGCGTGCAGCGCGGGATGAGTCCTCGCGCGGTGATGACGAAGGTGGGACAGCCCTACCTGCGCCACGGGCGGACCTTCGGCTTCTGCGCCCGGGACCGGGCCGGCTCCAAGGTGATGGTCACGGTGCACTTCACCCGCGCCGGCACGGTGCAACGCGTATCCCGCGGCTGAGGCAAGTTACCGCCCGGTAGGATCGAGGTCACGCCCCAGGGGGACTGACGGCGACCGGCGGCTCCCCTAGGCTCAACATGCCCGTCATGCAGCGACGGGCAGCCGAGCGTCGAGGAGCCCCCGAGCATGCAGATCTTTGCCATCGTCGTCTCGCTGACCATCGCCACGGTCGGTACCGCCCTCTTCATCCGGGCGATCCGCGCGATGCTCGGCGTGATCCGGATCGGTCAGCCGGTCTCGCGGACCGACAACCCCGGCTCGCGAGCGGTGACCCTGCTCAAGGAGTCCCTCGGGCACACCCGGATGCTCCAGTGGCACCTGGTCGGCATCGGGCACTGGTTCATCTTCGTCGGCTTCGGGCTGCTCTTCTTCACCCTGGTGACGGCCTTCGGTCAGCTCTTCGACGCGCACTTCCAGCTCCCGGTCATCGGGCACTTCTTCCTCTGGGAGTGGCTCACCGAGCTCTTCACGGTCCTGATGATCGTGGCGATCGTCGCCTTCATCGGCTACCGCGCCACCCGCCCCACCGAGCGGGTCCGCGGGCCGCGCGGCCGGTTCTTCAAGTCCACGATGTGGCAGGGCTACTTCGTCGAGGCCATCATCCTCGGCGTCGGCCTGTGCATCATCGCGCTGCGCGGCGCGGAGTACGCGATCGCCCAGTACGCCGGCGAGCCCGGCTCGGTCTTCCACTTCCCCTTCACCGCCTGGCTCGGCGCGATGATGGACGGCCAGTCGGAGGCCTGGCTGGAGAACTTCATCTGGTTCTTCGCCATGCTGAAGATCGTCATCTCGTTCGTCTGGATGATCACGATCTCGGTGAACCTGACGATGGGTGTCGCGTGGCACCGCTTCCTGGCGTTCTTCAACATCTTCCTCAAGCGCGAGTCCTCGGGCCGCACCGCGCTGGGCGCCGTCAAGCCGCTCACTTCGTCGGGCAAGACGATCATGCTCGACGACATCGACGACCTCGACGAGGACTCGGTGCTCGGCGCCGGCTCGATCGAGGACTTCAGCTGGAAGGGCATCCTCGACTTCACGTCCTGCACCGAGTGCGGTCGCTGCCAGTCGCAGTGCCCGGCCTGGAACACCGACAAGCCGCTCTCTCCCAAGCTGCTGATCACCGCGCTGCGCGACCACGCGTTCGCCAAGGCGCCGTACCTGCAGGCCGCCGAGGGCGACCGCGCAGCCCTGCTCGAGGCCGACCCGGCGCTGGCCCGGGAGGTCGAGCGCCCGCTGGTCGGCGACACCGGTGACGACTGGTTCTACATGCCCGAGAACGGCTCCGCGGTGATCGACCCGGACGTGCTCTGGTCCTGCACCTCGTGCGGCGCCTGCGTGCAGCAGTGCCCCGTCGACATCGAGCACGTCGACCACATCGTCGACATGCGCCGGTATGCGCTGCTGGTCGAGTCGAACTTCCCGGCCGAGCTCAACGGCCTCTTCAAGGGGCTGGAGAACAAGGGCAACCCGTGGAACATGTCGCCGACCGCGCGGATGGACTGGGCCAAGGGCCTGGACTTCGAGGTCAAGGTCGTCGGCGACACCATCGAGTCCCTCGACGAGGTCGAGTGGCTGTTCTGGGTCGGCTGCGCCGGCGCCTACGAGGACCGCGCCAAGAAGACGACCCGGGCGGTCGCCGAGCTGCTCGACATCGCCGACGTCTCGTTCGGCGTGCTCGGCAACGGCGAGACCTGCACCGGCGACCCGGCCCGTCGGGCCGGCAACGAGTTCGTCTTCCAGGGCCTGGCCCAGCAGAACGTCGAGACCTTCAAGGAGTACAAGGTCAAGAAGGTCGTCTCGACCTGCGCGCACTGCTTCAACACGCTCAAGAACGAGTACAAGGAGTTCGGCATCGAGCTGGAGGTGGTGCACCACACCCAGCTGCTGAACCGCCTGGTCCGCGAGGGCAAGCTGACCCCGGTCAAGGAGGGCGCCGGCGCCGCGAAGCGCTCGATCACCTACCACGACCCCTGCTTCATCGGTCGCCACAACGGCGTCTACACCCCGCCGCGTGAGCTGCTGCAGGTGCTGCCCGGCGCCGAGGTCGTGGAGATGCCCCGCAACTCCGAGAAGTCGTTCTGCTGCGGCGCCGGTGGCGCGCGCATGTGGATGGAGGAGAACCTCGGCGAGCGGATCAACGTCAACCGCACCGTCGAGGCCGTCGAGACCGGAGCCGACCAGATCGCGGTCGGCTGCCCGTTCTGCCGCGTGATGCTCTCCGACGGACTCACCGCCCAGCAGGCCAAGGGCGAGGCCCGCGAGGAGGTCGAGGTCCTCGACGTCGCGCAGATGCTCCTGGCCTCGGTCAAGGGCGAGGTTGCGACCAGGACCGTGAAGGCTCCGGCAGCCAAGGGCGCGGCCGCGAAGACCGCTGCCCCGGCGGCGGACGAGGCCACCAAGGCCGAGCCCGAGGCCGGCGACGCGACCCAGTCCGCGCAGACCGTCACCGACACCGAGGACGTCGGCCCGGCCGCCAAGGCCAGCGGCGGCTCGTCGCTCTTCGACACCCCGGCCCCGGAGGAGGCAGCTTCGGCGAAGCCCGAGGAGCCCGCGGTGGAGTCGACTGCGGAGCCGGCTGCGGAGGAGAAGTCGGCGGTTTCGTCCGGTGGGTCGCTGTTCGACCTGGGTGGCGACGAGCCCGAGGCTGCTGCGCCGGTGAAGGCCGAGGCCCCCGCACAGGAGGCCGCCGAGCCCGAGGCCGCCGCGCCGGCGAAGGCCGAGACCGAGACGGAGCTGGGTGCGGGCGGGTCGCTCTTCGACGTCGCCCCGACCGAGCCGGCCGCCGAGGCGCCGGCCGAGAAGACCCCCGCTGCCGAGACCGAGCCGGGACAGGAGCCGGTCGCCGAGAAGGCGGACACCGAGAAGGCGGACGCCGAGAAGGCGGACGCCGAGAAGGCGGGCGCTGAGACGGCAGCCCCGGCTGCTGCCGAGCCCGCCACCGAGATCGGGTCGGGGTCGCTGTTCGACCTGGCAGCCCCCGAGCCCGCTCCGGCCGCACCGAAGGCTGAGCCCGAGGCGAAGGCTGAGCCCGCACCGGAGCCCGAGCCGGAGGTGAAGGCTGAGCCCGCACCGGAGCCCGAGCCGGAGGCGACGACGAAGCCCGAGCCCGCTGCTCCGAAGGCCGAGTCTGCTGCTGCCGCACCGGCGAAGGAGATCCCGACCGAGGGTTCGCTCTTCGACATCGCGGCTCCGGAGCCCGCTCCGGCCGCGACGCCGAAGCAGGAGCCGACAGCCGAGCCGGCCGCGGAGGAGGCTGCTCAGCCGGCCGAGCCCGTGGAGTCGGACGCCCAGGAGGCCACCGGCGGGGCTGCTGTCAGCGCTGCCGCCACGGCGGCTGCGACGTCCGCCGGGGACGACGACACGGCAGTGGCGGTCGAAGGCGCCGAGGCGCCCGCGACCGAGGAGCCGAGCCCGGAGCCCGCCGAGGCAGCGGAGGCCACCGAGCAGGAGGCCACCGCGGACGAGGTGCTCACCGAGAGCACCGAGGGGTCGGCTCCCGCGCCGGCGAAGAAGCCGAGCTCGGGTGCGGCGCACACGCCGAAGACGGATGTCGAGATCGACGAGTCGGGTTCGCTCTTCGACCTCTGATCCGAGAGCCACCGCCGAGGGCGGTCGTCCCCCGTCATCCAGGTGACGGGTGGCGACCGCCCTCGCTGCTTGGCGGGGCGCCTCCGGTCCGGAGCCGACCACGTGCACCGGGTTCGACGTACACCGGGGTTCGACGGACACCGGGTTCGACGTACACCGACCGCCTCGCACGATCCTCCGTAGGCTGGAGCCCCCCCTACCGAGGAGACCCGCGTGCCGGCCCTGCTGATCCTGAACTACGACGTCCACGACCGCGACCTGCTCCACGACTACCGCGGACGCGCGACGCCGATTCTGATGGTCGGCACCACCCGGCTCATCGCCTCGACGAACGACACGATCCACCTGGCCGAAGCACCCGCCGGCGGTACGCACACCGTGGTGCTGGAGTTCCCCGACGTGGCCGAGGCCCAGCGCGTCTACTCGTCGCAGGAGTACCAGGAGGTCCTGCAGGATCGCCTGAGGGCGACCACGCCGCGCAGCGCGATGATCGTCCCGACGTACGCCCCCGCCTGACGCTCACCTGCCAGTTGTGGTTGCCCGGCGACCGCTCACCTGCCAGTTGTGGTTGCCCGAACCCCCCTGACCGGCCGCCCGAACCAACCACAACTGGCAGGTCAGCGGCTTGTCGGCAACCAGAAGTGGCAGCTCAGATCTGGGTGCGGTGGAAGCTCTGGAACGAGCGCGACGGCGTCGGCCCCCGCTGGCCCTGGTAGCGCGAGCCGTACTTCGCGGAGCCGTACGGGTGCTCGGAGGGCGAGCTGAGCCGGAAGAAGCAGAACTGGCCGATCTTCATGCCCGGGTAGAGCTTGATCGGCAGGGTCGCGACGTTGGCGAGCTCGAGCGTCACGTGCCCGGAGAAGCCAGGATCCACGAAGCCGGCGGTCGCGTGCGTGAGCAACCCCAGCCGCCCGAGCGACGACTTGCCCTCGACCCGCGCCGCGATGTCGTCCGGCAGCGAGATCACTTCGTACGTCGAACCGAGCACGAACTCGCCCGGGTGCAGGATGAACGGCTCGTCCCCGACGGGCTCGACCTCACGGGTCAGGTCGGACTGGTCGGCCGCTGGATCGATGTGCGGGTACCGGTGGTTCTCGAAGACCCGGAAGAAGCGATCGAGGCGGACGTCGATCGAGGACGGCTGGACCATCGCCTCGTCGAAGGGATCGAGGGCGATCCGGCCGGCCTCGATCTCGGACAGGATGTCGCGGTCTGACAGCAGCACGTGCGTAACCTACCGGGCGCATCGGCTAGCATGTGCGACGACCGGACGGCGGGCGCTCACGCGCCGCACTGTCCGGTCCTGCGGACGTAGCTCAGTTGGTAGAGCGCGACCTTCCCAAGGTCGATGTCGCGAGTTCGAATCTCGTCGTCCGCTCCAGTTCTGCCCTTCCCTCCCATCACCCGCCCCGGCGGGCCACCTCTCCTTTGCCAGGAGGTCGCGCCGAGACGCGTGTGACTGGTGGGGCTCTTGACTCCTTGTGGGTCTGAGGTGACAGTGGTAGGCGCTCCTTCCCCAATCTGCACCACGTGAGGTCTCTCGGATGACGCGCACCCGCACGATCGCGATCGGGGCCTTCGCCCTCATCCTCGCGGCCGCCCCCTTCCTTCCCCGTGGAGGAGGAGCCGACGGTTCGCTGATGCAGGCCGGCCAGGACCGCGGTGCCGGGCGCGCCGCGCTGACCGCCGGGCCCGGGACGTTGACGCCCGAACTGCGCGCCGAGATCTCCCGCGTCGTGGACCGCGGCCGCACCCCGTCCCCGCTCCGGCCCTCCACCTCGGCGGCGGAGCTCGCCCGCACCCTGGTCCGGTGCGCCGACTTCGAGGGACAGCGCTACTGCCTGCACGCCGGCTGGACGACGCGAGAGGAGGGGGCCGTGCAGGCTGATGCCCGACGCGCCGTCCAACTCGCGGCGCGTCCGGTACGCACCGAGTCCACCGGGGGCCTCGACCTCGCCGCGAGCCTGCGCCGTACCGCCTCGCTGAGTACGACGCAGCGGGCGGCCGCCGAGCGGGCCGAACTGACCGAGGCCGCCCGATCGGTCGCCAAGGTCTGGTTGCTGCGTCACCAGGTCGAGGGCGTCGCGCTGCCGGCCGACTTCCTGGCTCGCCACCCCGAGGCCCGGGCCGACACCGCCGAGTCCACCGAGTCCGCCGACGCCGACGACACCCAGGCCTCCGGGACCTCCGAGCGCCGCAAGCCCCGCAAGACCCGGGGCGACTACCCCCGTCGCAGCACGGTGATGAAGCCGCGCCGGGTCTCCGAGCAGACCCGTTCCTACTGGTGCGGGCCGGCGACCATGCAGATGATGGCGTGGGGCTGGAAGAAGGAGAGGCGCCCCCAGAAGCACTGGGCCCGCAAGCTGGGCACCACGTCGAGCGGGACCGCGATCAGCGACATGGTCCGCGTCACCAACGCCTCCACCGGCTGGGACCGGCGCGACCGGGCCGGTCGCTACATCGTCCTCGACATCGGTCACCTCTCGTACGAGAAGTGGCTGCTGCTGAACATGCGCCACGTCGAGGACTACCGCGCGCCGTTGGTGCTGCACCCGATCCTGCTGAAGAAGTACTACCCCTACCTCGACGACGACGCCTCCGGGCACTTCCAGGTCGGACGCGGCTACGACAAGCGGGGCAGCAAGCCGACCCAGGTCGGCTACTTCGAGCCCTGGAACCAGCAGCGTTTCGACCCCTCCGAGCCCTACATTCATCGGGTGCAGTGGCGATCGGCGTACAAGAGCTACCGGGCGAACCGGGCGCACTTCCTGCACAACATCGGGGTCTGATGGGCAGGCTCCCCCGGCCGACCCTCCCGGCAACCCTGCTCGTCCTCGTCCTCGCCCTCGTCCTCGCCGGCTGCTCCTCCGGAGCGCAGGACGCCGCGGACCCGGACCCCACCCAGACCCGTTCGGGCTCCGCCGTGGACCGGGGCGACGGCCCCCTGCCCGACGGGGGCACCCCCGGCGACCCGGTCGCCGTTCGAGCCGGCCGGGCCCTGCTGGACTGGTCCCCCGTCCCCGGCCCCGTCGAGGCCACCGTGGTCCGCAACTCCACGTGGACGCTGACGGCCGACGAGGCCGGCAGCAGCTGGCGCCTCGAGGGCCCCGGCCCCGATCTCGGCGGGGAGGCCGGCGCCCGGGAACGGATCTCCGACGCCCGCCTCGACCAGGACTGGGCCGTGGTCGTCCTCCAGGACACCCGCGAGCAGCGCGCCGGCCGGGCTGTGGTGACCGAGCTCGCCACCGGCGACCAGTTCACCCTCGACGGCTCCTCCGAGGTCCCGACCACGAACGGCGGCAGCTGGGCGCTGGGCCAGGGGCAGCTGGCGCACGCGACCGTCTCCGACCGCGCCTACTGCCTGGCTGTGGTCGACCTGCCCAGCGGCTCCGCCACCCCCGGCTGGTGCGCACCGCCGCGGCACGGCTTCAACGGCGTCCGGATCACGCCGAGCGGCCTCTCCCTGATGACCTTCGACGACTCCCGGCCCTCGTGTCGCACCGTCGCCCGCGTGGTGGGCAGCGAGACCGTCTCGTTCCCGGCCGTGTCCCGATGCTCGAGCTGGGAGGGGCTGCTGCTCGAGGACGGCGAGGTGTGGTCGGAGATCCCCCGGGAGAAGCGGATCGAGGAGGCGCTGCTGCGCGCCCGGGTCGGCGACGACCACTACGACCTCGGCCCCGGTACGTCGGGGACGCTGACCTGGTGCGCAGGGGCGGCGTACTTCGTGCGCGACCCGCAGCGCACCGGCGACCCCGCCCGCCTGCTCCGCTGGGACCCCGAGCGCGGACTCGACGTGGTCCACGAGTCACCGTCGGCCCGGGGCTTCCTCACCGCCCCGCGGTGCGGCGGCGACACCCTGACCGTCACGGTCTTCGACGAGGCGGGCGACGAACAGGTGAGCGCCCGCCTGGACTGAGCCCGGGTGGACCGAGCCCGCCTGCACCGCGCCGTAGGCTCGCGCCATGGCTGACGTCTTCACCGGTTTCCCGACTGCCGCCCTCGACTTCTACGACGACCTCGAGGTGGACAACACCAGGTCGTACTGGGAGAAGCACAAGGCGGTGTACGACGAGGCGGTCAAGGCCCCGATGGCCGCGCTGACCGCGGCGCTCGCACCGGAGTTCGGGGACGCCAAGGTCTTCCGGCCGTATCGCGACGTGCGGTTCGCCAAGGACAAGACGCCGTACAAGACCCACCAGGGCGCGTTCGTCGCCGCCGGCCCCGCCACCGGCTGGTACGTCGAGCTGTCGGCCCGCGGGGTCCGCACCGGCGCCGGGTTCTACGAGGCCAGCACTCCGCGGCTGGCCGGGATCCGACAGGCGATCGACGACGACCGCCGCGGCACCGAGCTCGAGGAGTTGCTGGCGGGGCTCGTCTCCGCCGGCTGGGAGGTCGGCGGCGAGAAGCTCAAGACCTCGCCGCGGGGCTACGACGCCGACCACCCGCGGATCGAGCTGCTGCGCCACAAGTCGATGACGGTGGGCCGTTCGCACGGCTTCGAGCCGGTGATCCACACGCCCGAGCTGCTCGACGTGGTGCGCGACGACTGGCGGGCGCTGCGCCCGTTCGTGGAGTGGGTGGCGTCGAACGCCGGCTGATCAGGGCTTGCGGTAGGTGGCCATCGCCCGCTCGGGCTCCCAGTAGGCCTTCATCGAGGCGACCTGGTGGTCGTCGTTGACGGTGTAGACCATGACCAGGTCGGTGTCGACGACCCCACCGTCGTGGAACGTCGTGGTGATCGTGCCGATGTTCGCGCAGGTGTTGCCGTTGGCGTGCGAGTCAGTGATCAGGAAGTGGAAGGTCGCGATCGGGGAGATGGCCTGGGCCCAGAAGGCCCGGATCGCCTCGTGGCCGTGGTGGCCCCTGCCCTCGGGGTCGAACATCGACGGCCCGACCGGGTCCTCGATCACGGCGTCCTCGGCGTAGACCGAGAGCCACTCCTCCAGGTCACCCCGGCAGACGGCGGAGTACGAGCGCTGCGAGGCCGCGCGGGCCGGGTGCTCGGCGTTCGGGGCGTTCCAGGTGATGTTCTCCGACGTGATCATGGTCGGCATCCTAGGGCGAAACGAGAACAGGTTCTAGATTTCCCGCAGCATCGGACCGAGCCGGTTCGGGCGGGTCAGTGCGGCTGCCAGGCGTCGTCGTCGTCGGTGCGCGAGGTGATCGCCTCGGGGAGCGCACCATCGGCGAGCTGCTGGATCGAGACCTCCTCGAACACCTCCCGCAACGACCGGCGAGCGGCGATCCACACGTGCTGGAGCACCTCGGCCGACCCGTTGTAGCTGACCGCCTCGGGGCGCAGTCCGTAGACGGAGACCAGCGGGCCGTCCACCGCCCGAATCACGTCGGCCACCGAGACCGTGTCGGCCGGGCGGGCCAGCCGCCAGCCACCGGCCTGGCCCCGCTGGGCCAGGACGACCCCCGCCCGACGCAGATCGGCGAGGATCGCCTGCAGGAAACCCCGGGGGATCTCCTGCAGGCGACCGAGCTCCTCGGCGCTGACCGGGCGACCGTCCTGACGCGTGGCCATCTCGATGAGGGCCCGCAGGGCATAGTCCGACTTGGTGGAGACGCGCACGGCTCCACTCTGTCAGACATCTGCACCAAGGCAGTCGAGGAGCAGGACATTCGGCTCAGGCGGAGACCAGGTCCTTCTCCATCGCCGCCAGCGCGCGGTCGAACCGGTCCTGGCGCACCGTCCACACGATGCCGCTGATCCAGAGGACCGCGAGTGCGGCGGCGACCAGGGCCACCGAGCTGCCACTGACCCCCAGCGACTCGAGGATGGTCTTGGAGTTGGTCAGGATGATCAGACCGCCGGCGCCGACGCCGAGCACGCGCCCGGACAGCTTGCTGACGAGCCAGGCGGCGAACGGGGCGGCGATCACACCGCCGGCGAGCAGCGCGCCTGCGTAGTGCCAGTCGATGCCCTGCGAGCCGAGCGCCAGGATGAACCCGAGCGAGCCACCGACGGCGACCACGAACTCCGAGGTGTCAATCGAGCCGATCACCTTACGGGGCTCGAGCCGACCCGAGGAGAGCAGCGAGGTCGTACCGACCGGACCCCAGCCGCCGCCACCGATGGCGTCCAGCGCGCCACCGAAGACACCCATCGGGGCGAGGAACCACGCGGACGGACGGGACTTCAGCTGCGGGCGGGCGCCGCCCAGCACGAGGAAGCGCCAGATCACGTAGACACCCAGCGCGAGCAGCAGGCCAGCGACCCACGGCTTGGCAGTCGCGCCGTCCAGGCCGGCGAGGAACGTCGCGCCGGCGAACGCACCGATGAAGCCGGGGACGGCCAGGATCGACACGGTGCGCCAGTCGACGTTGCCGAGCTTGTGGTGGGAGATGCCGGAGACCAGCGAGGTGCCGATCTCGGAGAAGTGCACCGCGGCCGAGGCGGCCGCGGGCGCGACACCGACGGCGAGCAGCAGGGTGGAGGAGGTCACCCCGTAGCCCATCCCCAGGGAACCGTCGATCAGCTGGGCCAGGAGGCCCACGAAGCCCAGGACGAGAAGTTTGCGCATGAGGGGAGTCCTTCAATCGAAAGTCGAGCAACTTTGTTTGTTGAGTAACACAGTAGAGTTTAAGGCCGGGTCACTGTCAACTCTCCGAGCGCCGGCGTGTCGGGGATCACGCCGTACACAGGGGTGTCGGGCAACTCTCATGGGCATTCTCTTGCGCGGTCCGCTCGGGCGAGGCATCATTAAGTTACTGGTGAGTAGCGCTCTGGGGCTCCGCCACCGACAGGGCCGATGTCAGGCCCCCCCGAAACCGACACCCGCGATCGAAAAGGTGTAGTTGTGAGCCACTACAAGAGCAACCTCCGCGACATCGAGTTCAACCTCTTCGAGTTGCTCGGGCGCGACGACGTGCTGGGCACCGGCCCCTTCGCCGAGGTGGACAGCGAGACTGCTCGCTCGATCCTCAGCGAGGTCGACCGGCTGGCCCGCGAGGACCTGGGCGAGTCCTACGAGGACAGCGACCGCAACCCGCCGGTCTTCGACCCCGAGACCAGCACCGCGCCGATCCCGGAGTCCTTCAAGAAGAGCTACCAGACCTGGATGGACGCCGAGTGGTGGCGCCTGCAGGTGATGGAGGAGATCGGCGGGCAGCCCGCCCCCTCCAGCCTGGTGTGGGCCATGGGCGAGCTCGTCCTGGGCTCGAACGCCCCCATCTGGATGTACGCCGCCGGCCCCGCCTTCGCGAACGTCGTCTACAAGAACGGCAACGACCGCGACAAGCAGATCGCCCAGATCATGGTCGACCGCCAGTGGGGCTGCACCATGGTGCTGACCGAGCCCGACGCGGGCTCCGACGTCGGCGCCGGCCGCGCCAAGGCCACCCTGAACGACGACGGCTCCTGGAACATCGAGGGCGTCAAGCGCTTCATCACCTCGGCCGAGCACGACATGAGCGAGAACATCATGCACCTCGTCCTCGCGCGCCCCGTGGGCGTCGAGGGCGCCGGCGGCCCGGGCACCAAGGGCCTCAGCCTCTTCCTCGTCCCGAAGATCCACTTCGACCACGAGACCGGCGAGCTGACCGGCGAGCGCAACGGCGTCTACGTCACGAACGTCGAGCACAAGATGGGGATCAAGGTCTCCAACACGTGCGAGGTCACCTTCGGCGAGAAGGAGCCCGCCAAGGGCTGGCTGCTCGGCGAGGTGCACGACGGCATCGCGCAGATGTTCCAGGTCATCGAGAACGCCCGGATGATGGTCGGCACGAAGGCCATCGCCACGCTCTCCACCGGCTACCTGAACGCCCTCGACTACGCCAAGCAGCGTCAGCAGGGTGCGGACCTCACGCAGGCGGCCGACAAGACCGCTCCCCGCGTGACGATCACCCACCACCCCGACGTACGTCGTTCGCTGATGACGCAGAAGGCCTTCTCCGAGGCCATGCGCTCGCTGGTGCTCTACACCGCGTCGTGGCAGGACAAGGTCATGGTCGCCGAGCACAACGGCGAGCGTGACGAGCTGGCCGAGAAGGTCAACGACCTGCTCCTGCCGATCGTCAAGGGCTACGGCTCGGAGCGCTCCTGGGTGCTGCTGGGCACCGAGTCGCTGCAGACCTTCGGTGGCTCCGGCTTCCTGCAGGAGTACCCGGTCGAGCAGTACGTCCGCGACGCCAAGATCGACACCCTCTACGAGGGCACCACGGCGATCCAGGGCCAGGACTTCTTCTTCCGCAAGATCGTCAAGGACCAGGGCAAGGCGCTGGGCCACCTGGCCAGCGAGATCGAGGCGTTCATCAAGGGCGAGGCCGGCAACGGTCGCCTCAAGGTGGAGCGCGAGCTGCTCGCCACCGCGCTCGAGGACGCCAACGCGATCGTCGGTCACATGATCAACGACCTGATGTCGGCCGACGCCAGCGCCGAGGGCGGCGACCTGCGCAACATCTACAAGGTGGGGCTCAACACCACCCGCCTGCTGATGGTGCTCGGCGACGTCGTCTGTGCCTGGCTGCTGCTCCGCGGCGCCGAGGTCGCCCTGGAGAAGCTGGCCGGGGAGCCGGGCAAGGACAAGGCGTTCTACGAGGGCAAGGTGGCCGCTGCGCAGTTCTTCGCGCAGACCAACCTGCCGCGCCTGACCGCCGAGCGCGCCATCGCCGAGAGCACCACGCTCGACCTGATGGACCTCGACGAGGCCGCGTTCTGATCCGCTCCACCTGATCCACCTCGCGACGACCCGCCCGGCCTCCGGGCGGGTCGTCGCGTTGTGCGGGGGTTTCGTGGCCGATGCGGCGGGGTACACCTGCCTGGCGGGTCTGGCCACCCGCCGACCGCGCCGGCGTACGTCGCGCCGCGCAGCATCCCCCTCAGAGTTCGGAGTTGTCATGGGTATCGGCGCTGGAATCCTGCTGTTGATCGTCGGGTTGATCATCGTCACCGGGGCGGTGGAGATCCCGGACCGGGTCGAGGAGTACGTGGCCACCGACACGGTCGGCTGGATCTGCGTGGCGGTCGGCATCCTCGGGCTGGCGCTCGCCCTCACCGTCAACCGGCGGCAGTCGCGCAGCACCCGGATCGAGGAGCGCGCCGAGCTCTGATCGGTCCCTGCAGGTCACGGGGTGCTGGCGGCGCCTAGGGTGCACGGGTGATCGATGCCCTGGCGACCGGACTGGTCACCGGCCTGACGCTGATCATCGCGATCGGGGCTCAGAACGCCTACGTCCTGCGTCAGGGGCTGGCCCGCGAGCACGTGGGCCTCGTGGTGCTGATCTGCGCCGTCTCGGACCTCCTGCTGATCGTGGCCGGGGTGGCCGGGATCGGGACCGTGGTGGCCCGGGCTCCCTGGGCCGTGGACGTCGTCCGGTGGCTGGGGGTTGCCTTCCTGACCTGGTACGGCGTCCACTCGTTGCTGCGCGCCCGGCACCCGGAGGCGTTGCGGGCTGCGGCCGGGCTGGTCCGCTCGCGACGTTCGGTGGCGGTCCGGGCGGTGGCGCTGACCTGGCTGAACCCGCACGTCTACCTCGACACGCTGCTGCTGCTCGGCACGTTGGCGAACCACCACGGCAGTGACGGGCGCTGGTGGTTCGCGGTGGGAGCGGGGGCGGCAAGCATCCTGTGGTTCACCGGGCTGGGCTACGGGGCGCGGCTCTCGCACCGGGTGCTGTCGCGTCCGTCGGCGTGGCGGGTGCTCGATGCGCTGATCGGGGTGGTGATGCTGGCGATTGCGGCGCGGTTGGCGGTGGGTTGATGCAGTTTCATCACGGTATGCAGATCAACCCGCGCTTCCCATGGTCTGCAGAGCATGGGAAGCGCGGGTTGATCATCGGAAGCACGAGCTGTCAGGACTGATCCGGCGCGTCAGCCCGCAGATCCGCAGGCTGTCCCAGCCGAACCGACGCTTCCCATGGTGTGCACGCCATGGGAAGCGTTGGTTGATCTACATACCTTGATGAACCTGCGACAGCAGGGACTCAGCGACCCTGGTCCGACCAGCGCGAGCCACTCCCCGCACCCGCACGGCCACGACCGGACTGGCGGGGGCCGTCGCTGCGACCGTCGGGGCGACCCTCGGGTCGACGCGCGCCGCCACCCTGGCCGCGGTACGGCTTGCGGTCGCCCGACCCGCCCGCCGACCCGCCGGCGTACGGGCGGGCCCCACCGGGGCGCGAACCACCGGTGCGAGGACCGGACGCGCGCGGCGGCGTGGCCGAGCCCGACTCGACGAGCGCCTCGGCCGTCAGCAGCCGCGGGGCGGTGCGCAGGTCGTGGTGCAGCACCTCGACACCGGCGCTGCGCTGCAAGCGCACCACCTGGTCGACGAACTTCGGCGTCGAGATCGTGACGACGCAGCCGTCCTTGCCGGCTCGCGCCGTACGGCCCGAACGGTGCAGGTACGCCTTCGGGTCGTTGGCCGCGTCGAAGTGGATCACCAGGTCGACGTTGTCGACGTGGATCCCACGTGCGGCGACGTCGGTCGCGACGACGGCCTGGACCTTGCCGCTGGAGAACTTCTGCAGGTTGCGCTCGCGCACCCGCTGGCTCAGGTTTCCGTGCAGGTCGACGGCTTCGACGCCGGCGGCGGTGAGCGCCTCGGCGAGCTCGACGGCACCGTCACGAGTACGCGTGAACAGGATCGTGGAGCCATTGGCCTCGACCAGACGAACGGCAGCGTCGACCTTGTCGCGGAAGCCACCGACGACCAGCGTGTGGTGGGTCATCGTGGTGACCGCGCCCGCGTTCGGGTCGAGCTGGTGCAGCTTGGGGTTGCGCAGGTGCTTGCGGACCAGGCGGTCGACGTCGCCGTCGAGCGTCGCCGAGAGCAACATCCGCTGGCTGCCGGCCGGCGTCATCCCGACGAGCTTGTCGATGGCCGGGTAGAAGCCCAGGTCGCACAGGTGGTCGGCCTCGTCGAGCACGGTGATCTGGATGTCCTCGACCGAGCAGTGCCCCTGCTTGATCAGGTCCTCGAGCCGACCGGGGGTCGCGATCACGATGTCGGCGCGGTTCTTCAGCGCGCGGACCTGGCGGTCGTACGGCGTACCGCCGTAGACCGTGGTGACGCGGAGCTTGAGCGAGTTGGCCAACGGCACGAGCGCGCGGCTCAGCTGCTGGGCGAGCTCGCGAGTCGGGACGACGGCGAGCGCCCGCGGGTGGCCCGGGCGGCTCTTCTCGCCGGCCAGTCGGGCCAGCATCGGGATCCCGAAGGCGAGGGTCTTGCCGGAGCCGGTCTGGGCGCGGCCCAGCACGTCGTGGCCGGAGAGGCCGTCGGGGATGACCGCGGCCTGGACCGGGGTGGGGACGGTGATGCCCTGGGCGGCGAGCGCCTGGATCAGCTCGGCGGGCAGGCCGCTGAAGACGGAGGCGGCAGCATCGGGGGTGGATCGTTCGAGGGCGGGCGCAGACATGCGAGAACTTTCGATCGGGGGTGTGCGTCCGGCGCGGAGCCACAGGCGTGGATCCGGTGAGCCTTGCGAGACGCGGTCTCGTCACCCGATCACTGGTCTTGCGCGGAGGTCCACGCACCACACCGGGCTTCAAAGAAGAGCAGCCGGCCCGACGTTCCGGGCGGCAACTGGCTGTCCCCGAGCCTAGGGGGCCAGACGGGTTCGCCCTGCATCGTCGCCGGGGTGAGGTGGGACACGAGCCGATCCGACCACCGGCTGCAACGCGGTGAACGTGTCGCTGAGTGCCCCCTCCGCAGCGTGTTCAGCGACCATAACCCCGCGTTACAGCGGAAGACCGCTCCCGTCAGCCGGCCCCACCCAACGGCAGCACCAGCTCCACGATCCCGTCCGCGGCCACCCGGATCGGCACCCCCCAGTCCTGCTGGTGCATCCGGCAGGCAGCGCCCTCACCCCCCGCCACGTCGCACGACGCCGCCCGCGCCGCCACGTGCAGCACGCCCTCGCCGACCTGCTCGTCGAGGGTGAGCACCCGGGTCAGCTCGGTCCCCCGGCCGTCGCCGGCACGGATCAACGACGGCGGCGTGGCCTCGACCACCAGCTGGGTGGCGGGACCGAAGCGGTCGTCGACCTTCTGCCCCGGCGGCGGCTCGAAGGTGATCACCAACGACACCCCCGCAGCCACCGCGGTCACCGGCCGGTGCGTGCTGTGCGCGAACCCGTCGGTCACCACCCCGGACGCCCCCAGCGGGATCCGGGTCAGCCGGTGCGCGCCCGACTCCACGACGACCAGCTCGGCCCCGTCGACGTACGCCCCGCTCGGCTCGGCGAGGTCGTCGGTCAGCGTCGTCACCTGTCCGGTAGTCGGGTCGAGCCGGCGGACGGCGCCGTTGTAGGTGTCGCAGATCGCGATGCTGCGATCCGGCAGCACGCTCACCCCGAGCGGGTGCTGGAGCAACGCCTGGTCGGCGGCGCCGTCGCGGAACCCGAAGTCGAAGAGGCCGCTGCCGATCGCCGTCCCCACCCGGCCGCCCTCGACCCAGCGCACGGACGAGGTCTCGCTGTCGGCCAGCCACAGCCGGTCGCCGTCGGCCGCCAATCCCGAGGTCTGGGCGAACCAGGCCCGGTCGACCTCACCGTCGAGCAGGCCCTCGTTGGTCGTCCCGGCCGCCACGGCCACCTCACCGGTGCGCGGGTCGAAGGTCCACAGCTGGTGGATCCCGGCCATCGCGATCCAGACCCGGTCCTGCCACCAGACCACGTCCCACGGACTGGAGAGCCGCTCGACGCCGTCGCCCTGCATCCACTGCTCGCCGTCGCCGGCGAGGACACCGACCGAGCCGCTCGTCAGCGAGATCGACCGCAGCTGGTGGTGCACGGTGTCGGCGACCACCACGTCGTACCCCACCTCCGCGGCGACGGCGTCCGGCAGCAGGCAGAGTCCGTTCGGCTCCCGGAAGCCGGCGAAGCGGCGTACGACGGTGCCGTCGCCGTCCAGCTCGACCACCTCGTCGTGTCCGGCGTCCGCGACCAGCACGTGCCCGTCACCCAGCGCTACGGCCTTCGCCGGGAACCGCAAGTCGGTCGGCTCCGCCACCGGGGCCACGTACGGCGAGTCGCCCGGCTGGAGCGTCCCGCGGTCGCGGTGCTCGGCCACCAGTTCGTCGAGCAGCGCGTCGATCGCGTGCGCGTGCCCCTCGCCGGCGTACTGCGCGACGACGTACCCCTCGGGGTCGACCAGCACCAGCGTCGGCCAGGCCCGCGCGGTGTACGCCTGCCAGGTGACCAGCTCGGGATCGTCGAGGACCGGATGGTGCACGGAGTAGCGCTCGACGGCCTGGGCCAGCGCGACCGGGTCGGCCTCGTGCACGAACTTCGGCGAGTGCACGCCGATCACCACCAGTTCGTCGGCGTACTTCTCCTCGACCGGGCGCAGCTCGTCCAGCACGTGCAGGCAGTTGACGCAGCAGAAGGTCCAGAAGTCCAGCAGCACGAAACGGCCGCGCAGGTCGCGCAGGGAGAGGTCGCCGTCGGTGTTCAGCCAGCCGCGACCGACGAGCTCGGGGGCACGGACCCGGGGGCGCTTGCTCATGGCTCCAGTGTGCCGGAGCGGGGCGCCCCGGCGTTGCCCGGCGTTGCCCGGCGTCCCGCGAGATCAGGCGCGGACGCCGCCTCCCGGGGTGACCTCGGCGTCGCCCTGGAGGGCCGCGCGGAAGCTCGGAGTCGCCTGCAGCGCGACGATGTCCGCCGGCATCTCGATGCCCGACTCGTCCAGCGCCCGCTTGACCTCGGTGATCGCGCGGTGCTGCACCAACCGGGAGTCGTGCTGCCGGGAAGAGGCCCAGAACCGCGCCTCGATGTCGACGGTCGAGACCCCCAGGGACTGCACGAGCGCCTCGGGCGGCGGGTCGTTCGCAACGCCCTCCACGGACGCGAGGCACGCGGCGATCACCGCGCACGCCTCGGCCGCATCGTTCTCGTACGCGATGCCGGCCACGAAGGCGATCCGGCGCTGGTCGAAGTGCGTCTGCACCCGGATCACGCTCTTGTAGACGTCCCGGTTCGGGATCAGGATCAACTGACCGTCGTACGTGCGCAGCCGGGTCTCGCGGATCGTGATCGCCTCGACCGTGCCGGTCCGGTCCTGCACCTCGATCTGGTCACCGGACTGAAAAGGCTGACGGAACAGCAGCAGTACGCCCGAGAGAACGTTCTCGAGGATGTCCTGGAACGCGAAGCCGACGGCCAGGGAGAAGAACCCGAGGCCCGTCAGCAGGTTCACCGGCTTGACCGACGGGAAGACGATCGTGATCGCACTGAGGACGGCGGTTGCCATCAGCAGCCACGAGGCCAGCTTGCTCATCACGGTGGCGAAGCTCGGAGTGTGCCGCCGAGCGAGTACCTTGCGCAGCCCCCACCGCAGGAGCCGGGCGAGGCCGAGGCCGAGCACCAGCACGACAAGGGCCAGCCCCACCCGGGGCACGGCCCTGATCATCGAGTCGAGCAGGTCCTGCACCGACCCGGACACCGAGCTGGCGGCCACCACGAAGGTCTCCATGGCGACGAACCTAGTCCAGCAACCACAACTGGCAGGTCGGCGAACACCCGCCCTTCGACGCCCCGGTTGCCGGGCGGCTGGCAGAGTGGGCGCCATGCTGGTCTTCACCGCGATCGTGCCGCCCCGTGCTGCCCTCGTCGAGCTCATCGACGTCGTCGACTCGGTCCTGGCAGTCCCCACCGCCACCGAGGCCCCGGCACGGCGCGGACTGCTCGGACGTCGACGCGACCGCTCGGCCGTCACGACCGACGTCGTGTCGTCGCCGTACGACCCGGTCCGCTCGCGGGCCCGGCTGGGCGACCTGCACCTGCCGGTGGCGAAGCTCGGCAACCTGACCACCGGCGACATCATCACGGTGACCGAGGCCCTGCGCGCCAGCCTGGCCGACCTGCCCCGCCCGACGGTGACGTTCGCCGGAGGTGGCGCGATCGACTCCGACCGCGACAAGGACTTCTGGGCCCAGCTCGAGGGTGACCTCGCCGAGCTGTCCGCCATCGCCACCCAGATCAACGCCGTCGCCCAGCGTCACGGCATCCTGGTGGACCGACGAATCTTCCACCCGTGGCTCTCGCTGACCCCGCTCACCGGCGAGCTGACCGAGGCCGACCAGGAGCGTCTGCTCACCCGGCTCGAGGACTTCCGCGGCCAGAGCTGGACGATCGACGGCGTCTCGCTGATGACGCCCGCGAACACCAGCGACCCGGAGGCGTTCAAGGAGCTCCAGCACCTGCCACTCGCCACTCCTGGTGTGGTCGGGAGCGCCGGGCAATAGGCTTCCGCCCATGACGGACCAGGAACGCCTCGCCGGCCACATCGACGTCTGGTGGCAGACGATCAACGACTTCACCCTCCTGCTCGAGAAGCTGCCCGCCGATCAGTGGTCGACCCCCACCGATCTCCCCGGCTGGGACGTCAAGGCCGTGGCCTCCCACGT
>NZ_JBFIKK010000028.1:0-29678 GCF_041600255.1 Nocardioides sp. | reverse complement strand
ATGGATCAATTCCAGCAGCGAGCACCGACATTTCGACCCTCGAAACCGGCCGATCTTCCACCATCCGGACAACGAATTCTCGGGCCCTCGAGAGCCCGGCCTCGACCCGAGTTCGGCCCACCCACCACCCCGACACCGACCCCCGGCCGCCTCTAGAGTGCGGCCATGACGTCTCGTCGCGCCGTCGCGGCGCTCCTTGCCGGAGCCCTGCTGTTCCTCCTCGCCGGCATCGTCCTCTGGTTCGACAACCCCACGGTCGACGTCACGGCGTCCGACCTCGGCACCGATGCTCCTGCCGGAGCCGTCGTGTGCTCCATCGCTCCGTGGGACGCCGGGCTGCACCACAACGACAGCCCACCCGGTGGTGAGCACGCGGCCGGCTACGCCCAGGAGGTCGCCGCCGACTGCTTCGCCGCCAACACCGTCCGCTTCCGGTCCGCTGTGGGCAGTGGCGCCGTCGCCCTCGGGCTTGTCGGCGCGGCCGCCGTTGTCGGCAGCAGGACGAGCGCCCGCCGCCCTGGCCGATAACCTCGTCCTGTGCTGCTCGCCTTCGACACCGCCACTCCGCTCGTCAGCGTCGCCCTCCACGACGGCGACGACGTGATCGTCGAGCTCTCCTCCGAGCGCCCGATGAAGCACGGGGAGGATCTCGCGCCCCTGATCGAGCAGGCCCTCGCCCAGGCCGGCATCGTCCGGCAGGACCTGACCGCGATCGCGGTCGGCGTCGGCCCCGGCCCGTTCACCGGGCTCCGCGTCGGCCTGGTCACCGCCCGCACGCTCGCGTTCGTGCTCGAGATCCCGGTGTACGGCGTCTGCACCCTCGACATCCTCGCGATCGAGGCGGTCGACTCCGGAGCCGTCACCGGTCCGTTCGCCGCCGCGACCGATGCCCGGCGCAAGGAGGTCTACTACGCGTCGTACGACGCCGACGGCGCCCGCCTCGACGGCCCGGTCGTCGACAAGCCGGCGCACCTGGCCACCGAGCTGCCGGTCGTGGGGGAAGGCGGTGCGCTCTACCCCGAGGCGTTCCCGACCAGCACCGGCCCGGCCCGGCCGCACGCCGGCTGGTTGGCCCGGATCGTCACCGAGGAGCGCGCCGAGCTGCTCGACCCCGACCCGCTCTACCTCCGTCGTCCCGACGCCACCGCTCCGGGCAAGCCGAAGCCGGTCACGTGATCCGTTCGGCCGTCGCCGCCGATGCGGCCGCCATCGCCGAGATCGAGCAGCAGGCCCTGGGCATCGACGCCTGGGCTCCGGGCCTGGTCGAGCAAGGCGTCTGCGGTGAGCTGCCGACCGTCCACTACCTCGTGGCCGAGGTCGAGGGCCGCGTCGCGGGGTACGCCGCCGCCAGCATCGTGGCTGAGATCGCCGAGCTGCAGCGGATCGCCGTCGACCGCGACCATCGCCGTGCCGGTCTGGCCGCCGGCCTGCTGAGCGAGGTCGTCCGCCGAGCGGCCGACGAGGGTGCGGACCGGCTGCTGCTCGAGGTCCGTGAGGACAACGTCGGCGCGCTGGCCTTCTACGCCGCCGCCGGCTTCACCGAGATCGCGCGGCGACGCCACTACTACCGGGACGGCGCCACGGCCGCCGTCCTGCTGCTGCCGGTCGGGAAGGGCTCGACACCCGCAGCACAGGTCGAGGAGGCAGGATGAGCACCATGAACGAACCCTTGGTCCTCGGGATCGAGACCTCCTGCGACGAGACGGGGGTCGGCATCGTCCGCGGTCACACGCTGCTCGCCGATGCGGTCGCGAGCAGTGTGGACGAGCACGCCCGCTTCGGCGGTGTCGTGCCCGAGGTCGCGAGCCGTGCCCACCTCGAGGCGATGGTGCCGACCATCGAGCGCGCCTGCGAGACCGCCGGGATCCGGCTGCACGACGTCGACGCGATCGCGGTGACCAACGGCCCCGGCCTGGCCGGGGCGCTGCTGGTCGGCGTGGCCGCCGCCAAGGCGCTCGCCCTCGGCCTGGGCAAGCCGATCTACGGCGTCAACCACCTGGCCTCGCACGTCGCCGTCGACCAGCTCGAGCACGGCGCCCTGCCCGAGCCCTGCCTGGCGCTGCTGGTCAGCGGCGGCCACTCCAGCCTGCTGCGCGTCGACGACGTGACCACGGGCGTCGAGCCGCTGGGATCCACCATCGACGACGCCGCCGGTGAGGCCTTCGACAAGGTGGCCCGACTGCTCGGTCTGCCGTTCCCCGGTGGTCCCTACATCGACCGCGCGGCCGCCTCCGGCAACTCGATCGCGATCGACTTCCCGCGGGGCCTCAGCGCCCGCAAGGACCTGGAGCGGCACCGCTTCGACTTCTCGTTCTCCGGTCTGAAGACCGCGGTCGCCCGCTGGGTCGAGGCCCGCGAACGCTCCGGCGAGTCGGTGCCGGTCAACGACGTGGCGGCGAGTTTTCAGGAGGCCGTGTGCGACGTACTCGTCCGCAAGGCGCTGGACGCCGCCGGCCACCACGGCATCGAGGACATCCTGATCGGCGGCGGAGTGGCCGCGAACTCGCGGTTGCGGGCGTTGGCCGAGGAGCGGGCCGCCGGTCTGGGGATCCGGGTGCGGGTGCCGAGGCCCGGTCTGTGCACCGACAACGGCGCCATGGTGGCCGCTCTCGGCTCCGAGATGGTGGCGAGGGGGCGGACCCCCTCGCCACTCGACCTGCCGGCCGACTCGTCGCTGCCGGTCACCAGCGTGCTGGCCTGACCCTGGCCAGCCGGCTGGTCAGGGACGACCGGTGAAGTGGTACGGACGGTTCATCTCGTCCGCGTCGTTCACCGGATCCGCCACCAGCTCGATCGACCCGTCCAGCCCGAGGCGCAGCATGTTCCAGCCCTCGTCGGTGTGCGTCACGACCAGCGGGTGCGAGCTGTCCTCCCAGGTCGCCGACGAGATGAATCCGCCGTCGATCTCGTACGTCGTGACCAGGTCGCCGGTGCTCGCGTCCAGCACCGCGAGTGTGCCGTAGCCGAGGCCGTCGAGGTAGGCCGGCGGGGCCAGGACGTACCGGCCGTCGGGCGAGAACGTGGTCAGGGAGTAGTCACAGCTCTCCCAGAGCAGCCCGGTGCCGGGTTCGTGCACCCCGCTGCAGGACCCCGCGTCGCTCGAGGAGACCCGGAGCGCCGTACGGCGTCGGGCGTCGGCGTCGGTGAGGACGATCGAGTCCTCGGTGACGGCCTGGGCGGGCTCGCCACCCACGGTCACCATCGGGGACTCCCCGTAGCCGCGGTTGAAGTAGACGGCGAAGTCGGGGGACCGGAGATCTCCCACCACGGCGGCGACGGCGACCTCGCCACCCGGGGTGGCCAGCAAGGAGTCGGTGCCGTCCTCCCAACCGACCAGGTCGCCGTTCGCGGTCGACCAGACGGCCTGGCTGCCGTTGCCGGCGAGACCGGTGACCCCCGCGACGGTCCGGACGATGTCGCCGTCCGCGCCGATCACGTCGAGGAAGGGGTCGCCCTGCTCGTACCGAAGAGCGACGATCTCGTCGCCGACGAGGACGAACTGCTGGTAGGTGTCCGAAAGCCCCCTCGTGGTCCCGTCCGGTCGGACCAGCAGGCGTCGGTCCAGATAGGGCACCGCGGCGCCAGGGCCCTGGGCGGCGTCGACGTCGAGCTGGTGCGGGCCGGGGTCGGGCTGCACCGCGGGGGTTGGGCTGGGTGATTCGCTGGGCCCCTGCGAGGCGGGCGGGATCTGCTCGGTCCGGTTCAGCCCCTGGCCGGCGAACATGCCGACCGGAACGATGATCGCGACGGCGGCCGCGACGGCGGCGGCGGCCTTGATCCGACGGGTGCGCTGGATCCGGGCGGCACGCCCCCGGACGTCGTCGAAGCTCAGCGGTGCTGCCTGGAAGCGGTCGGCACGCTGGTGCAGCTCGCGACCGAGTTCGTCGCGGAGCCGGAGGTCGTCCGGCCCGTTCGTGTGCTTGCTCATCGTTCCTCCTCGCTCGGGCTCAGGGTGGCGGGCGTGCGTTCGCGCAGGGTGGCGAGCGCTCGGCTGGTCTGGGACTTCACGGTCCCGACCGAGATGCCGAGCAGCTCGGCGGTCTCGGCCTCGGAGAGCTCCTCGTAGTAGCGCAGCACGACCACTGCTCTCGCCTTGCGCGGCAAGGTCTGGACGACCTCCCACAGAGCGCCGCTGCGACCGTCGTCGTACGTGTCGTAGCTGGGGGTGGAGTCGGGGAGCTCGTCGGTCGCGAACTCCCGCCGCTTCCACGCCCGGCGCCACAGCGAGTTGTTCTCGTTGACCATGATCCGGCGTACGTAGCCGTCCATGGAGCCGCGGTCGCGGACCTTGTCCCAGGACAGGTAGAGCTTGGCCAGGGCGTTCTGGACGAGGTCCTCGGCCTGGTGCCGGTCCCCGGTGAGCAGGTACGCCGTGCGCAACAGACTGGGTTGCCGAGCCTGCAGGTACGCCGTGAAGTCCTCGTCGCGGCTCGCCGCACGATCCTTCATGGCGATCCTCGTCCCGGCTGGTGCCGTGAGTTGCATGGTCAGTCCTCCGTTCACGCCACCAAGACGCGAACGGGCTCGCAGAGGTTGCAATTGTGGCGAAGTCGGTGCATGTGGCGCACAGACATGCCGTGCGTAGGGTGACAACGACCGTCGATCCACGAAGCTCGGAGGAACCACATGCAGCAGGTCAGGGCCGTCATCGCCCGCGCCCAGGGACAGCCGGTCGAGCTCGTCACGATCAACGTGCCCGACCCCGGGCCGGGTGAGGCGGTGGTCAGGGTCCAGGCCTGCGGGGTCTGCCACACCGACCTGCACTACCGCGAGGGCGGGATCAACGACGAGTTCCCGTTCCTGCTCGGGCACGAGGCCGCCGGCATCGTGGAGGCGGTCGGCGACGACGTCACCAGCGTGGCACCGGGAGACTTCGTGGTGCTCAACTGGCGGGCGGTCTGCGGTGACTGCCGGGCCTGCAACCGTGGCGAGCCGCAGTACTGCTTCAGCACGCACAACGCGACCCAGCGGATGACCCTCGCCGACGGTGCGGGGGCCGGCACCGAGCTCTCGCCCGCGTTGGGGATCGGCGCCTTCGCGGAGAAGACCCTGGTCGCGGCCGGCCAGTGCACGAAGGTCGACCCGTCGGCGCGACCGGCCGCCGTCGGACTCCTGGGTTGCGGGGTGATGGCGGGGCTGGGGGCGGCGATCAACACCGGCAACGTGACGCGCGGGAAGTCGGTGGCGGTGATCGGTTGCGGTGGCGTGGGCGCGGCCGCGGTCGCCGGCTCGGCGCTGGCCGGTGCCGGCACGATCATCGCGGTGGACATCGATGCGAAGAAGCTGGAGATGGCCCGCACGATGGGCGCCACGCACGTGGTGGACTCCTCGGCCGTCGACCCGGTGGCGGCGATCCAGGAGCTGACCGGAGGGTTCGGCGCCGACGTGGTGATCGATGCGGTCGGTCGCCCGGAGACCTGGCAGCAGGCGTTCTACGCCCGCGACCTGGCCGGCACCGTCGTACTCGTCGGGGTGCCGACGCCCGACATGAAGATCCCCGAGATCCCGTTGATCGACGTCTTCGGGCGGGGCGGGTCGCTGAAGTCGAGCTGGTACGGCGACTGCCTGCCCAGCCGGGACTTCCCGATGCTGGTCGACCTCTACCAGCAGGGGCGGCTGGATCTCGATGCGTTCGTGACCGAGGAGATCGGCATCGAGGACGTCGAGGCGGCGTTCGAGAAGATGCACCACGGGGACGTGCTGCGTTCGGTGGTGATCCTGTGAGCGCCCGGGTCGACCACGCGGTTTCGAGCGGCACCTTCAGCCTGGACGGGGAGACCCACCAGGTCGACAACAACCTCTGGGTGGTCGGCGACGACACCGAGTGCGTGGTGATCGACGCCCCGCACTCGGTCGAGGACATCCTGGCGCTGGTGGGGGAGCGGAAGGTCAAGGCGATCATCTGCACGCACGCCCACGACGACCATGTCCGGGTGGCACCGGCGCTGCGGGAGGCCGTGGTCGCGCCGATCATGCTGCACCCCGATGACCGGCCGCTGTGGGAGCTGACCCACGCAGATCACTTGTGGGACCTCGACCTGGCCGACGGGCTCACCCTCGAGGTGGCCGGTACGACGCTGCGGGTGCTGCACACGCCGGGCCATGCGCCGGGGGCGGTCTGCCTATACGCGCCGGACCTCGGCTGCGTCTTCACCGGCGACACGTTGTTCGCCGGCGGTCCCGGGGCGACGGGTCGTTCGTTCAGCGACGCCGACGTGATCGTGGAGTCGATCCGGGCCAGGCTGCTCGAGCTGCCGGACGAGACGGTGGTGCACACCGGGCACGGGGATGACACGACGATCGGGGCTGAGCGGGCGGGTTTCACTGGTTAACCAGTGATTTGCGCACTTCACCCGGGGAACTATCTGGGTGAAGTGCGGGTTATCTGGGTGCACTCATCCGGGCGCGGCTCATTTCACTGGTTAACCAGTGAAACCCCCTCAGAACGGCTCCACCAGCAACGCGGTCCCATGCCCAGCCACCCGGGTCAGCACGATCGTCGCGGTTTCGTCACCACTCAGGTCGAGCCGCTTGCGCAACTGCTCGGGGACCACGTCCACGCCGCGTTTCTTGATCGTCAGCGAACCGATCCCGCGCTCGCGCAGCGCCGCCTTGAGCGACTTCTCGCGGTAGGGCAGCTGGGTCAGCACGCGGTACCCCCGGGCGAACGGCGTGCGCACCTCGTGGTCGGAGCCGACGTACGCGATGTGTTCGTCCAGCAGTCCGCCCCCGGTCAGGGCCGCGACGGCGGTGACCAGGCCGGCACGGATGACGGCGCCGTCGGGCTCGTAGAGGAAGGCGCCCACCGGCACGACTCCCGCGCCCGGGTCGTCGTCCTCGGTCAGGGTGGCCAGACCGCCGTCGCCGATCACGGTCGCCCGGCGCGCCGTCGTGGCGAGGCGGCCGGACCAGAGGGCGGCCTCCTTGACCTCGCCGTGGTCGCTGACCCACTCGGCCTCGACGCCGGCGGGAACCAGCCCGTGCGGGATGCCGGGCGCGACCTTCACGCAGGCGTCGCGGCGCATCAGTTCCTCCACGAACGGCCACGGCGGCGTCCAGTCGTCGACATCGAATGTCCGCCCCCGGCCGGTACGGCGGGCCGGGTCCGCGAAGGCCACGTCGAAGGGCGAGGTGTCGACCCGGGTGGCGTCCGCGACGCTGACGGCGCCGTCCAGGCCGAGCGCGTGCAGGTTCGCTCCGGCGACCTCGATCCGCAACGGGTCGAGGTCGATCCCCACGCAGGTCATCCCCGCGGTGGCCAGCGACACCAGATCGCCGCCGATGCCGCAGCCGAGGTCGATCACGCTGGCGGTGGAGGCCGCGCGCAGCCGGGCGGCCCGGTGCCGGGCGACGGGCAGTCGGGTGGCCTGCTCCAGGCCGTCCGGGGTGAAGTACATCCACTTCGCCAGGTCGCCGAACTTGGCCACCGCCTTGCGCCGCAGCTCCACCTGGGTGAGAGCCGCCGCGACGTGCGCCGGCTGCGCCGTACGACGCAGCTCGGTCTGGGCGCGCAACGGGTCGGCCGGTGCTGCTGCCGCGCGGACGAGGAGCTCCTGGCCCTCGTCGGTGAGCAGCCAGCGGAAGGCGTCGAGATCCATCCGACGATCCTGTCAGAGCCGACACCGAGCCCGACTGGTCCATCCGCTCTGGCACTCCGCGACGCCGAGTGCTAACGTCTGTTCTGGCACTCTCACCACGAGGGTGCCAGTGCTTGTGACGAAGTGCGACCCCCGCGACGGCGTACTTCCAACAGGCCCCAACGTTCCGGTGGGCCCTTCATCCGAGGGTCCGCCACCCGAGTCAAACAAGTGACGAAAGTGGAGGTCGACATCGTGTCGGTCAACATCAAGCCCCTCGAGGACCGCATCGTCGTGAAGCCGCTCGAGGCTGAGCAGACCACGGCTTCCGGCCTGGTCATCCCGGACACCGCCAAGGAGAAGCCCCAGGAGGGCCAGGTCCAGGCGATCGGCCCCGGCCGCATCGACGACAAGGGCAACCGGGTTCCCCTCGACGTCGCGGTCGGCGACAAGGTCATCTACAGCAAGTACGGCGGCACCGAGGTCAAGTACGCCGGCGAGGAGTACCTCATCCTCTCCGCTCGCGACGTGCTGGCCGTCGTTTCCTGATTTTTCCTGAGTCGTGTCCCTGACGGAGCGCCCCGGCGTGATGTCGGGGGCACGACTCGATCTCTTTGAGGAGAGCAATGCCGAAGATTCTTGAGTTTGACGAGAACGCACGTCGTTCGCTCGAGCGCGGCGTCGACGCGCTCGCCAACGCTGTCAAGGTGACGCTCGGCCCCCGTGGCCGCTACGTCGTCCTCGACAAGAAGTGGGGCGCCCCGACGATCACGAACGACGGTGTCACCGTCGCGCGTGAGATCGAACTGGACGACCCGTTCGAGAACCTGGGCGCGCAGCTGACCAAGGAAGTTGCCACCAAGACGAACGATGTCGCCGGTGACGGCACCACCACCGCCACCGTGCTGGCGCAGGCCATGGTCCACCAGGGCCTGCGTGCGGTCGCCGCCGGCGCCAACCCGATGGGTCTCAAGCGCGGCATGGACGCCGCCGCCGAGGCCGTGGGTGACGCGCTGCGCGAGGCCAGCCGTGAGGTCGAGACCCGCGAGGACATGGCGTCCGTCGCGACCATCTCCAGCCGCGACAGCCACATCGGGTCGCTCCTCGCCGAGGCCTTCGACAAGGTCGGCAAGGACGGTGTGATCACCGTCGAGGAGTCCAACACGATGGGCACCGAGCTCGAGTTCACCGAGGGGATGCAGTTCGACAAGGGCTACATCTCGCAGTACTTCGTGACCGACCCGGAGCGCATGGAGGCCGTCCTCGACGACCCCTACATCCTGCTGCACCAGGGCAAGATCTCGGCGATCGCCGACCTGCTCCCGCTGCTGGAGAAGGTCATCGCCGCGGGCAAGCCGCTCTTCATCCTCGCCGAGGACGTCGACGGCGAGGCGCTGTCGACCCTGGTCGTGAACAAGATCCGCGGCACGTTCAACGCCGTCGCGGTGAAGGCTCCGGCGTTCGGTGACCGGCGCAAGGCCATGATGCAGGACATCGCGACGCTGACCGGTGGCCAGATCGTGGCCCCCGAGGTCGGGCTCAAGCTCGACCAGGTCGGCCTCGAGGTGCTCGGTCAGGCGCGTCGTGTCGTCATCACCAAGGACAACACCACGATCGTCGACGGTCTCGGTGACAAGGCCGAGGTCGAGGGCCGCGTCAACCAGATCAAGGCCGAGATCGAGAACTCCGACTCCGACTGGGACCGCGAGAAGCTCCAGGAGCGCCTCGCGAAGCTCGCCGGTGGCGTGTGCGTGATCAAGGTCGGCGCCGCCACCGAGGTGGAGCTGAAGGAGAAGAAGCACCGCATCGAGGACGCTGTCTCCGCGACCCGTGCCGCGATCGAGGAGGGCATCGTCGCCGGCGGTGGCTCGGCCCTGATCCACGCGGTCTCGGTGCTCGAGGACGACCTCGGTCTCACCGGTGACGAGGCGGCCGGTGTCCGCATCGTCCGCAAGGCCGCCGACGAGCCGCTGCGCTGGATCGCCGAGAACGGTGGTGTCGAGGGCTACGTCGTCGTCGCCAAGGTCCGCGAGGGTGGTGTCGGGCACGGCTACAACGCCGCGACCGAGACCTACGGCGACCTGGTCGCCCAGGGCGTGCTCGACCCGGTCAAGGTGACCCGCTCCGCGCTGGTCAACGCCACGTCGATCGCAGCCATGCTGCTGACGACGGAGACGTTGATCGTCGAGAAGCCCGAGGAGGAGGACGACTCCTCCGCCGGCGGTGGCCACGGTCACGGTCACGGCCACGGTCACTGATCGACCCCGCTCCACTCACCGACCCGTCGTCCTCCCGGACGGCGGGTCGGTGTCATTTCGGCCAACCACAACTGGCAGGTCAGCGGTCTGGGGGCAACCACAACTGGCAGCTCAGCGGTCTGGGGGCAACCACAACTGGCAGCTCAGCGGCAGTGGGCGACGGTGACCGCGGGGCGGTCGAGCCCACGGTGCAGATAGATCGGCCGGTCGAAGCAGCCGGTGCCGTGCCGGACGTAGAAGCGGTCCACGTCGGCCGCGAGTGCAGCCCCGGCCGGGTTGTCCCAGGCGTCGAACGGCACCGAGGCCATCAGCCAGGTCGGGGCCTCCGGCCCGCTGAGCAGGGCGCGCAGCTCGACGTACTCCGGGTCGAGGGTGCGCATCGGCAGGCTCCACAGGTGGGGGTACGGCGACCGCAGCCCGGAGGCCAGCTGGACCTCCGCATGCCCGCCGAAGACCACCAAGGTGTCGCCGGGCGCCGAGGCCTCCGCGATCGCCTGGCCGCCCCTGATCTCGGTCCCGGCCTCGCGGGCCTCGTTCGCAGCCAGCCCGATCCAACCGACCACCACCAGCGCCGAGGAGGCGGCCGCAGCCACGATCACGGTCCGCATCGCCCGGCCGCGCCTGCTGGAGCGCCGGGCGAGCATCGCGGCACACAGGGCCGTCGCCGGCACGAGCGGGAAGAGGTAGTCGCGCCAGTAGCTCCCGCCCGCCACCAGGCCGGCCACGTCCACGACCAGGACGGCGAGGGTGGCGGCGGTGATCACCGGGTCGTCGCGCCACTCGCCGGCCAGGTGCACCAGGAACCCGCCGATGACGAAGACCAGACCGGCGCCGATCGCCACCAGCACCAGGGTCAGCGCACGCCCGAGCGGAGCGGCCGCCGACTGCTCGGCGATCACCAGCGCGGCGTCGGAGCGGAAGCCGTAGACGGTGTAGGCCAGCGTCGAGAGGTGGACGCCGACCGCGAGTGCCCAGCCCACGGTGATCGCCACCGGGATCGCCGCGCCCACGGCCGCGGCACCACCGAGCCGCAGCAGTTGACGACCGGAGAGCCGCCCGGTCAGCCGGCTCATCACCAGGACGACGGCCGCGAAGACGAGCCCGGCGACCAGGTTCTGCTTCAGGCCCACCGCCACCCCGGCCAGCACCCCGGCCAGCACGGCGGCCAGCACGGCCAGGCGTGCGGACGAGCTCCGTACGGCGAGCAGGGTCAGCCAGAAGCTGCCCATGATCACCGGCAGGGCGAGCAGTTCGCCCTTGACCGCCTCGGCGTCGATCAGCGGGTTCACGGTCAGCGCGGCCACCGCCACCGCGGTCCAGCGCGCGGCCAGGTCGTTGGCGATCAGGCGGGCCACCTGGGCGGCGGCCAGCACCAGCAGGCCACAGGCCACCGCCCCGACGACGCGCAGGAAGTAGGGACCCCCGACCCAGTCGGCAAGCCTCACGGCCGCGATCAGCAGCGGCGGACGGTCCACGAAGTACGGGCCGAAGAGGCTGTCGGGCTGAGGGTCCCAAGCCCGGGCGACCAGCAGGAAGCCCGATTCGTCGGAGCGCAGCGGGGTCGCCAGCGCCGGCAGCCGGAGCAGGACGGCGGCAGCAGCCGCCACGAGGGGAGTCCACCGGGAGTCGATGAGCGAGAACAGGCCTGTGGCGTACCGGCGCAGGGGGTGGGCCCCGGTCGGGGTGCCGACGGTCATGCGCCCCAGCGTGGCAGCCGTGCCTCGTCCCCGCCATGGCTCGCCGAGGTGTTGCGCCCCCGAAACATCGCCGACGCTCCCGCGCAACGCAGGGGCGCAAGGCTGGGTGCGCATCGATCGTCCGCGATCTCGAGGAGGCACCATGCTGTGGCGCGTGCGCACCACCCTGCCCGACCGTCCCGGAGCCCTGGCCGCGCTGGCGAGGCGCTGCGGGGACGAGGGAGTCAACATTCTGGGGCTGCAGATCTTCCCCGGCGTCGGGGCGGTCACCGACGAACTGGTGCTCCGTACCCCCGTGGGGTGGGGCGGCGACGACATCGCCCGGTTGCTGACCGCCGCGGGCGGGCTGGCCGTCAGCTCGGCGCCCTGCACGGAGGCGGCCCTGACGGACCAACCCACCCGCTACGTCCGGGCGGCGCAGGCCATCCTCGACGACCCTGCCTCGTTCCCGGAGGTGGTGGCGCTGCTCTTCGACGCCGAGACCGAGGCCGAGGTGTCGGCGCTGCCCGAGGGGTCGCAGGCCGGTCGTGACGCGCTGAGCATGGCGGTCGGCGAGATCCAGGTGCAGGTACGACGACGGGCGCCCTTCACAGGGGTCGAGCACGCTCGCGGCTCCGCCCTCGCCGACCTGGTCAGCGACGTCCTGGCTCGGGAGAGGCGCGAGGTGCGGACGCCCTCCCGGGATGCCGCTCCCTCCTACCTGGTGCAGGACGGCCGGGTACGGGCCGTCACGGCCGGCGGTCCGGTCGGCGAGGCGGTCATCTCTCCCACGGCGGAGGAGCCCGGAGTCCACGCGGTGACGCTCTGGGTGGAGCCGGCCTGGCAGCGCCGGGGGATCGGCAGCCGGCTCCTGGTGGATGCGGCCCGACTCGCCAGGGCCGGGGGAGCCACCGAGATGCTGCTGACCACCGGCTCGGACAACAGAGCGGTGCTGCCGATGGTGCTCGCTGCCGGCCTGCGCGGTCGGATCCGTCTGAGCGCGGACGTGCTCACCGTGCGGGTGAGCGTCCGCGAACTCGTGCCGCTGCAGGCCTGAGGGCCGCTCCGGGCGCGAGCAGACGCCCCGGGAGGAGCGGCCGGTCCGGCCCCCTAGAATGGGACGGTGGAGCTCCCCGAGAAGTTCGCCGCCCTTGGCCTGACCTACGACGACGTCCTGCTGCTGCCGGGCCACTCGGACCTGGCCCCCAGCGACATCGACACGACCTCGCGGTTGACCCGCGAGATCTCGCTCAAGGTGCCCCTGGTCAGCGCCGCGATGGACACCGTGACCGAGTCCCGGATGGCGATCGCGATGGCCCGCCAGGGTGGTCTCGGGGTGCTGCACCGCAACCTCTCGATCCAGGACCAGGCCTACCAGGTGGACCTGGTCAAGCGGACCCAGACCGGCATCATCTCCAACCCCGTCACGATCGGCCCCGACGCGACGCTGGAGGAGCTGGACCGGATCTGCGGCGAGTACCGGGTCTCCGGTCTGCCGGTGGTCGACGCCGACAACCGGTTGCTGGGCATCATCACCAACCGCGACCTGCGGTTCACCCCCGTCGCCGAGTGGGCCACCACCAAGGTCGACGAGGTGATGACGCCGATGCCGCTGATCACCGGCCACGAGGGCATCTCCCGCGACGACGCGACGCTGCTGCTGCGTAAGCACAAGCGCGAGCGGCTTCCGCTGGTCGACGAGCAGGACCGTCTGGTCGGCCTGATCACGGTCAAGGACTTCGTGAAGTCCGAGCAGTTCCCGCACGCCTCGAACGACGCCGCAGGCCGGCTGATGGTCGGGGCCGCGATCGGCTACTTCGGCGACGCCTGGGAGCGGGCCTCCACCCTGATCGAGGCCGGCGTCGACGTCCTGGTCGCCGACACCGCGCACGGCAACGTCCGGCTGCTGCTCGAGATGGTCGAGCGCCTGAAGACCGACCCCGCCACCCGGCACGTCCAGGTGATCGGCGGCAACGTCGCCACCCGCGACGGCGCCCAGGCCTTCGTCGAGGCCGGCGCTGACGCGGTCAAGGTCGGGGTCGGGCCCGGCTCGATCTGCACCACCCGCGTCGTCACCGGTGTCGGCGTCCCCCAGGTCACCGCCATCTATGAGGCCTCGCTGGCCACCCGGCCGGCGGGCATCCCGCTGATCGCGGACGGCGGGATGAAGCACTCCGGCGAGATCGCCAAGGCGATTGTGGCCGGCGCGGACGCCGTCATGCTCGGCTCCCTGCTCGCCGGCTGCGATGAGTCCCCGGGCGAGCTGGTCTTCGTCAACGGCAAGCAGTACAAGGCCTACCGCGGCATGGGATCGCTGGGCGCGATGTCGAGCCGCGGCAAGAAGTCCTACTCCAAGGACCGCTACTTCCAGGCGGAGGTCTCCAGCGACGACAAGATCGTTCCGGAGGGCATCGAAGGGCAGGTCGCCTACCGCGGCCCGCTGGCCGCCGTGACCCACCAGCTGATCGGTGGACTGAACCAGTCGATGTTCTACACCGGCGCCCGCACGATCGACGAGCTCCAGGAGAAGGGCCGCTTCGTGCGGATCACCTCCGCCTCGCTCACCGAGAGCCACCCCCACGGCGTGCAGATGACCGTCGAAGCCCCCAACTACACAGGACGCTGACATGACCGAGATCGAGATCGGCCGGGCCAAGCGCGCGCGCAGGGCGTACTCCTTCGACGACATCGCCATCGTGCCCTCGCGACGCACCCGCGACCCCGAGGAGGTGAGCGTGGCCTGGCAGATCGACGCCTACCGCTTCGACCTGCCCGTCCTGGCCGCGCCGATGGACTCGGTGATGTCGCCGGCCACCGCGATCACGTTCGGGAAGTTCGGCGGCCTGGGCGTGCTCAACCTCGAGGGTCTGTGGACCCGGTACGAGGACCCCTCCGAGCTGCTCGCCGAGGTGGCCGGGCTCGAGGGCATCGAGGCCACCCGCCGGATGCAGGAGATCTACACCGAGCCGGTCAAGGCCGAGCTGATCACCGAGCGGCTCAAGGAGATCCGGGCCGCGGGCGTGACGGTCGCGGGCTCGCTCTCGCCGCAGCGCACCAAGGAGTTCGCCAAGGCGGTCGTGGACGCCGGCGTCGACATGTTCGTGATCAGGGGGACCACGGTCTCCGCCGAGCACGTCTCCAGCCAGTCGGAGCCGCTGAACCTCAAGGAGTTCATCTACGAGCTCGACGTGCCGGTCATCGTGGGGGGCTGTGCGACGTACCAGGCGGCGCTGCACCTGATGCGCACCGGAGCGGCCGGTGTCCTGGTCGGCTTCGGCGGAGGCGCTGCCCACACCACGCGCACGGTGCTGGGGGTCGCGGTGCCGATGGCCTCCGCCGTGGCCGACGTGGCCGCAGCCCGACGCGACTACCTCGACGAGTCCGGTGGCCGCTACGTCCACGTCATCGCCGACGGCTCGATCGGCAAGTCCGGCGACCTCGCGAAGGCGATCGCCTGCGGTGCCGACGCCGTGATGGTCGGCTCGCCGTTCGCGCGGGCCACCGACGCGCCCGGGCACGGCTTCCACTGGGGCAGCGAGGCCCACCACGCCGACCTCCCGCGCGGTCAGCGGGTCGGCTTCGACACGGTCGGCACCCTGGAGGAGATCCTCTTCGGGCCCTCCCGGGTCGCCGACGGCACGATGAACCTGATCGGCGCCCTGCGTCGTTCGATGGCCACCACCGGCTACACCGACCTCAAGGAGTTCCAGCGGGTCGAGGTCGTCGTCGAGTGAGTGACCCGACACCTCCGGTCGTCGTCATCCACACCGACGGCGCCTGCATCCCCAACCCCGGCCCGGGTGGCTGGGGCGCCATCCTGCGCCAGGGCAGCCACGCCCTGGAGCTGTGCGGCGGGGAGGCCGGTGAGACGACCAACAACCGGATGGAGCTGACCGCCCCGATCCGGGCGCTGGCAGCGCTCAAGCGACCCTCCGTGGTGGAGATCCACACCGACAGCACCTACGTGCGCAACGGCATCACCACGTGGGTGGAGAACTGGTCGCGCAACGGGTGGCGGACCAGCGCCAAGCAGCCGGTGAAGAACGTCGACCTGTGGCAGCAGCTCCAGGTCGAGGCGGAGAAGCACCAGGTGGAGTGGCACTGGATCAAGGGCCACGCCGGGCACGCCGACAACGAGCTGGCGGACCGGCTCGCGGCCCGCGGCCTCGAGGAAGCAGTGGCGGCAGCCGCCGTCTCGCCGCACTGACCTCGGGGCTGGCACACTATGCCGATGAGCGACTCGAGCGCCCTCAGCCCCCACGCCCGCACGGCCGCCATCTCCGCCATGTCCGGGGAGGGAGGTGAGCCCGAGCTGGACGTGCTGGTCGTCGGTGGTGGCGTCGTCGGCGTCGGCACCGCCCTGGACGCCGTGACCCGCGGGCTCAACACCGGTCTGCTGGAGCAGCGCGACCTCGCCAGCGGCACCAGCAGCCGCAGCAGCAAGCTGATCCACGGCGGTCTGCGCTACCTGGAGATGCTCGACTTCGGCCTGGTCCGTGAGGCGCTGGAGGAACGCGGGCTGCTGCTCACCCGGCTCGCCCCGCACCTGGTCAAGCCGGTCGCCTTCCTCTACCCGCTGACCCACCGCGGGTGGGAGCGCCCGTACGTCGGAGCCGGTCTCGCCCTGTACGACGCGATGGCGATGGCCGGGAAGTACGACATGGGGGTGCCCAAGCACAAGCACCTCTTCCGGCGCCAGGTGGCCCGGATCGCCCCGGACCTGAAGACCGACGCGATCACCGGCGCCATCCGCTACTACGACTGCCAGGTCGACGACGCCCGGCTCGTCGTCACGATCGCCCGCACCGCCGTCGAGCACGGCGCCCACGTGGCGAACCGGGTGAAGGTCAACGGCTTCCTCCGCGAGGGTGAACGGGTCGTGGGCGTGCGCGCCACCGACCTCGAGACCGGGCGCGACTTCGAGGTCCGGGCCCGGGTCGTGGTGAACGCCGCCGGTGTCTGGACCGACGAGATCCAGGAGATGGTCGGCGGTCGGGGTGCGTTGAACGTCCAGGCCAGCAAGGGCATCCACCTGGTCGTGCCGCGCGACCGGATCCGCTCGGAGGTCGGCTTCATCCACCGCACCGAGAAGTCGGTGCTCTTCGTGATCCCGTGGGGCCGGCACTGGATCATCGGCACCACCGACACCGCCTGGGACCTGGACAAGGCGCACCCGGCGGCGAGTCGCGCGGACATCGACTACCTGCTCGACCAGGTCAACACGATCCTGCGGGAGCCGCTCGGGCACGAGGACGTCGAGGGCGTCTACGCCGGGCTGCGCCCGCTGCTGACCGGTGAGTCGGAGCCGACCAGCAAGATCTCGCGGGAGCACACGGTGGTGACGCCGGTGCCCGGGCTGGTGATGATCGCCGGCGGCAAGCTCACGACGTACCGGGTGATGGGCAAGGATGCCGTCGACGCGGCGGCCCACTCGCTGCGCACGACCGTCAACCTGACCCTGCGCGACTCGATCACCGACCGGGTGCCGCTGGTCGGCGCCGACAGCTATGAGACCCGGTCGAACCAGCGGGTGCTGCTGTCGCGGCGTTCCGGTCTGCACGTCGCCCGGATCGACCACCTGCTGAACCGCTACGGCGGCATGGTCGACGACCTGCTGGCCCTGATCGCCGAGCGCGACGAGCTGGGGGAGCCCCTCGAGGGCGCCGAGGACTACCTGGCGGCCGAGGTCGTGTACGCCGTGACGCACGAGGCCGCCCGACACCTCGACGACGTGCTGACCCGGCGTACCCGGATCTCGATCGAGACGTTCGACCGGGGGGTGGCGGCCGCTCCAGCGGCGGCCCGGTTGATGGCCGAGGAGCTGGGGTGGGACCAGGCCCGGCTCGACGACGAGGTGGACCACTACCTGCGTCGGGTGGAGGCCGAGCGGCTGAGCCAGGACCAGCTCACCGACCAGGAGGCGGACGAGGCGCGGGTGAAGGCGCCGGACATCGTCTGAGGCGCGTTTGACAGATCGGGCCTCTGTGTAAAAGCCCACATCGCGGCGAGACGCTGGTGAATGGGTGAATCCGCACATACTCTCGGTACATGAGCGCCCAGAATCCCACTCCGGCCGACGGGCCCCTGGTGGACGGCCCCGCCGACCCCGAGCACGACCCCACCGCCTCCTACGCCCTCGAGCCCGGCTACGTCGCCGCGCTCACCGACCGCATCCTCGCGACCGGCCCTGAGACGGCCGAGGTGCGCTCGCCGCTGAACGGCGCACCGCTGGCGCACATCCCGCAGTCCAGCGACCAGGATGTGGCCGAGGCCTTCGCCCGGGCCCGTCGAGCCCAGGCCGTCTGGGCGCGGACCTCGCTCGAGGAGCGGGCGGCGATCATGCTCCGCTTCCACGACCTGGTCCTGGACCGGCAGGACGAGATCATCGACCTGACCGTGCTGGAGTCCGGCAAGGCGCGCAAGCACGCCTTCGACGAGCCGCTGCACATCGCGCTGACCGCGCGCTACTACGCGCGCACCGCCCACGAGCACCTCGACACCCGACGGGTCCGCGGCGTGGTGCCCGGCCTGACCCGGGTGGAGGTCAACCGGATCGCCAAGGGCGTCGTCGGGATCATCTCGCCGTGGAACTACCCCTTCACGATGGCGCTGTGCGACGGCCTGCCGGCGCTGATGGCCGGCAATGCGGTCGTCGCCAAGCCGGACGCCCAGACCATGCTCACCGCGCTGCTCGGAGCCGAGCTACTCGAGCAGGCCGGCTTCCCGAAGGACCTGTGGCAGGTCGTGGCCGGCCCGGGCTCGAAGGTCGGGCCGAGCATCATCCAGCGCGCCGACTACGTCTGTTTCACCGGCTCCACCGCCACCGGCAAGCTCGTCGCCCAGGGCTGCGCCGAGCGGCTGATCGGCTGTTCGCTCGAGCTCGGCGGCAAGAACCCGCTGCTGGTGCTGCGTGACGCCGACCTGGAGAAGGCGGCCGAGGGCGCCGTACGGGCGTCGTTCTCGAACGCCGGCCAGCTGTGCGTCTCGATGGAGCGGATGTTCGTCGCCGACCAGGTCTACGACCGCTTCGTGGACCGGTTCGTCGCCCGCACCCAGGCCATGACCCTCGGTGCCACCCTCGACTGGGGCAACGACATGGGTTCGCTGATTTCCCAGGACCAGCTCGACACCGTGGTCGCCCACGTCGACGACGCCGTCGCCAAGGGCGCCCGGGTGCTCGCGGGGGGTCGGGCCCGCCCCGACCTCGGCCCGTTCTTCTACGAGCCGACCATTCTCGAGGGCGTCACGCCGGAGATGACCTGCTTCGGCAAGGAGACCTTCGGTCCGGTGATCGCGCTCTACCGCTTCCACGACGAGGCGGATGCCGTCGCGCGGGCGAACGAGGGCGAGTACGGCCTCAACGCCTCCATCTACAGCCAGGACGGCGCCCGGGCCCGTGAGCTCGCGCGCCGGATCAAGTGCGGCACCGTCAACATCAACGAGGCCTTCGGCGCGACCTTCGCGAGCATCGACTCGCCGATGGGCGGCATGCGCCAGTCCGGCATGGGCCGTCGTCAGGGCGCTGAAGGCATCCTGCGCTACACCGAGACCCAGTCGGTCGCCACGCAGCGGCTGATCCGGTTCGCCCCGATGCTCGGCATGTCCGACGAGAGCTACGCCAGAATGATGACCGTCAACCTCCGAGTGATGAAGAAGCTGGGGCGCGCATGAGCGGCACGGACGACACCGAGTTCGACTTCGACGTCCTGGTGGTGGGGTCCGGCTTCGGTGGCTCGGTCACCGCGCTGCGGCTGACCGAGAAGGGCTACCGGGTCGGGGTCCTGGAGGCGGGGGCCCGCTTCTCCGACGAGGACTTCGCGAAGACCTCCTTCGAGGTGCAGAAGTTCCTCTTCCGGCCCGAGATCGGCTGCTACGGCATCCAGCGCATCGACGCCCTCAAGGACTGCATGATCGTCTCCGGCGCCGGGGTCGGGGGCGGCTCGTTGGTCTATGCGAACACGCTCTACGAACCGCTGGCGCCGTTCTACCAGGACACCCAGTGGAGCCACATCACCGACTGGCGCTCGGAGCTGGCGCCGTACTACGACCAGGCGAAGCGGATGCTCGGCGTCGTGGAGAACCCGCTGCGCACGGCCGCGGACGACGTGATGGAGCAGGTCGCCCAGGACATGGGCGTCGGCGACACGTTCCACCCGACCCCGGTCGGTGTCTTCTTCGGCGGCCCCGGCGACCGCGAGGGCCAGGCCGCGCCGGACCCCTACTTCGGGGGCGCCGGACCGGAGCGCAACGCGTGCATCGGCTGCGGGTCGTGCATGACGGGTTGTCGGCACAACGCCAAGAACACCCTGGTCAAGAACTACCTCTACCTCGCCGAGCAGAACGGCGCGACGGTGCTGCCGTTGACCACGGTCACCCGGGTCACCCCGATGGCCGGGGGCGGCTACGAGGTGGACGTGAAGTTCACCAAGGCGAAGACCAACCGCCCCTCGGCCCGTCGGGTGCTGAGGGCGGAGCAGGTCGTCTTCGCGGCCTCCTCGCTGGGCACCCAGCGGCTGTTGCACCGGATGCGCGACGAGGGGCACCTGCCGCGGCTGTCCCAGCGTCTGGGCTTCCTGTCGCGGACCAACTCGGAGTCGATCCTCGGGGCGATCGCGCCGGACACGAAGGTCGACTACAGCAAGGGCATCGCGATCACGTCCAGCTTCCACCCGGACTCCGACACCCACATCGAGCCGGTCCGCTACGGCAAGGGCAGCAACCTGATGTCGCTGATGCAGACCGTGCTGACCGACGGCGACGGCCCCCAGCCGCGCTGGCAGGTCTGGCTCCGCGAGATGTGGAAGCAGCGGCGTACGGTGACCGACCTCTACGACATGAGGCACTGGTCGGAGCGGACCGTGATCGCGCTGGTGATGCAGAGCCTGGACAACTCGCTGACCACCTTCACCAAGAAGGTGCCGTTCACCGGCAAGCGCTACATGACCACCAAGCAGGGTCACGGTGTCCCGAACCCCACCTGGATCCCCGCCGGCAACGCGGCGGTCCGGGCGATGGCGAAGATCCTCGGCGGCACCGCCGGCGGGTCGATCGGGGAGCCGTTCAACCGGCCGCTGACCGCCCACTTCATCGGCGGGTGCGCGATCGGGGACTCGCCGGAGACCGGCGTGATCGACCCCTACCAGCGCCTCTACGGCCACCCGGGGCTGCACGTCGCGGACGGCTCGGCGATCACCGCGAACCTCGGGGTGAACCCGTCGCTGACGATCACCGCTCAGGCCGAGCGGGCGATGTCGTTCTGGCCGAACAAGGGCGAGCCGGACGCCCGACCGGCGCTGGGGGAGGCCTACCGGCGGATCGCTCCGGTGCGTCCTGTGCGTCCCGCCGTGCCGGACTCCGCACCCGGCGCGCTGCGGCTCCCGATCGTCGGCGTGAGCTGACGCCGGAGGGGTCGCGGTCGGCTCGGAGGAATCTGGTCCAGACCGGGGCGTAACCCCCCGTACCGGGGCTCGTTGTTCCTTTCGAGCCCGGCAGTCATGCTCCCTCCCAAGTGGCCGGGCTCAGCGGTCCAAGCAGCTGTCCAGCAGATGCATGGACGATCAGGGCCCGGCCAACCTCCCTCCCCGGCCGGGCCCTGATGCATTTCCCGGTGCGCCGCGTCGCTACGCTTGGCCCCTCGCCGTACGCCGTCGAAAGGCACTCCGCCGATGTCCGAGCACGACCTGATCGACCACGACCTCGTGCTGGTGGTGGACTTCGGCGCCCAGTACGCGCAGCTGATCGCCCGCCGGGTCCGGGAGGCCCGGGTCTACTCCGAGATCGTGCCGCACACGATGCCCGTCGAGGAGATGCTGGCGCGTCGGCCGAAGGCGATCGTGCTCTCCGGCGGACCGTCCTCGGTCTACGCCGAGGGTGCCCCCTCCATCGACTCCTCGCTGTTCACCTCCGGGGTCCCGGTCTTCGGCATGTGCTACGGCTTCCAGCTGATGGCCCGCGGGCTCGGCGGCGAGGTCTCGCACACCGGTGCCCGTGAGTACGGCCGTACGCCGGTCACCGTCACCGACCCCGGCACGCTGCTGGCCGAGATCCCCGCGCAGCACAGTGTGTGGATGTCGCACGGCGACTCCGTGACGGCGGCTCCCGACGGCTTCCGGGTGCTCGCCTCGACCGTGGTCACCCCGGTGGCGGCCTTCGAGGACGTCGATCGCCAACTGGCCGGCGTCCAGTGGCACCCCGAGGTGATGCACACCGAGCACGGCCAGAAGGTGCTCGAGCACTTCCTGCACCAGATCGCCGGCTGCCGGCCGACCTGGACCATGGTCAACATCGTCGAGGAGCAGATCGAGCGGATCCGGGCCCAGATCGGCGAGACCGGCCGGGCCATCTGCGGGCTCTCCGGCGGCGTCGACTCCGCCGTGGCCGCCGCCGTGGTGCAGCGCGCCATCGGCGACCGCCTGGACTGCGTCTTCGTGGACCACGGCCTGCTCCGCAAGGGCGAGGCCGAGCAGGTGGAGCGCGACTTCGTCGCCGCCACCGGCGTGAAGCTGCACGTCGTCGAGTGCTCGGACCGGTTCCTCGACGCACTCTCCGGGGTCACCGACCCGGAGGAGAAGCGCAAGGTCATCGGCCGTGAGTTCATCCGGGTCTTCGAGGCCGCCGAGGCCGAGGTGCTGGGCGCTGCCGCCGAGGAGGGCGCGAAGGTCGCCTTCCTGGTCCAGGGCACGCTCTACCCCGACGTGGTGGAGTCCGGTGGGGGCCACGGCACCTCGAACATCAAGTCGCACCACAATGTCGGCGGGCTGCCCGACGACCTCGAGTTCGAGCTGGTCGAGCCGTTGCGCACCCTCTTCAAGGACGAGGTCCGGCTGGTGGGGGAGCAGCTCGGCCTGCCGGCCGAGATCGTCTGGCGCCAGCCGTTCCCCGGCCCCGGTCTGGGCATCCGGATCATCGGCGAGGTCACCCGGGACCGGCTCGACATCCTCCGTGAGGCGGACGCGATCGCTCGCGAGGAGCTGACCCGGGCCGGGCTGGACCGCGACATCTGGCAGATGCCGGTGGTGCTGCTGGCCGACGTACGCTCCGTGGGCGTGCAGGGCGACGGGCGCACCTACGGACACCCGGTGGTGCTGCGTCCGGTGACCTCCGAGGACGCGATGACCGCCGACTGGGCGCGGTTGCCGTACGAGGTCATGGAGACCATCTCCACCCGGATCACCAACGAGGTGGCCGAGATCAACCGGGTCACCGTCGACATCACCTCCAAGCCGCCGGGCACCATCGAGTGGGAATGAGCCTCACGTGAGCGTTCGCGCCGTGCACCACCTGGACCTGTGGGTCAGCGATCCCGGCGTGGCCGCGGCGGAGTGGGGCTGGCTGCTGGGCGAGCTCGGGTGGGAGGTCGTGATCGACCTCGACGTCGACCCGGCGGGGGATGCGGCCTCGTGGGCGCACCCGGACGGCACGTACCTGTTCATGGAGCGCTCGCGCGACCTGGTCGACGAACCGCACGACCGGTTGCGGCCGGGGATCAACCACCTGGCCCTGACGGTGGAGGGGCGTTCGACGCTGGACCGGCTGCGGGCGGAGTCGTCGGCGCACGGCTGGCGCGAACTCTTCGCCGACCGCTACCCGTACGCGGGTGGTGAGCAGCACCCGGCGTTGTTCCTCGAAAGCTCCGAGGGGTTCGAGGTCGAGGTCGTGCTGGTTTCACAGGTTAACCAGTGAATTGAGCACTTCACCCGGGGAGTTCTCTGGGTGAAGTGCGTGTTTCACTGGTTAACCAGTGAATCTTCCCCCTGGCTCAGCTGACGACGAGGTCGGTCCGCTCGGCCGCCAGCAGTACGGCGCCCACCAGGCTGGCGCGCTCACCCAGCTCGCTGGCCAGCACCGGTGTCAGCGCGACCGAGTCGAGGGCGTGACGGCGTAGCCCGATCCGGGCCGGGTCGAGCAGCAGGTCGCCGGCCCGGGCCATGTCCCCACCGACGACGACCGCCGCCGGGTTGAGCAGGTTGACGATGCTCGCCAGCCCCCAGCCCAGATGCAGCCCGGCGTCCTCGAAGACGCGCTGGGCGGCGACGTTGCCCTCCCGCGCACTCTCGATCACGCCATCGAGGTCCCGGCCCGGCAGCCGGGCCTCGATCATCGCCATCACGGTCGTGACCGACGTGTAGGCCTCCAGGCATCCCCGGCTGCCGCACCGGCAGAGCGGTCCCTGTTCGTCGAGGGTGAGGTGGCCGATCTCGCCGGCAGTCCCGGCGGCGCCGTGGAAGAGCTGGTCGTCGAGCACGATCCCGGCGCCGACGCCGGAGGAGATCTTGACGAAGACCGAGCTGCCCAGCCCGCGCGCGACCCCGAGTCGGTGCTCGGCGAGCGCACCCAGGTTGGCGTCGTTCTCCACGTGCACCGCGACGCCGAAGGTCTCCTCCGCGGCCAGGCGGGCGTCGACGCCCTCCCAGCCGGGGAAGATCGAGGCGGAGCGGACGACGTCGTCGGTCACCGGCGCCGGCAGTCCCATCCCGACCCGCCGCACGGCACCGTGCTCGGCGGTCATGGAGTCGAGCATCGACCCGGCCATCTCCAGTGCCTCGCTGGACGGGCGTCCGGCGCGGAAGGACCGGCGTTCCTCGGCGAGGAGGTGACCGGTCAGGTCGCCGATGGCGACGGCCACGTGGCTGTGCCCGAAGTCGACGCCGGCCACCAGGCCGGCGCCGCGGGCCAGACGGATGGCTGAGCCGCGCCGCCCGCTGCCGGCCTCGGTGTCCACCAACCCGGCCGCGACGAGCCCGCGGACGATGTTGGAGATCGTGGCCGGCGCCAGTCCTGTGGTCCGCGCCAGACCGGCCTGGGTGAACGTCGAGGGTTCCTCCGCGCCGGAGGATGCGCCACGCAGGACGTCGAGGACCCGCTGCTGGTTCGTCGTACGCAGGGTCGACGTCGAACCCGGGGACGGGTCACTTCGCTGCTGACGCATGGGCACACTGTCTCGCCTGACCCTCTAGCGGTCAAGAGATAGAGGATAATTGATCGAAAATGCAGATTTGGACATTGTTAACGTTCAGGTCTTGACGACAAACCAGGGACGGCTGACACTGGGTCGAGTTGACTGGCCGTTCGGCCCCCACGCGAGGAGAGACACGTGAGCACATCCCTGCACCGCCTGGCAGCCCTCGGGTTCGCCATCGCCCTCGGTTCGAGTGGGCTCGCTGCCTGCTCCGCCAACGACGCCGCCACCACCGACGGCGCCAAGAAGATCGCCCTGCTCCTGCCGGAGTCGAAGACCACGCGCTACGAGGCCTTCGACAAGCCCCTGTTCGAGGAGAAGGTCGCCGAGCTGTGCGCTGACTGCGAGGTCAGCTACTTCAACGCCGACCAGGACGCCAAGAAGCAGTCCGAGCAGGTCGACACCGCCATCACCGAGGGTGCCAGCGTCATCGTGCTCGACCCGGTGGACGGCAAGGGAGCCGGCGGCATGGTGGCCAGCGCCCAGGACGCCGGCGCCACGGTCATCGCCTACGACCGGTTCATCGCGGGCGCCGACTACTACATGTCCTTCGACAACGAGCGCGTCGGCGAACTCCAGGGTCAGGCCCTGGTCGACGCGATGGGCGACACCGGCAACATCCTGATGCTCAACGGCTCGCCCAGCGACCCGAACGCCGCCCAGTTCAAGCAGGGCGCCCACAACGTCATCGACGCCAGCGGACTCACGATCCTCGCGGAGTACGACAACCCCGACTGGAGCCCGGAGAACGCCCAGCAGTTCGTCACCGACCAGCTGAGCAAGTACAAGCCCTCCGAGATCCAGGGCGTCTACGCGGCCAACGACGGTCAGGCAGGTGGCGTCGTCGCCGCCATGACCGGTGCCGGCGTCGCGGCCGACAAGCTGCCCCCGATCACCGGTCAGGACGCCGAACTGGCCGCCATCCAGCGCATCGTCGCCGGCGAGCAGGCCGTCACGGTCTACAAGCCGATCCCGGTCGAGGCGTACAAGGCGGCCGAGGTGGCCGTCGCGCTGGTCAACGGTGAGGACGTCGGGGAGACCACGGACTTCGAGGGCGTCGACTCGTTCATCTTCGACCCGGTCGTCGTCACCCAGGACAACGTCAAGGACACGATCGTCGCAGACGGCTTCTACACCGTCGACGAGATCTGCACCGGCATCTACGCCAAGGCGTGCAAGGCCGCCGGCCTCAACTGATGAGCACACTCGCCACCGAGGCCCCGGTCAGGGAGAGCGTGCTCTCCCTGACCGGGATCAACAAGCGATTCGGGGCCGTGCAGGCCCTGACCGACGTCCACCTCGACGTCGCGGCCGGTGAGGTCGTGGCGCTGGTGGGGGACAATGGCGCCGGGAAGTCCACCCTCGTCAAGGTGATCTCCGGGGTCTACCAGCCCGATGCCGGCGACATCACGTTCGCCGGCCGCAAGGTCCACGTCGGCGGCCCCGCCCAGGCCCAGGCCCTCGGGATCGCCACCGTCTTCCAGGACCTCGCCCTCTGCGACAACCTCGACGTGGTCGCCAACCTCTTCCTCGGTCAGGAACGCCACCACGGCCATGTCCTGGACGAGGTCGAGATGGAGAAGGAGTCGTGGCGGCTGCTGCGCACCCTGTCGGCCAAGATCCCGTCGGTCCGGATCCCGATCGCCTCGCTCTCCGGTGGCCAGCGCCAGACGGTCGCCATCGCGCGCAGCCTGGTCGGCAACCCGAAGATCGTGATGCTCGACGAGCCGACCGCCGCCCTGGGCGTCGCCCAGACCGCCGAGGTGCTCAACCTGGTGGAGCGGTTGCGCGAGACCGGACTCGGCGTGATCCTGATCAGCCACAACATGGCCGACGTGCAGGCCGTGGCGGACCGGATCGTGGTGATGCGGCTGGGTCGCAATGCCGCGGAGTTCCGCACCGAGGAGGTCAGCACCGAGGAGCTGGTCGCCGCCATCACCGGCGCCTCGGACAACGTGGTCTCCTCGCGCGCCAAGCGGCGTACGCCGGGTGCCCACGCGGCCGAGGGCACACCCGGGGACACGCGGGAGGAGGGTCAGGATGTCTGACGTCAAGGAGTCGGCCGTCGCGGCCGACCTCGCCGATGAGCGCCTGATCCAGACCCAGGGTCTGATGGGCTACGCCCGGTTGATGCTCAACCGCCTGCGTTCCGGTGAGCTCGGCAGCCTGCCGGTCATCGTCGGGCTGGTCGTGATCAGCGTTGGCTTCTACGCCGCCGAGCCGCTCTTCCTCTCCTCGAGGAACCTGGTCTCGATCACCCAGTTCGCCGCGCCCACCGGGATGATCGCGCTCGGCATCGTGCTGGTCCTGCTGCTCGGCGAGATCGACCTCTCGGTCGGTTCGGTGAGTGGTCTGGCGGCAGCGGCGATGGCCGTGCTCGTGGTGGAGAAGGGCTACTCGCCCGTCGTCGGCATCGGTGCCGCGATCGGGATCGGTGTGCTGATCGGTATCTTCTACGCGTTCCTCTACACCCGGATCGGGGTGCCGTCGTTCGTCTTCTCGCTCGCCGGCCTGCTCGGGTTCCAGGGACTGCTGCTCTTCGTGCTCGGCAAGAACGGCACGATCAACCTGCCGCGTGACTCGTTCCTGGTGGAGTACACCCGGCAGAAGTTCGTCGGCGACACCGCGTCGTTCGTCCTGGTCGGACTGATCGTGCTGATCTACCTCGGCTCCCAGCTGTGGGGTCGTCGGACGCGTGCCGCGGCTGGGCTGAGCGCTCCGGCCTGGCAGTTGGCGGTCGTCAAGGCCGCCGTGTTCGCGGCCGGGCTCGGATTCCTGACGTACTACGTGAACCTGGACCGGGGCTGGAGCTATTTGTGGCTCTTCTTCGTGTTGATGGTCGTGGTGATGGACCTCGCGCTGCGCAAGACGCGCTGGGGCCGGCACCTGTTCGCCGTCGGTGGCAACGTCGAGGCGGCTCGTCGCTCGGGGATCAAGGTGAACCGGGTCTACATCTCGGTCTTCGCCCTGACCTCGACGTTCGCGGCGCTCGGTGGTCTGCTCGCCGCGGGGCTGCAGACCTCGGTCTCGCAGGCCAGCGGCACGACGGACACCAACCTGACGGCGATCGCGGCTGCGGTCATCGGCGGGACCAGCCTCTTCGGTGGTCGCGGCTCGGCATACTCGGCGCTGCTGGGCATCGTGGTGCTGCAGGCGATCACCAGTGGGCTGAACCTGGTCAGCGTCGACTCGTCGGTGCGGTTCATGGTCACCGGTGGGGTCCTGCTGCTCGCGGTGGCGATCGACTCGGTGTCGCGGCGTGCTCGCTCCAGCAGTGGGCGTGGTTAGCGGCGCTCGGGGCGCAGATTCACTGGTTAACCTGTGAAACCCTCACTTCACCCGGGAAGTTCTCCGGGTGAAGTGAGGGTTTTCTGGGTTCGGTCCGCGTCAGGCTCCGGTCCGCGTCAGGTTCCGTCCGGTCGCGCAGGGGGTCCGACGTCAGGCTCGGGGCGCCGTCAGCCCGGACGCCGTCAGGCTCGGGGCGCCGGCACGCCGTACGTCGTGGTCCGCTCGCGGACCGGTCGGCCGATGCCGGCGCCGATCTCGAAAAGCTCCGCCACCGTCTTGGCCGAGCCGTGCTCGGAGCCGGCCATCCGGGAGATGGTCTCCTCCATCAACGTGCCGCCCACGTCGTTCGCGCCCGACTGCAGCATCGTCCGGGTGCCCTCGACGCCCAGCTTGACCCACGACGTCTGGATGTTCGGGATCCGACCGTGCAGCAGGATCCGCGCCAGCGCGTGCACCGCGCGGTTGTCCCGCATCGACGGCCCGGGTCGCGCCACGCCGGCCAGGTAGATCGGCGACGAGGTGTGCACGAACGGCAGCGGCACGAACTCGGTGAAACCACCCGTCTCGTCCTGGATCCGCGACAGCACCCGCAGGTGCTGCACCCAGTGGCGCGGGTTGTCGACGTGGCCGTACATCATCGTCGAGCTCGACCGCAGCCCCACCCGGTGCGCGGTCGAGACCACGTCGATCCAGGTGCTCGTCGGCAGCTTGCCCTTGGTCAGCACCCACCGGACCTCGTCGTCGAGGATCTCCGCGGCCGTGCCCGGAATGGTGTCGAGCCCGGACTCGCGGGCCTTGATCAGGAAGTCCTCGATCGACAGACCCGTCCGCGATGCGCCGTTCACGATCTCCATCGGGGAGAAGGCGTGCACGTGCATGCCGGGCACCCGGGTCTTCACCGCCGCGACCAGGTCGAAGTACGCCGTCCCGGGCAGCTCCGGGTCGATCCCGCCCTGCATGCAGACCTCGGTCGCGCCGAGCTCCCACGCCTCCTGGGCCCGGTCGGCCACCTGCTCCAACGACAGCGAGAACGCGTCCGCGTCGGTACGCCGCTGCGCGAACGCACAGAACCGGCACCCGACGTAGCAGACGTTGGTGAAGTTGATGTTCCGGTTGACCACGTAGGTCACGTCGTCGCCCACCGTGTCGCGGCGCAGGTCGTCGGCGAGCCGGCACACCGCGTCGAGCAGGTCGCCCTCGGCGGTCATCAGCAGCAGGGCCTGCTCGTCGCTCAGGCCGGCCGGGTCCCGCTCGGCGGCGGCCAGCGCGGCGCGCCCGTCCGCGTCACTGCCCCCACGACTCGCCGCGACCACACCCGCCTCGGCCTCGGAGCGCAGCTCGGACCAGTCGCCGTACACGTCGTCGAAGTCGCTGCGCCGGTCGGCGCTGCGCCCGGTCGTGTCGATCTCGGTGTGCAGGTCCACCCGACCCGAGCCTGCCCGGGCGAAGCCGCCGTCGGGCTCCTGCCACGGCAACCCACCCGGACGTACGCCGGGTCGCGCCAGGCCGTCCTCGTCGGCGAGCGCCGCCACGTGGGCGGAGACCCGCGGGTCGAGCCACGGCTCGCCCTGGCGCACGTACTCGGGGTGCACGGTGAGCCGGGGGCGCAGCTCGAAGCCTTCCGCGGCGGTCAGGGACCGCAGCCGCTCCAACGACGGCCAGGGTCGCTCGGGGTTGACGTGGTCGGGGGTCAGCGGCGAGACGCCGCCCCAGTCGTCGACGCCCGCCTCGAGCAGCAGGGCGCACTCGGCCGAGCCCTCGGAGCTGTCGACCAGGTTCGGCGGCGCCTGGATCCGCATCCGCGGGCCCAGCACGATCCGGGTGACCGCGATCGCGGCGCGGTACTCCTCCAGGCCGAGGTCGTCGGTGTGCCGCATCGCGGTGTCGGGCTTGGCCCGGAAGTTCTGCACGATGACCTCCT
>NZ_JBFIKK010000027.1:0-29899 GCF_041600255.1 Nocardioides sp. | reverse complement strand
GGTGGCGTTCGGACGATCGCGGATCGACCTCGCCCTGGACCACGCCGAGCTCATTCGGGCAGCCGGCGTGATGGCGACGCGCTCCTACAGCGCGTTCTCCTTCGTCGCCATGCACGTGCGCTACCTCTTCGGCGAGCTCGGAGTCCGCGGCGACCTGCAGCTGCTCGCGACCTCGCTGATGGCGCCCCTGGAGGCACCCGTGCTGGAACAGCAGGTGCGGATCGAGTCGGTCAGCCTCGACCGCGTGCACGACGCCTGGGTGGACCTGGCCCGCCGGATCGTCGAGGGCTGAGCCCACGACGCGGGCTCGGGTCGCAGGGGAGGCCTACTCCCCCGAGCCGTGGTGGTGGCGCCGCAGGCCGAACGTGACCCCGTCGACCAGCGCACCCCAGGACGCCTCGATCACGTTGTGCCCGACTCCGACCGTGACCCAGGACGACTCCCCGTCGCTGGTCTCGATCAGCACCCGGGTGGTCGCGTCCGTGCCGTGGCCCTGGTCGAGGATTCGGACCTTGTAGTCGATCAGCTCGAACTTCGCGACCTCGGGATAGGCCTGGCCGATCGCCTCGCGCAGCGCCTGGTCCAGCGCATTGACCGGGCCGTTGCCCTCGCCGGTCACGACGTAGCGGACACCGTCGGCGCGCAGCTTCACGGTCGCCTCCGACGTCGCCTCCTCGCCCGGGCGAGCATGCACCAGCGTCTCGGTGATCACCCGCCACGACTCGACGTCGAAGTACGCCGGCCGCACGCCCTCGACCTCCTCGACCAGCAGCAGCTCGAAGGAGGCGTCGGCCGCCTCGAAGGTGTAGCCGCGCGCCTCCAGCTCCTTGACCCGGTCGGTCACCCGGGTGACCAGCTCCTTGTCCTGGGACAGGTCGAAGCCCAGCTCACGACCCTTGAGCTCGATCGAGGCCCGGCCCGCCATGTCGGAGACCAGCAGGCGCATGTCGTTGCCGACGCCGATCGGGTCCATGTGCTGGTAGAGGTTCGGGTCCACCTTGATCGCGCTCGCGTGCAGGCCGGCCTTGTGGGTGAAGGCCGAGGTGCCGACGTACGGCTGACGCGAGGCGGGCGGGAAGTTCGTGACCTCGGCGACCGCGTGCGCGATCCGGGTGGCGTCCCTGAGCAGCCCCGGCGGCAGCACCTGCCGGTCCAGCTTGAGCTCGAGGTTGGCCACCACCGAGACGAGGTCGGCGTTGCCGGTGCGTTCGCCGTACCCGTTGATCGTCCCCTGTACGTGGGTGGCGCCCGCGTCCACCGCCGCCAGGGTGTTGGCGACCGCGCAGCCGGTGTCGTTGTGGCAGTGGATGCCGACCCGGACCCCTGCGGTCTCGATCACGTCGTGCACCACGTCCGCGACCCAGCCCGGGAGCATCCCCCCGTTGGTGTCGCACAGGGCGATCACCTCCGCACCCGCGTCGTACGCCGTGCGCAACACCTCGAGGGCGTAGTCGCGGTTGGCGCGGTAGCCGTCGAAGAAGTGCTCGGCATCGAGGAAGACCTGCTGCCCCTCCTCGCGCAGGTGGGTCACGCTGTCGCGGACCATCGCGAGGTTCTCCTCCAGCGTGGTCCGCAGGGCGAGTTCGACGTGCCGGTCGTGCGACTTGGCGACCAGGGTGACCACCGAGGCACCGCTGTCGCGCAGCGCCGCGATGCCCGGGTCGTCGGCCGCCCGGACACCTGCCCGACGGGTGGCCCCGAAGGCCGCCAGCTTCGCGTGCCGCAGGTCCAGCTCGCTGACCGCGCGACGGAAGAACTCGGTGTCCTTGGGGTTCGCGCCGGGCCAACCACCCTCGATGTAGCCCACGCCGAGACCGTCGAGCTGGCGGGCGATCGCCAGCTTGTCGGCGACGGAGAGGCTGAGCCCCTCCTGCTGCGCGCCGTCGCGCAGGGTGGTGTCGTAGACGTGGAACGAGCCGTGCAGGTCCATCGGAGTCGTCTTTCACTCGGGTGCTGCGGGCAACTGCTGGGTCGGGCGGGTGATGCGGGCGATGCGGTCCGTCGATCGGGTCCGGCAACAAAAAAACCTCCCGTGGGACGAGAGGTCGGCGCGTCGGGTGCTTCCCGGGGGAAGCGCGACGCGCTAGGAAATGATGATCTGCTGGTGCTGCATGGGACTCATCGTGCCACGCCGGGGCCGGCGACTCCTCCGGCATCTCGCGATCCGGCCGCCCGTCCCGGCCCGGTCACAGTCCCAGCGGTCGGTCCGGCAAGGAGACGCCCGACCACGGCGCGTCCTGCCCCGGCGTCCAGTCGGTGCCGGCCAGGTCGGCGCGGAGCACCAGACCGGCACCGGCCACCCCCACCAGGAGCAGGGCCACCGCCCAGCGTCGGGGCGAGGCGCTGAGCGGGTGCACGATCCGGCCGAGCGGCGAACGTACCTGCTGTCCCCCCGGGCCCGCCCAGAGCGAGGCGGTGAAGACGGCCCCGCAGGCGAACATCGAGGGGGTCACCGCCAGCGCGAACGCATAGCAGAGCAGGGCTGCCGCGATCGCCAGCCCGACGCTCCAGAGGGCCAGCACCACCGTGCTCGGGATCGACCGGACCAGGTCCCAGGGGGCGCCCAGGAGCAGCCGCGGCGCGTCGTACCACTTGCGACCGCGGTCGCGACGCCGGTCGCCGTGGGCCCGGGCGGCCAGCGAACCGCTGCGCACCAGCCAGGTCAGCACCAGCAGCAGCGCCAGCGCGAGCCACGGGTACGCCGCCACGGCCCCGCCCCCGGTCAGGGCGAGGCTCCCCAGCAGCAGCCCCCGGCGAGCGCGCTCGGCGAACGACACCCGGGCGGGCAGGAGGTCGTCCTGCCAGGGGTTCGGGTCGACGGTGTCGTCGAAGAACCGGCGGGTCGGATCAGGGCGGACGTCGAGCCGTTGGGTGGGCTCCTCGAACGCGCGCGCGGGGTCGGCAGCGAACGGCAGCGTCAGCGCGGCGCCGCCATGGAGCGAGCCGATCAACTGGTCGAAGGAGGGACGGCGCGACGGGTCGGGGTCGAGGGCGGCGGCCAAGGTGCGGCGCAGGCCGTCGGGCAGCCCGGTCAGGTCGTGCTCGCCGCGGCGCACCCGGTCCATCACCGCCATCGCCGGACCCCGCCCGAACGGCGGACGACCCAGGCCGGCGTACGCCACGGTGGCGGCCCAGGAGTGCACGTCGCAGGCCGGTGTGGCGTCGTCGCCGTGCAGGATCTCCGGCGCGAGATAGCCGGGGGTGCCGAGCAGCCAGCCGGTGTGGGTCAGCTTCGGGTCGTCGGCCACCCGGGCCAACCCGAAGTCGATCAGGATCGGGGTCCGGCCCTCCATCAGCACGTTCGACGGCTTCACGTCCCGGTGCAGGACGCCCACCGCGTGCACCGACGCCACGCCCTCGGCCAGGCAGAGCGCGAACCAGGCGAGGTCCTCGCCGACCAGCGGGCCCTCCTCGACCACGTGGTCGTGCAGGGAGAGGCCCGGCACGTACCGGGTGGCGACGTAGGGGATGTCGCCCCAAGGGTCGGCGTCCACGATCTCGGCCACCCACCGGCTGCGGACCCGGGTCAACGAGCTCACCTCCCGGGCGAGCCGCGATCGTGCTTCCTCGTCGCCGACGATGTGGGGCCGCAGCACCTTGAGGGCGACCCGTTCACCGTCGGGGCCGCTGGCCAGGTGGACCACCCCCATGCCGCCCTCACCGATCCGGGAGAGCAGCGTGTAGTCGCCGACGGTGAGACCCGGAGGCGGCTCGGAACCGGGCGCTGACGTCACGGGGTGAGGTTACCGGCGCGGTCACCCTCGCGGGGTCGGCGCACGCCGAGTCTGACGATCGGGTCGGTCGATCGGGTCGGTCGATCGGGGTCAGACGATCCTGTGCATCCAGCCGAAGGAGTCCTCGGCGCGGCCGTACTGGATGTCGACCAGCGCCTGGCGCACCTGCAGGGTGACGGGGCCGGGCTCGGTGGAGCCGGCGACCTCGCCGTCCTTCCACTTCAGCGTGCCGACCGGCGTGACCACGGCCGCGGTACCGCAGGCGAAGACCTCGGTGATCCGACCGCTCGACACCCCCTCGCGCCACTCGTCGATGGAGAACTTCCGCTCCTCGATCGTGTGGCCCAGCTTGCCCGCGAGCTCGAGGATGCTGGAGCGGGTGATGCCCTCCAGGATGGTGCCGGTCTCCGGGGTGACGATGCGCCCGTCGTCGTGCACGAAGTACAGGTTCATCCCGCCGAGCTCTTCGACGTACGTGCTCTCCTGGGCGTCGAGGAAGACGACCTGGTCACAGCCGTGGTCGGTCGCCTCCTGCTGCGCGACGAGCGAGCTGGCGTAGTTGCCGCCGGTCTTGGCCGCACCCATCCCGCCCCGGCCGGCCCGGGTGTACTCCTCGGTCAGCCAGAGCGTGATCGGCTTGATCCCCCGGGCGAAGTAGGCGCCGGCCGGGCTGGCGATCACCATGAACGTGACGTGCCGTGCCGGCCGTACCCCGAGGAACTTCTCGGTGGCGATCATGAAGGGCCGGATGTAGAGGCTCTTCTCCCCCTCGGCGTCCGGCACCCAGCGCTGGTCGACCCGCACCAGCGCATCGACGGCCTCGATGAAGTCCTCGACCGGCAGCTCGGGCAGCGCCAGGCGCTGGCTCGAGCGGACCATCCGGGCGGCGTTCTCCTCGGGGCGGAAGTTCCAGATGGAGCCGTCCGCGTGGCGGTAGGCCTTCATCCCCTCGAAGGTCTCCTGTGCGTAGTGCAGCACCGCCGTCGCCGGGTCCAGCGTGAGCGGGCCGTACGGCGTGATCCGCGCGCCGTGCCACCCGTCCTCGGGCGTCCACTCGACCGTGAACATGTGGTCGGTGAAGTGGAGCCCGAAGCCCGGGCTCGCCAGGATCTCGGCGAGCCGGGCGTCGTCGACGGGCTGGGGCGCGTGGGTGGTGCTGATCTGCATGGGCGTCACGTTAGCCGACCGGCTCAGCCGCCGAGGCGGCCGGCGATCGCGTCCCCGACCTCCGAGGTACGACGGGTGGTGCCGGGGGTGCGCTCGGCCAGGTCCGCGATCACGGCCCGCTCCACCACGGCCGCCTCCTCGGCGTACCCCAGGTGGTCCAGCAGCAGCGAGACCGAGAGGATCGCGGCGGTCGGGTCGGCCTTCTGCTGGCCGGCGATGTCGGGCGCCGAGCCGTGCACGGGCTCGAACATGCTGGGGCTGGTGCGGTCGGGGTTGATGTTCCCCGACGCCGCGAGCCCGATGCCGCCGGTGATGGCGGCGGCGAGGTCGGTGATGATGTCGCCGAAGAGGTTGTCGGTGACGATCACGTCGAAGCGTGCGGGGTCGGTGGTCATGAAGATCGTCGCCGCGTCGACGTGCATGTAGTCGACGGTGACGTCGGGGAACTCCCGGGCCACCTCCTGGGTGATCCGCCACCAGACCGCACCGGCGTTGACGAGCACGTTGGTCTTGTGGACCAGGGTCAGCTTGCGGCGCGGACGGCGCTGGGCGCGGGCGAAGGCGTCGCGGACGACCCGCTCCACCCCGAATGCGGTGTTGACCGAGACCTCGGTGGCGACCTCGTGCGGCGTACCCACGCGGAGCGCGCCCCCGTTGCCCGTGTACGGCCCCTCGGTGCCCTCGCGGACCACCACGAAGTCGACCTCGCCGGGATCGGCCAGCGGGGAGACGACGCCCGGGAAGATCCGGGAGGGTCGCAGGTTGACGTAGTGATCGAGCTCGAAGCGCAGCCGCAGCAGCAGGCCACGCTCGAGGATGCCGGGCGGGAGGTTGGGGTCGTTGGGCTTCCCGCCGACGGCGCCGAGCAGGATCGCGTCGTGGTCGCGGATCTCGCTGAGCACGGTGTCCGGCAGCACCTCGCCGGTGGCGAGGTACCGCTCGGCGCCGAGGTCGTAGCGGGTGGGTTCGAACTTCACACCGGCGGGAGCGGCGACCTCGAGGACCTTGAGGGCCTCGGCGGTCACCTCCGTCCCGATGCCGTCGCCGGGGATGACGGCGAGACGGAGCGAGCTGCCGGCGGGGTTCTGGCCCGAGGCCGAAGTTGAGGTCATGGGGCGAACGCTAGTTGTCGTCGGGGCGGACGCCGTTGCTGTCTCGCAGGTCAAGCGCCCGCTGGACGGCCTCGGCGCTGCGGGGGTTCTCGGGGTGGTGGCTGGCGGGGCCCCACTCGGGGTACATGTCGTACATGGGTTGTCTCCTGGGTGATCGCATCGAATGATCGGGCGGTGGTTCGGGAGCCAGGTCTCGAAGGCCCTGCGGGAGTCCGGATCGACTCATGGGTCGCATGAGGGGAGAACCGTCAGGGGTGCGGATCACGCACGTGCTGGAGGCGGATCGCCGCAGGGTCTTCGGGTACCGGGATGAACCGGGACGTGAGACCAGGCAACGCCGAACACCGCGACGAGGTGGCCTCACTCGCAGTGACTACTGCTGGGCCCCGCCGCGGCGAACGATGAGTACGTTGACGATCCGCATGATGGGGCTACGGTACGTCCGACCGATTCGGGGCGGCCATGGCTTTCCGGGATCTGTTCACGATGCGAGACGCCCGTCCCATGATGAAAGACTCGGCCCATGAGTGCTCCGCCCGACCTCCCTCCCGTCGTGTCGCGGGCCTTCGCGGTCTCCCGCAAGGCCGGCTACGTGTCGTTCTGCCGCAACGAGACCGGCCGGCTGCTGGCGACCCTGGCCGCGACTCGGGCCGGCACGATGGCCGAGTTCGGCACCGGGTGCGGGGTGGGGACCGCGTGGCTGCGCTCGGGCGTGCGGGGATCGGACGCCCGGATCATCACCGCCGAGCTCGACGCCAAGCTGGCCGGCGCCGCCGCCGAGATCTTCGCCGACGACGAGCAGGTCGAGGTGCTCGCCGCCAACTGGTCGACGCTGCTCGACCAGGGCCCGTTCTCCCTGCTCTTCCTGGACTCCGGCGCCCCGAGCGAGGTCGGCGTCGACTGCATCGCGGACCTGGTCGAGCCGGGCGGGATCGTCGTGCTCGACGACCTGCAGCCGTGCGAGATGTGGCCGCCGGTCAGCGGCGGCCGGGTCGACGCGCTGCGCGAGGCGTGGCTGACCGACGAGCGGTTCACCGCGGTCGAGGTGATGGTCGCCGCGGACGCGTCGGCCCTGATCGCCACCAAGCGCTGACCTGCCACTTGTGGTTGCTCCTAGACCGCTGACCTGCCACTTGTGGTTGGACTGTGCAACCACAACTGGCAGGTCAGCGGGTTCTGTGCAACCTCTAGTGACGGGTCGGCGGGATGTCGGCAACCACAAGTGACGGGTCAGCGCCGGGGAGGGCGACGGTGCAGAACGGCAGCAGGTGCTGGGCCAGGGGTCCGATCGCCAGGGCGTAGAGCACCGTCCCGACCCCGGCCACTCCCCCGAGCAGCAACCCGAGTGCCACCACGGTGACCTCGATGCCGGTGCGCACCAACCGCAGCGACCTGCCGGTACGGCGGTGCAGGCCGGTCATCAGCCCGTCTCGCGGCCCGCGACCGAACTGCGAGCCGATGTAGAGCGCGGTGGCGAGCCCGTTCAGGACGACCCCGGAGACCATCAGCACCGTCCGCAACCAGAGCGCCTCCGGCTCGACGAGTACGGCGAGGGTCGCGTCCGCCGCGAGCCCGATCACGATCGCGTTCAAGATCGTGCCCAGGCCGGGCACCTCCCGCAGCGGGATCCACAACAGGAGCACGACGAAGCTGACCACGATCAGCACCTGGCCCAGCGTCAACGGCAGATAACGCGTCAGCCCCTGGTGCAGGACGTCCCAGGGAGCCAGCCCGAGGTGGCCGCGGACCATCAGCGCGAGCGAGACGCCGTACAGCGCGAGTCCGACGTACAGCTGCGGCAGTCGGCGGGCCAGCCGTCCCGCGCGTAGCTGGGCCACCGGACCCAGGTCGGTGAGCCCCGGTCGTGCCGAGCGCACGACGACCGGCTCAGACAAGGTCGACTGCCCGCACCAACCCCGCGTCGATCGCCTCCTGGATCTCGACGAGCACGTCGCCGGGGATCGCACTGTCGACCGAGAGCGCGACCAGGGCTCGGCCACCCTTGGCGTCCCGGGCGACCTGCATGCCGGCGATGTTCACCCCGGCGCCGCCGAGGATCCCGCCAACCGTGCCGACCATGCCGGGACGGTCCTCGTAGACGAAGAAGGCCAGGTGGTCGGTGGGCTCGAGGTCGACGTCGAAGCCGTTGATCTCGACCAGTCGCTCCTTCTGGTGGATCCCGATCAGGGTCCCGCTGACCGAGACCTGCGACCCGTCCGCGAGGGTGCCGCGCAGGGTGATCAGGTTGCGGTGGTCGGGGCTCTCCGGGTCGGCGACCAGGCGTACGGCGGTGCCGCGTTCGGCGGCGAGCAGCGGGGCGTTCACGTAGGAGACCTGCTCCTCGACGATGTCGGCGAAGACGCCCTTGAGGGCGGCGAGCTCGAGCACCTTGACGTCGTGGTCGGTGATCTCACCGCGCACCTCGACATCGATCTGCTGGGCCACCTCGCCGGCCAGCCCGGTGAAGATCCGACCGAGCTTCTCGGTCAGCGGGATGCCGGGACGGACGTCCTCGGCGATCACTCCCCCCTGCACGTTGACCGCGTCCGGAACGAGCTCGCCGGACAGCGCGAGACGCACCGAGCGGGCCACCGCCAGACCGGCCTTCTCCTGCGCCTCGTCGGTGGAGGCACCCAGGTGCGGCGTCGCCACGACGTTCTCGAGCTCGAACAGCGGGCTGTCCGTGCACGGCTCCTGGGCGAACACGTCCAGGCCGGCAGCGGCGATCCGACCCTCCTTGAGCGCGGCGTACAACGCGGCCTCGTCGACGATCCCGCCCCGGGCGGCGTTGACCACGACCAAGGAGTCCTTGGCCTTGCGCAGCTGCTCCTCGCCGATCAGTCCCACCGTCTCCGGCGTCTTGGGCAGGTGCACCGACATGAAGTCGGACTCGGCCAGCAACGTGTCGAGGTCGACCAACCGGACCCCCATCTGGGCGGCGCGGCCGGCCTGGACGTAGGGGTCGTAGGCCACGACCTTCATGCCGAACGCCGAGAGCCGCTGCGCCACGAGAACGCCGATCCGGCCGAGACCCACGATGCCGACGGTCTTCTCGTAGAGCTCGATCCCGGTGTAGCGCGACCGCTTCCACTGGCCGTCCTTGAGTGCACTGTGTGCCGGGGAGACGTGGCGGGCGGCCGCGAGCATCAGGGCGACGGCGAGCTCGGCGGCGGAGACGATGTTGGAGGTCGGGGCGTTGACCACCATTACCCCGGCCTGGGTGGCGGCCCGCACGTCCACGTTGTCCAGACCCACGCCGGCCCGAGCGACGACCTTGAGCCGGTGAGCGGCGGCCAGCGCCTCGGCGTCCACCTTGGTGGCCGAACGCACCAGCAGGGCATCGACGTCGCCGAGCGCCGCCAGCAGCTCGGCCCGGTCGGCGCCGTTGCAGGAGCGGATCTCGAAGTCCGGCCCCAGCGCGTCGACGGTGGCGGGGCTGAGCTCTTCGGCGATCAGGACGACGGGCTTGCTCACAGCGAGACCTCGATGGTGTTCGTGAGGAGTGTGACCGGTGGCGGACCGTGGGATCGGCCGACCGGTCGTGCACGACGCTGTGCCCGGGTCTGCGATGCTACCCGGCTCCGGTCGGGGCGGCGAGGGTGTCCCGTTGGTCGGATCTCGGCTCAGACCGCGCAGCCCTCGGGGCCGCAGGCGTCGCCGTGACCGTGCTCGTCGGCGGTCGTCTGGACGCCCGCGCCCACCATGCTGAGCTCGGGCCGGGAGTCGGCCCAGGCGCGTTCCAGCGTCTGGGTGAAGAGCTCGGCAGGCTGGGCGCCGGCCACGCCGTACCGGCCGTCGATGACGAAGAACGGCACACCGGTGGCGCCGTACGCCGCGGCCTGGCGAATGTCTGCCTCGATCGCGTCGGCGTACTCGTCGGAGGCGAGGACCTCACGAGTGCGCTGCTCGTCGAGACCCACCTCGTGGGCGAGGCGGGTGAGGACGCCGTGGTCGGCGACGTTCTCGGTGTGCAGGAAGTAGGCGGCGAGCAGGGCTTCCTTCAGCTCGTCCTGACAGCCCTGGTCGGCGGCGAGGTGCAGCAGCCGGTGGGCGTCGACGGTGTTGGAGCGCTGGGCCTGACTGAGGCGGTAGAGCAGGCCCTCCTCGGCCGCTGCGGCCTCCATCCGGTCGACCATCTGCTGTCCGGCTGCCGGTCCACCGCCGTACTTCTTGCCGAGGTGCTCGGCGATCGTGTCGGTGGCGACCTCGGGTGCGCCCGGGTCGAGTTGGAAGGAGCGCCAGTGGGTCTCGACCTCGGCCTCGGGGTGGTGCTCGAGGAAGGCGGCGAGGCCGGCCTCGAAGCGGCGCTTGCCGATGTAGCACCAGGGGCAGACGATGTCGGACCAGATCTCGATACGCATGTTGGGTCCAACAGCCCCCGGCCCGCGGATGTTCCACAGGCCGCTGACCTGCCAGTTGTGGTTGCCGCAACGACGCTGACCTGCCAGTTGTGGTTGGTGATCCGCAACCAGAAGTGACGGGTCAGCGGCTTGACGGCAACCAGAAGTGGCAGGTCAGCGGGGACGCGACCCCTGACTCCGTCTCAGGGTCGCCCCGGGGTCGAGTGGGCAGGGTCACCGATGGTCCGGTCGCGCGCGGGCCGACAGCCTTGCACTCATGATCACCATCGATGGCCTCACGAAGAGGTACGGCGGGTTCACCGCCGTCGACCATGTCTCCTTCACCGCCCCCGCGGGCCGCGTGACCGGGTTCCTCGGACCCAACGGGGCGGGCAAGTCCACCACTATGCGCATCCTGGTGGGGCTGACGCCCGCCTCGTCCGGAAGCGCGCACGTGCTGGGACGCCGCTACGGCGACCTGCCCAACCCGGGCCGGGAGGTCGGCGTCCTGCTCGATGCCTCGGCGCAGCACGGTGGCCGGACCGGCCGCGAGATCCTCACGATCGCCCAGCGCACCCTCGGACTGCCGGCTGCCCGGGTCGACGAGATGCTCGACCTCGTGAGCCTCACCCCGCAGGAGGCTGGCCGCCGGGTGCGGCACTACTCGCTGGGGATGCGTCAGCGACTCGGCATCGCGGTCGCGCTGATCGGCGACCCTGCGGGTCTGATCCTCGACGAGCCGGCCAACGGCCTCGATCCGGCCGGCATCCGCTGGATGCGCGACCTGCTGCGCGGCCACGCCGAACGCGGCGGGACGGTGTTGCTCTCCTCGCACCTGCTCCACGAGATCGAGGTCATCGCCGACGACCTCGTCGTGATCGGCAACGGCCGGATCGTCGCCAGCGGCACCAAGGCCGAACTCCTCACCACCGCCGGGACGCTCGTACGCACCCGGGAGGTCGCCGTTCTGTCCCGCGCACTCGCCGAATCGGGAGTTGCGACCGCCCCGATGGACGGCGGCCTGCGTGCCGAGGCCGACGCCGAGTTGGTCGGCCGGGTGGCCCTGGCTGCCGGCGTACCCCTGCTGGAACTGCGGGCCGCCGAGGGCGCCGGGCTCGAGGAGATGTTCCTCGAGCTCACCGCCGACACGCAGCGCGACCACTCCCCCACCCAGATCGGAGCCGTGGCATGACCACCATCGCCAGCACCCCCGCGGACACCGGTACGCCGCCCGCATCGTCACCAGCACGGGTGCGTGCGACGGACGTCGCGCCGATTCCGTTCGCCCGGATCGTCTCGGTGGAGTTGCGCAAGATGTTCGACACCCGCTCAGGGTTCTGGCTGATGGGCAGCATCGGGATCCTTTCCCTGCTCGCCACGGCCGCGGTGATCGCGTTCGGCGCCAAGGACGACCTCAGCTACGGAGCGTTCGCTGCGGCGATCGGCTTCCCGACGGCCGTCCTCCTCCCGATCGTCGCGCTCCTGTCGGTCACCAGCGAGTGGAGCCAGCGCACCGGCCTGACCACGTTCACCCTGGTGGCGCACCGTGGCCGGGTGATCACCGCCAAGGCGGTCTGCGCGATCGGGGTCGGTGTGGTCTCGATGGTCGTCGCGGCCGGCATCGGCGCACTCGGCAACCTGGTCGGCAGCACCATCGCCGGCGTCGACACCGTGTGGGACGTGACCGTGGCACATCTGGCGCTGTTCATCCTGGCCCACGTGCTGGGCATGATGATCGGCTTCATGCTCGGCGTACTGCTGCGCAGTTCCGCAGCGGCGATCGTCGGCTACTTCGTCTACTCGTTCGTGCTCACCGGTCTGACCGAACTGCTCGCCTTCCACCAGCAGTGGTTCGCGGAGATCCGGGGCTGGGTCGACTTCAACTACGCACAGGGCGCCCTCTTCGAGGGCAGCGTCACCGCCGGCCAATGGGCCGAGCTGGGGGTCTCCGGCCTGTTCTGGCTGGTGATCCCGCTGGCCGTGGGGGTCGGGCTGGTGCTGCGCTCCGAGGTGAAGTAGCGCGCCCACTCTCCACAGGCCGCTGACCTGCCAGTTGTGGTTCCCCGAAATGCCGCTGACCTGCCACTTTCGGTTGCGATAGGCAACCAGAAGTGGCAGGTCAGCGGCTTGAGAGCAACCAGAAGTGGCAGGTCAGCGGGTGGCGGTGCCCTCGGTGTAGTCCGAGTCGTGGCTCTTGACCCAGCTCATCAGCTTGCGGAGCTCGCGGCCGGTGGTCTCGATCGGGTGCGCCTCACCCTGCTCGCGGAACTTCGTGAACTCCGGCGAACCGTTGTCCATGTCGGTGATGAACCGCTCCGCGAAGGCGCCGTTCTTGATGTCGTCGAGGACGGCGACCATGTTCGCCTTCACGTCGGGCGTGATCACGCGCGGGCCGGAGACATAGTCACCGAACTCGGCCGTGTCGGAGACCGACCAGCGCTGCTTGGCGATGCCGCCCTCGTACATCAGGTCGACGATCAGCTTCAGCTCGTGCAGGCACTCGAAGTACGCGACCTCGGGCTGGTAGCCGGCCTCGGTCAGCACCTCGAAGCCGTACTGCACCAGCTGCGAGGCGCCACCGCAGAGCACGGCCTGCTCGCCGAACAGGTCGGTCTCGGTCTCCTCGGTGAAGGTGGTCTTGATGCCGCCGGCGCGCAGGCCGCCGATCGCCTTCGCGTACGACAGTGCGAGGTCCCAGGCCTTGCCCGAGGCGTCCTTCTCGACGGCGACGAGCACGGGCACGCCGCGGCCGTCGACGTACTCGCGGCGGACCAGGTGGCCGGGGCCCTTGGGGGCGACCATGAAGACGTCGACGCCTTCGGGCGGGGTGATGTACCCGAACCGGATGTTGAACCCGTGACCGAAGACGAGGGTGTCACCGGGCGCGAGGTGCGGGGCGATCTCCTCGGCGTACAGCTTCCGCTGGTGCTGGTCGGGAGCGAGGATGACGACGACGTCGGCCTCCTCCACCGCCTCGGCGGGGGTCAGGACGCGCAGACCCTCGGCCTCGGCCTTGGCGCGGCTCTTCGATCCGGGCTGCAGGCCCACCCGGACGTCGACGCCCGAATCGCGCAGGGACAGCGCGTGGGCGTGGCCCTGGCTCCCGTAGCCAATGACGGCCACGTTCTTGCCCTGGATCAGGGCCAGGTCGGCGTCGTCGTCGTAGAACATCTCAGCCACTGGGGGCTCTCCTTCTGGTGGTGGGTACGTCGGGTGGTGCGGAGCTCAGCCGAGCCGAGCCGGCGGAGCAGGAACAGGAACAGGTCGCAAGGTGCGCTCACTGACCGAGCGCGAACCCCGGCCGATGGCGACCATGCCGGACTGCACGAGCTCGCGGATCCCGAAGGGCTCCACGACGCGCAGGAAGTCGGCGAGCTTGGCGGCGTTGCCGGTGATCTGGATCGTGACCGCGTCGGTCGCCACGTCGATCACCTTCGCCCGGAACAGCTGGACGGTGTCCAACACCTGGCTGCGGGTCTCCGCGGTGGCGGCCACCTTGACCATCATCAGCTCGCGGTTGACCGAGGCCTCCGGGTCGAGCTCGACGATCTTGATCACCTCGATCAGCTTGTTCAGCTGCTTGGTGACCTGCTCGAGGGGCGACTGCTCGACGTTGACCACGATGGTCATCCGCGAGACCTCGGCGTGCTCGGTCGGGCCGACGGCCAGGGACTCGATGTTGAAGCCGCGACGACTGAAGAGGCCCGCGATCCGGGCCAGGACGCCCGGCTTGTTCTCGACCAGGACGCTCAGGGTGTGGGTGCTCATTCTCCAGCTCCTCAGAGGTCGTCTTCGTCGAATTGCGGGGCGAGGTCGCGGGCGTACTTGATCTCGTCGTTGCTGGTCCCGGCGGCCACCATCGGCCAGACCATCGAGTCGCGGTGCACCCGGAAGTCGACGACGACCGGGACGTCGTTGATCTCCATCGCCTTGGTGATGGTGGCGTCCACGTCGGCGGGGTTGTCGCAGGCGAGTCCGACACAACCGTAGGCCTCGGCCAGCTTGACGAAGTCGGGGATCCGCTTCGAGTGCAGGTCGGTGTTGGAGTAGCGCTCGTTGTAGAAGAGCGTCTGCCACTGCCGCACCATGCCGAGCGACTCGTTGTTGATCACCGCGACCTTGATCGGGATGTCGTTGATCGCGCAGGTCGCGAGCTCCTGGTTGGTCATCTGGAAGCAGCCGTCGCCGTCGATCGACCAGACCGTGGCGTCGGGCATCCCGACCTTGGCGCCCATCGCGGCGGGCACGGAGAAGCCCATCGTGCCCAGACCACCGGAGTTGATCCAGGTGTTCGGGTTCTCGTAGCCGACGAACTGGGCGGCCCACATCTGGTGCTGCCCCACGCCGGAGGTGTAGATCGCCTCCGGGCCGGCGATCGCGCCGAGCCGCTCGATCACGTACTGCGGGGCGAGCCCGCCGTCGGTCGGCTTGTCGTAGCCGAGCGGGTAGGTCCGCTTCACGCCGGCGAGGAACTCGACCCAGGCCTCGTAGTCGCCGGTGTGGCCGGCATCCGCCTCGACACGCAGCGCGGAGAGCAGGTCCACGATGACCTCGCGGCAGTCCCCGACGATCGGCACGTCGGCTGCGCGGTTCTTGCCGATCTCGGCGGGGTCGATGTCGGCGTGGATCACCTTGGCGCCCGGCGCGAACGAGTCGAGGTTGCCGGTGACCCGGTCGTCGAAGCGGGCGCCGAGGCTGATGATCAGGTCGCTGCGCTGCAGTCCGGCGACCGCGGAGACGGTCCCGTGCATGCCCGGCATGCCCAGGTGCTGCGGGTGGCTGTCGGGGAACGCACCGCGCGCCATCAAGGTGGTCACCACGGGCATGCCGGTGAACTCGGCGAGCGCGCGCAACTCCTTGTGGGCACCGGAGCGGATGGTGCCGCCGCCGACGTACAGCACCGGGCGGCGGGACTCCAGGATCAGCCGAGCGGCCTCGCGGATCTGCTTGGCGTGCGGCTTGGTCACCGGGCGGTAGCCCGGAAGGGTGATCTCGTTGGGCCAGTCGAACGAGGTCATCGCCTGCAACGCGGACTTGGCGACGTCGACGAGAACCGGGCCGGGACGGCCGGTCGAGGCGATGTAGAACGCCTCGGCCACGGTCCGCGGGATGTCGGCCGGGTCGGTCACCAGGAAGTTGTGCTTGGTGATCGGCATCGTGATGCCGCGGATGTCCGCCTCCTGGAAGGCGTCGGTGCCGATCGCGGCCGCGCCGACCTGACCGGTCACCGCGACGAGCGGGACGGAGTCCATGTGGGCGTCGGCCAGCGGGGTGACGAGGTTGGTCGCACCGGGGCCCGAGGTCGCCATGCAGACGCCGACCTTCCCGGTGGCGGCGGCGTACCCCTGGGCGGCGTGCCCGGCGCCCTGCTCGTGGCGAACCAGGATGTGCCGGATCGAGGAGTCCATCAGGGGGTCGTAGGCGGGCAGGATCGCGCCGCCGGGGATGCCGAAGATGTTCTCGACCCCGGCCGCCTCCAACGACCTGATCAGGCTCTGCGCGCCGGTGATCTGCTCGCTCATGGCCCTACTTCCTACTCTGACCTCCGGCGTTCCCGCCGGTGTCGTGCTCGTGTCCGCTGACGTGCTCGGCCCTGTCCAACAAAAAACCCCTCGGCCGAGTGGCAACGAGGGGATGACGCGCGTGCTGTGCCCGGAGGGCTCAGCTCACGCGTCGCGTGCGTACAAGAAGGGGCTGGCGCATGGCTTCACGGTAGCCCCACCCCCGCGGGCCGTCATCTCCGGCCGCCTGTCGTCTCACCATGCGGGACGTTGATCCCACATGGTGGCGACGCAGGCGACGGGTCAGCGGTCTTGCCACGTGGTGACGCAGGCCCGGTTGCCCTGGGCGTCGGCGAGCACCCAGAAGCGTGGCGCCCGGTCGTCGCCGACCAACGTGCCGCCCGCCTCGAGGGCCGCCGCCACCCGGGCCTCGGCCTCCTCGGGCGGCACCCGGACGTCGAGGTGGAAGCGTTGGCGCGGGGTCTCGTGGGCTGTCGTCTGCTGGAACCACAGGGTCGGCAGTCGGCCCATCGGGTCGACGAGCTCGTCGTCGCTCGCCGAGTCGGACATCGCCAGCACCGCGCGCCAGAACGGCTTGATCGCCTCTGCGTCCTCGGTGTCCAGGGCCAGCTCCAGCACCTGGGTGGAGGCGGGGTCGGCAACCGCCTGCTCGGTGGCCGCGAGTTCACTGATCGTCCGCGCGAGTCGTACGTCGCGCCCGGTCACCCCGCCCGCGTCGTGGCTGGTGAGCCGAACCGCGAGTGCGCCATAGGTGAGCTCGAGATCGGGGTGGTGGTTCATCTCCTCGGCGGCCTGCCCGATGGCGTCGACGAGCCGCAGGCCGGTGGCGAAGTCGCCGGTCCGGAAACGGGCGTGCAGGGCGTTGAAGAGCATCCGCCAGTCGCTCAGCTGCTCCGTCTCGACCTGCTGGGGCGTCAGCGTGTCCATCCCGGTCATCGTGCACACCTCCTGGTCCCCGGCCCGGAATCGGCCCTGTCGTCACGATGCCACAGCGGGCGGAGATCGCCGAGAGCCCCACGGTTCTGGGGAGCTCCGATCAGGGCACCAGACCGGCCAGTGCCTCGCGTACCGCCTCCAGGCCCGAGCGGACCTCCGCGAACGAGGTGGACAGCGGGGACAGCCCGATCCGCAGGCCCCCCGGCTCGCGGTAGTCCGGGATGACGTCGCGGGCCCAGAGCACCTGGGTCACCTCCCGCATCGCCGGGTGCACGAGGGCGACGTGGCCGCCCCGACGTGCGGAGTCGCGCGGTGAGGCGATGTCGACGTGGGCGGGTGCGAGCAGCTCCTCGGCGACCTCGATCGCGTACTCGGTCAGCGCGATCGACTTCTCGCGGACGGCGTCCATCCCGACCAGGTCGACCAGGGCCAGCATGTCCTGCATGGCGAGCATCCCGATCACCGGCGGCGTACCGCTGAGGAAACGACGCATGTCCGGCGCCGGCTCGTAGACCGGCCCCATCAGGAAGGGCTCACGACTGCCCAGCCACCCCTGGATCGGCTGGGTGAGTTCGTCGACCAGCCGGGCGGCGACGTGCACGAACGCCGGAGAGCCGGGGCCGCCGTTGAGGTACTTGTAGGTGCAGCCGACCGCGATGTCGATGTCCCACTCGTCGGCCAGGATCGGCACCGCGCCCACCGAGTGGGAGACATCCCAGAGCACGAGAGCGCCGGCCTCGTGGGCGATCGCGTTGAGGGCGGGTACGTCGGTCAGCCAGGCGGACCGGTAGGCCACATGGCTCAGGACGACCAGGGCGGTCCGGGGCCCGACCGCAGCGGCCAGCAGCTCCGGGGTGACGCCGGCCGAGGGGTCCACGTCGACCCAACGCACCGTGAGGCCGCACTCGTCGGCGACCCCCTGGGCGACGTACCGGTCGGTCGGGAAGTTGTCCCGGTCGACCACGATCTCCGTGCGTCCGGGGCGAGCGGCGACGGCGGCCCGCATCATCTTGTAGAGCAGGACCGTGGTGGAGTCCCCCACCACGGTCGTGCCCGGCGCCGCCCCGAGGGCCACTCGGCCGATCTCGTCGCCGACGGTGCCGGCCAGGTCCATCCAGCCCTCGTCCCAGCCGCGGATCAGCCGCTCGCCCCAACTGTCCGTGACGAACGTGGCCAGACGTTGCCCGGTGACTCGCAGCGGCCGTCCCAGGGAGTTGCCGTCGAAGTAGACCAGGGGCGACTCGGAGCCGACGAAGAGGTCGCGGTGGGCGACCAGCGGGTCGGCGGCGTCGAGCTGGGCGGGATCGCGTGGGGTGGTCATGGCGCCTTGTCTGGTGAGATCACTGGTAGCTGACGAATCGCACGCGGGGCCGGATGCGGTGGATCTCCCGCGCCCCCATCCGATCATGGTCCTCGTCGTAGAAGAGCTTCATCCCCATCAGGAACTGCTGCGGCCGCTTCACCGCGTGGTACGTCGCGAGCTTCTCGCGCTGGGTGCCGAACCCGTCGACGTGCTGCACGGTCGCGAGCCGGGCCCGGGAACTGACCCGCGCGATGTCACGGATCATCGAGGTCCGGAACTGGTGCAGCAGCACGAGCTTCTGGGGCAGACGGTGACGCCGCGTCAGATCGGCCAACCAACGAGTGGTCCGGTTGATCTCGCGGGCGCTGACCGATCCGATCACCCGGCCGGGCACCTGTCCGGGAGCCATCCGCCACTCAGGGTCCAGGGCGAGCCCGACCCACGGGTCCCGCAACGCCCAGGCCCAGCGCTTCGCCACGGTCAGGAAGTCGGAGCGGCCGGGCTGCAGGTCGAGCACCAGCAGGGCGCCGTGCTCGTGGGCGGCCTCGATGTGGCGCCGGACCTGCCGTCGGGTGATGTCGTGGCTGTAGTCCCCGTCCGGGCCGGGGACCCGGTCGGCGATCGTGACGATCAGCTCGTGCACGACCTGCACCGGACGCCGCGGGCCACGGAACGGCCGGGCTGCGCGTCGTACTCGTCGATGCATGGTGGCGGGATCGGTCTCCCCCAGCACGCCGAGGGCTCCGGTGCCGGCCGTGCCGTAGTAGGCCACCAGGAAGCGTCCGTCCCCGAAGATCTGCTGTCCCCCGGAGGGCAGCGCCGTACGTCGGCGTTCGAGCTCGTCGGCCGCAGCCGGCTCGTCCGGCGCAACCACAACTGACGGGTCGGCCGGGGTGGGAGCAACCACAACTGGCGGGTCGGCCGGGGTGGGAGCAACCACAACTGGCAGGTCAGCGGCCTTGTCCTCGGCCCCCCAGGCGATGGTGATCAGCCCGACCAGCATCAGCAGGACCAGGAAGAGGACCGGTCCCCGGTTGTCGGCAGGCGAGGAGGTCAGCTGGTCACCGCTCCGTGCGCGGCCGACTGGACGATCTTGGCGTACTTGCCCAGGACACCGCGGGTGTACTTCGGAGGCTTCGGCGCCCATCCCTCGCGCCGCGCCTCCCAGGAGTCGCCCTCGGGCAGCTCGACGTCGAGGCTGCGGTTGGCGACGTCCAGGGTGATCGAGTCCCCGTCGCGCACGAAGGCGATCGGGCCACCGTCGGTCGCCTCCGGAGCCAGGTGGCCCACGCAGAGACCGGTGGTGCCGCCGGAGAAGCGGCCGTCGGTGAGCAGCAGGACGTCCTTGCCGAGGCCGGCGCCCTTGATCGCCCCGGTGATCGCCAGCATCTCGCGCATGCCCGGGCCGCCCTTGGGGCCCTCGTAGCGGATCACCACGACGTCGCCGGCGGTGATCAGTCCCTCGGTCAGGGCGTCCATCGCGGCGCGCTCGCCGTCGAAGACCCGGGCCGTGCCGGTGAAGACCGACTCGTCGAAGCCGGCCGACTTCACGACCGCACCCTCCGGAGCGAGCGACCCCTTCAGGATCGTGATCCCACCGGTGGCGTGGATCGGCCGGTTGACCGCCCGGATCACGTCGTCGTCGACCCCCGGGGGCGCGATGTCGGCCAGGTTCTCCGCCAGCGTCTTCCCGGTGACGGTCAGGCAGTCGCCGTGCATCAGCCCGGCGTCGAGCAGGGCCTTCATCACCATCGGGATGCCGCCGACCTTGTCGACGTCGTTCATCACGTACTTGCCGAACGGCTTGAGGTCGCCCAGGTGCGGCACCTTGTCGCCGATCCGGTTGAAGTCGTCCAGGGTCAGGTCGACCTCGGCCTCGCGGGCGATCGCGAGCAGGTGCAGCACGGCGTTGGTGGAGCCACCGAGCGCCATCACCACGGTGATGGCGTTCTCGAACGCCTCCTTGGTCATGATCTGGCGCGCGGTGATGCCCTTGCGCAGCATGCCGACGACGGCCTCGCCGGAGCGGTGGGCGAAGCCGTCGCGGCGACGGTCGACGGCCGGCGGTGCGGCCGAGCCGGGCAGGGACATGCCCAGCGCCTCGCCCACGGCGGCCATCGTGTTGGCGGTGTACATCCCGCCGCAGGCGCCCTCACCGGGGCAGATGGCCCGCTCGATGCGGTCCACCTCCTCGCGGGTGATCTTGCCGGCGAGGCAGGCGCCGATCGCCTCGAAGGCGTCGATGATCGTGACGTCGTTGCCGTCGACCTGTCCGGGCATCGTGGAGCCGGCGTAGAGGAAGACCGAGGCGAGGTCGAGGCGGGCCGCGGCCATCAGCATCCCGGGCAGTGACTTGTCGCAGCCGGCCAGGAGGACCGAGGCGTCGAGACGCTCGGCCATCATCACGGTCTCCACCGAGTCGGCGATCACCTCGCGGGAGACCAGCGAGAAGTGCATGCCCTCGTGTCCCATGGAGATGCCGTCGGAGACGGAGATCGTGCCGAACTCGAGCGGGTAGCCACCCGCGGCGTGCACGCCGTTCTTGACCGCCTTGGCCAACCGGTCCAGGGACAGGTTGCACGGGGTGATCTCGTTCCAGCTGGACGCGACGCCGATCTGGGGCTTGACCCAGTCGTCGTCGCCCATGCCCACGGCGCGCAGCATGCCGCGCGCAGCGGCCTTCTCCAGGCCGTCGGTGACGTCGCGGGAACGGGGCTTGATGTCCGGTTGATCCATGCGTCGATCCTAGTTCGCCCCGCCGACGGAGACCGGCACCGGTTCGAACGGCGAGAGGATCAGATCGCGGCCGCCCGTACGACCATCACGTCCGGCAGGTCCGTGACCAGCGCGCGCCAGGTTGCCCCGTCGTCGAACGAGCCCCACACCGATCCGTTGCGGGCGCCGAGGTAGAGGCCGGCCGCGGTGTGCTCGTCGGTGCACAGGGCATCGCGCATCACCGCGACGAAGAACGTGTCCGGCAGCCCGTCACCGAGCTCCTCCCAAGTCTGGCCGGCGTCGCGCGAGCACCACACGCGTGCCTTGGCCCCCGGTGGGTAGCGCTGGTCTCCTCCGTTGATCGGGAAGACGAAGACGGTGTCCGGCTCGTGCGGGTGCACCACGATCGGGAAGCCGAACTCGGCGGGGAGCCCGTCCGCGATCGAGGTCCAGCTGGCGCCGTGGTCGTCGGAGCGGTAGACGCCCCCGTGGTTCTGCAGGAAGAGCCGCTCGGGACGGGCGGGGTGCCGGGCGACCTTGTGCACGCACTGGCCGAACTCCGGGTACTGCTGACCCTCGGGCAGGAACTCCGCGCGCAGGCCCTGGTTGCGCGGCTCCCACGACGCCCCACCGTCGTTGGTCTGGTAGACCCCGCCGGTGGACAGGGCGGCCGTCACCGACCTGGGGTCGGTGGGGTGCGGCAGCACCGTGTGGAACGCCTGGCCCCCGAAGCCAGCCGCCCACTCCGGCCGGTGGGGGTGGTCCCACAGGGCACGCTCGAGCTCGAAGCTGGCGCCGCCGTCCTCGGAGCGCCACACCGCCGCCGGCTCGGTGCCGGCGTAGACGACGTCGGGCTCGGCCCCGGCCGTGAGCTGCCAGACCCGCTCGACGCTCGCCCCGGCGCCCTCGGGGAAGCGGATCGCCCCGTTGGGGGTCTCCTGCCAGCTCCGGCCGAGATCGTCGGAGCGGCGGACCTGCGGCCCGAGCCAGCTCGACGAGGCGCCGGCTAGCAGCCGGGGCTCCTCGCCCCGGGTGTCGATCAGGCAGGAGTAGACCTCCTCCATGTCGAAGTGCGGCCCGGAGAACTCCCAGTCCTCCCGGTCCTCGTCCGACCTCCCGATCCACAGGCCCTTGCGAGTGCCCACCATCAGCACGGTCTCCACGGCGGCTCCTCCTCGATCCACGGCCCCCCGATGGGCCCGTGGAGAACCTACGCCGCGCCACCCCCTGTCGGCGAGGGACGAGTCGACGGACCGGGCCGGGTCCCCCCTACGCTGACCCGGTGAGTCTGCGCCCCTCCCCCGTCTGGCTGGTCCTGGTCGGGATCGCCTCGGTCCAGTTCGGCGCGGGGGTGGCCAAGAGCCTCTTCGACGAGGTGCCCGCCACCACGCTCGTCTGGCTGCGGCTGGTCACCAGCGCGTTGATCCTGGCGCTGGTCGCCCGGCCGGTGCTGCGCGGGCGCACCCGCCACGACTGGCTCGTGGTGGTCGGGTTCGGCGCCAGCCTCGGCCTGATGAACTGGGCGATCTACCAGTCGTTCGCACGGATCCCGCTCGGCCTGGCCGTCACGATCGAGTTCGTCGGGCCGCTGACCCTGGCCGTGCTCGGCTCACGTCGGGCCCGGGACTTCGCGTGGGTGGTGCTGGCGGGCCTGGGCGTCGGCCTGCTGGGCTTCGAGCGGACCGACCTGAGCCTGGCCGGCGTCCTGTTCGCGCTGCTCGCGGGCGCCGCCTGGGCCGCCTACATCCTGCTCAGCGCACAGACCGGCCGCCGCTGGGCCGGCCTCGACGGGTTGGCGGTGGCCAGCATCGTGGCCACCGTCCTGCTGCTGCCGGCCGCCCTGGGCAGCGGCAGCGAGCACCTCGCGGACGGACGGATCCTGCTGCTGGGTGCAGCGATCGGCCTGCTCAGCTCGGTGATCCCGTACAGCTGCGAACTCTTCGCGCTGCGGTCCCTGTCGCCGGCCGTGTTCAGCATCCTGATGAGCCTGGAGCCGGCGGCCGCCGCGGTGGTCGGCATCGTGGTGCTCCACGAGTTCCTGACCCCGCTCCAGTGGCTGGCGATGGCCTGCGTGGTCGCGGCCAGCGTCGGCGCCACGCGCAGTCGGGCCCCCCTGGCCGAGCCCGTACCCGACTGACCCGACCGATCCGACCGATCCGACCGGTCCGACCGGTCCGGGGGACGTTCACGTGATCGTCATGCGGCGTTGTTCCGTGTTTACCGATTCGTGACCTAGGATCAGGGCTTCGCACCAACCTCGGGGGAGCTCCATTGACCAGCACGACCCAGTACATCCGTGCCCGATTGCTCAGCGGCGCCATCGACCCGCTGCGCCAGGCGCTCGGCCAATGGCCGGTCAAGTCGCAGCAGCGCGCACGGCGCAACGCGATGAGGGCCTGCACCGCGCTCGCCCAGACCCGCGCGGAGCGCGAAGAGGTCGAGGAGTTCCTGGCTCGGCACGAGGCCCGCCGTCTCGGTCCCGACACCGACCGGGCCGCCCAGGGCTGAGCACGGCCGCACCCGGAAGACGCCGGGTGAGGTCGGCCACAACGTCCCGCGATGCCCCGGCGCGCTGCGGCATGATCGGCGCATGCCGACCTCCGCCGCCCGCGCCGCTGCCGCCACCTCGCTCGCCTTCCACGAGGTGCTCTCGGACGACGGCACCCGGCTGCAGGCGTGGACCAACGACCCTCACGAGCGGATCGTCGGACCGACCGTCCTGCTCTGCAACGGGCTCGGCACCAGTCCCTGGACCTGGCCGGCCCTGCTGCGCGAGGACTGCGGCGTCCGCGTCGTGTCCTGGAACCACCGTGGCACCGGCGGCTCCGAACGACCCGCCGACCGGCACCGCGTCGGGATCGAGGAGTTCGTCGAGGACGCGTTGTCGGTGCTGGACCACTTCGGGGTCGACCGGGCCGTCGCGATGGGCTGGTCGATGGGGGTGAACACGATGTTCGAGCTGGCCGTGCGGCACCCCGAGCGCGTCATCGGCCTCTTCGCCGTGGCCGGTGTGCCCGGTGACACCTTCGCCACGATGCTCGGTCCGCTGCGACTGCCGCGCGTCGCCGCCCGGTTGATGACCGTCAACGCCTCGCGGGCGATGAAGCACGCCGGCTGCCTGCTCACCCCGATCGCCAGCCGGCTGCCGGTGGGACCTCGGGCGATCGACCTGCTCACCCGCACGGGTTTCATGTTCCGGGTGCCCGACCCTGACCTCGCCGCAGTCGCCGTGGCCGAGTTCCTGACCACTCCGCTGGACTGGTACTTCCACCTCGCCCTGCGCACCTCCACCCACGCCCGGGTGTCGTTGAGCGCGATCTCGATCCCGAGTGTTTTCGTCGCGGCCACGTACGACGTCCTGGCCGGCGCCCGGGACATGGCCACCGCCGCTGCCCGGATCGAGGGCGCGGAGTACCACGAGCTGAAGGCGAGCCACTTCGTGCAGATGGAGCAGCCCGAGCGGGTGCACGCCCTGCTGCTCGCCTTCCTCGCCCGGGTCTCCTGACGTGCGCCGTCGCAGCATCGGCCCGGCGCTGGCGGGGCTGCTCCTGCTCGCCCTCGTCGCGTGCTCCGAGGAGGAGCCCACGCGGGTGCCGGGCCCGCCCACCGTCACGGCCGACGCCGGCCCACCCCCCTCCGCGACGACGGGCGGGACGGACCGGCCGCGCGTCGTCGAGACGGTCGCCAGCGGCCTGAGCGTCCCCTGGGGCCTGGCCTTCCTGCCGAACGGCGACGCGGTGGTCACCGAGCGCGACAACGGCCGGGTGCTCCTGCTCTCCGGACCCGACCACACGCTGCGCGACCTCGGCACCCTGGACGAGACCCGCCCCCAGGGCGAGGCCGGCCTGCTCGGCGTCGCGGTCTCCCCCGACTTCGAGACCGACCGCCGGCTCTTCTTCTACCTGACCACCGACGAGGACAACCGGATCGTCTCCGCGACGTACGACGACGGCCGGCTCGGCGCGACCACGCCCGTCCTGACCGGCATCCCCAACGGCTTCATCCACGACGGCGGACGCCTCGCGTTCGGCCCCGACGGCCACCTCTACGCCTCGACCGGCGAGATCGGCGAACCCGAGCTGGCCCAGGACCTCGACTCGCTCGGCGGCAAGATCCTGCGGATCACCCCCGAGGGCGAGCCGGCCCCCGGCAATCCGTTCGAGGACTCCCCCGTCTGGTCCTACGGGCACCGCAACGTCCAGGGACTCGCCTTCGACGACGAGGGCCGGTTGTGGGCCTCGGAGTTCGGCGCCCAGGACTTCGACGAGCTCAACCTGATCGAGCCCGGGGACAACTACGGCTGGCCGACGGTCGAGGGCAACGGGGACCGCGAGGGACTCGTCGACCCCCAGGTCGTGTGGTCCACCGACACTGCCTCACCCTCCGGGCTCGCCTTCCTGGACGGGCGACTCTGGCTGGCGGCCCTGCGCGGCGAGCGGCTGTGGCGCATCGATGTCGACGACACCGGGACCGCCACCTCGCCGGCGGACTTCCTCGGGGGCGAGTACGGCCGCCTGCGCACCGTCGCGGTGGCCCCCGACGGCCGGCTGTGGCTGACCACCAGCAACCGCGACGGCCGAGGCAACCCGGCCGCCGACGACGACCGGATCCTGGTCATCGACCCGCGCTGACCCGCTCCCCGGCCGACCGGACGACCCCGGTGACCGTGGCCCGCCGCGCCGCCCGCCGCAGCGTGGTCAGCACGGCCGGGCCGAGCACGACGAGGGCCACGGTGTTGGTGATCGCGCGCCCGGTGTCCCAGCTGCCCGTCGAGGTCAGCAGGGTGTAGACGCCGAAACGCTGCAAGTTGTCCCAGAGCGGGTCACCGGCGACGTAGCCGAGGCCACCCTCGTGTCCGGGCACCTGGATGCCGACCACGAACGGCCAGGCCGACAGGTTCATCAGGATGCCGAAGGCATACGCCGCGAAGATGCCGTACACGACCAGCATCAGGATTTCGCGTCGGCCGGTGACCCGACGTGGCAGCAGGCCGGCGCCCATTCCCACCCAGGCGGCGACCAGCATCTGGAAGGGCAGCCACGGGCCGACGCCGGCGGTCATCAGGGCCGAGGCGAACAGTGACGTGCAGCCGAGCACGAAGCCGAAGCCGGGGCCGAAGACCCGCCCGGCCAGGATCAGCAGGAAGAAGACCAGCTCGACGCCGGCGGTGCCGGCCGAGAGGCCGCGCAGCAGCGCGTTGATCGCGCTGAGCACGCCGAGGATCGCCAGCACCCGTGGGTCGAGTCCCCCCTCGCCGATCTCGGCCAGCACCACCGCGATCACGATCGGCAGCAGGGCGAGGAAGAGGAACGGCGGGTCGATCCGGGCGTCCTGGGGCACCTGCAGGAAGAGCGGCCAGGTCAGCATCATCAGCCCGGCCAGCGACGCCACGGCCAGCACCAGCGCCGAGCGCGGAGCCAGCGGTACGGCGACCGGCAGCGGGCGAGGAGCCCGTGGCTCCCGCCGCCTCATCGTGCCTCCCCCCAGGCCGCCACGACCTCGTCGACGAGCAGCCACGGGGCGCCCAGGACCTTGGTGACCTGGGGCGCGAAGGAGGGCGACTCGGCGACCACGCGCCGTACCGGGCCAGACGACACGACCTCGCCCTCGGCGAGCACGACCACCTCCTGGGCGACCTGGGCGACGAACTCGACGTCGTGGGTCGCCACCAGCACCGCGTGCCCGTCGGCGGCCAGGCCGCGCAGGATCTCGGCGAGCACCGCCTTGGCCGCGTAGTCCAGGCCGCGGGTGGGTTCGTCGAGCAGCACGATCGGGGGCCGGGAGACCAGGATCAACGAGAGCGCCAGCGCCAGTCGCTGGCCCTCGGAGAGGTCGCGCGGGTGCGCGTCGCCGGCGATCCCGGGCACCAGACGGTCCAACAGGGTGCGACAGCTGCCGTCCCCGCCGTCGGCCGCGGCGCACTCCTCGGCGACGGTCTCGAGGTAGAGCAGGTCGGCAGCGTTCTGCGGCACCATCCCGACCAGCTCCCGCCGACCGGCCGCATCGAGCCGGGCAGGGTCCAGCGCGCCCACGGCCACCGAGCCCCCGTCACGGCGTCCGCTGCCCTGCAGCGCCCAGAGCAGCGAGGACTTGCCCGAACCGTTGCGGCCCATCAGCGCCGTCACCCGTCCCTGGGGCAGGGCCAGGTCGACCTCGCGCAGCGCCACCGTCGCGCCGTGCACGACGCTCAGGCGAGAGCTGGTGAGGGCACTGTCGGTGGGCTGCTCGAGCGCGACGACCGGTGGGGTCGGCGCCGGTTGCTCGCGAGCCCGCCGCCGGGCGTCGCGGACGCTGAGCGGCAACGGCTGCCATCCCGCTGCCCGTCCCAGTTCGACCAGCGGCGGCACCACCGGCGAGGTCTGCAGCAGGGTGGCCGGGTCGCCGACCTGCACCCGGCCCTGCCCGGTCATCAGCACCATCCGGTCGGCGAACGGGATCACCCGCTCTAACCGGTGCTCGGCCAGCAGCACCGAGACGCCCAGGTCGTGCACCAGGCGGGTCAGCGTGGCCAGCACGTCCTCGGCCGCGGTCGGGTCCAGCGCCGAGGTGGGCTCGTCGAGGACCAGCAGCCGCGGGTGCATGGTGAGCACCGACCCGATCGCGACCCGCTGCTGCTGGCCCCCGGAGAGAGTGCGCAGCTCGCGGTTGCGGAGCTCGGCGATCCCGAGCAGGTCGAGCGTCTCCTCCACTCGACGTCGCATCGTGTCGGCCGGCAGCCCGAGCTGCTCCATCCCGTAGGCCAGCTCGTCCTCGACCGTGTCGGTGACGAAGCCGGCCGCGGGGTCCTGCCCGACGTAGCCGACCAGGTGGGCGCGGTCGCGGGGCGGACGGCGTACGACGCTGACGCCGTCGAGGAGCACGTCACCGTCGAGGTGTCCACCGCTGAACCGCGGCACCAGACCGGTGACGACGCCGAGCAAGGTCGACTTGCCGACGCCGGTGGGCCCCGAGACCAGGACGAGTTCGCCCTCCTCGATGGTCAGGTCCACGCCGGCCAGGACCGGGTGGGCCGCGTCGGTGTAGCCGAACCGGATGTCGCGCAGCTCGATCATGCGGCCACCCGCTCGGGTCGTTCCGCGGGCGCGGGCATCGGGGCCACGGCGGCGTACGGCGGCGGCGCACAGAGGGCCCCCAGCAGCGAGACCAGGACACCCAGCAGGGCGACCCCGCTCACGATCGGCACGGAGACCACGTCCGGGAAGGCAACGGCCGTCTGCTCCCGGGCCACCCACCAGCCGACGGCGCCGACGGCCACTCCGGAGGCGACGACGACCAATTCGGGCCAGCGCCAGCGGTCGGGACGGTAGCGGGTCCGCTCCACCCGCCGACCGGCGCTCAGCAGCCCGGCCGCGGCGGTCAGCACCCCGACGCCGAGCATGGGCAGGGCCAGCACCCGGGGGGCGGTCCGGTCCAGCACGGCGTACACGCCGACGCAGATGCCCATCAGGCCCAGCAGCATCAGCGCACCGGTCGCCCGTCGGCGTGCAGCGGAGAGATCGCCGGCCCGGCCGTAGCCACGGGCATCCATGCCGGCCGCCAGCGCGAGCGAGCGCTCCAGGGCGTCCTCGAGGACCGGCACCAGCAGCCGGCGCAACCGGGCCACCCGCCCGGTCTCCCCGGCCCGCAGGGCCTGCGCCGCCCGAACCCGCCGGACGCTGTCGGCGAACTGCGGCAGCACGGTCACGGCCACCACCAGCGCGGTGCCGATCTCGTAGAGGGCCGGAGGCACCGAGCGCAGCAGCCGCTTGGGGTTGGCCAGCGCGTTCGCGGCGCCGATGCAGATCACGATCGCGGCGAGCCGCAGCCCGTCGTACAGGCCGGAGAGCAGCGCCTCGCTGGTGAGCGGGCCGAGCAGGGAGATCCCGGCCACCCAGTCCGGCAGCGGGATCCGGGGAAGGTCGAGCAGCACGTGGCCGTCGTACACGCCGCCGAAGACGATCCGGAAGAGCACCCGGATCACCACGATCGCCACCCCGACCAGCACGTAGAGGCGGAAGGACCGCGCCCACGGCTGGTCGGAGCGCCTCGCCATCACGGCCGTCGTCGCCACCCCGATGAGCAGGAGCAGCACGAACGGATTCGTGGTGAGCGAGGCCGCCGTCGCGAGACCGATCGCCCACAGCCACCAGGCCACGGGGTGCAGGTCGCGCGGAAGGCGGGCGGCGGAGGTCACGGCCGTGCGAACCCGCGCCGACGGCGTACGACGGCCGTGACGCCGGCTGCCGCGAAGAGCACCGCGATGCCGACGGGCGCGACCCAGACCGGTAGCGCGGCGTCGTCGTCCTGCGCGGCGTCGGTGAGCTGCCCGCCCCCCTGAGCGGTCTGCGCCGGGTCCGCGAGCGCGGTCGACTCCCCTGCGGTCGGTGAGTCGGAGGCGTCCGCACGGGCCTGGCGTCGCTGGCGCTTCTCCTGTCGCTGCTTCCGGCTCTGCGCCTCGGAGGTCCCGGCCGCGGCCGAGGCACCCTCCGATGTGGTCGCGGTCGGGCTGCTCGACGCGCCCCCCGGTGCGGCGGTGCCGCCGGCCGAGGAGGAGGAGCCACCGGAGCCCGAGCCACCGCCCGTGCCGCCGCCGTTCGCCCCGCCCTGCGACGGCGAGGCCGACGGGGAGGTCGACGGAGAGGCCGACGGCGACGGCGCCGGCCCGGGCGTGCCCGGTGCCACGCCGGGCGGAGAGCTGTCCGCGGACCCCTTCCAGGACAACGCGATCGAGCCGCCGTCGGGGACCTTCAGGGAGTCGATGCCTTGGGAGGAGAAGGTCCACGTGCCCGACTCACCGTCGGACCACCACAGGCTCCAGTAGGCGTCGGAGGGAGGCGTGTTCACGCAGGGGTCCTCAGCAGGGACTCCGTCGACCCGGCAGACGAAGCCGGGCTGGCGCTGCACCCGGTCGAGGCTGAACCCCGCATCCTTGAACCGCTCGGCACCGTTCTGACCCGAGCCCGGGTCGCAGACCTGGCGCAGCCCGCCACCGAGCTCGTGGAAGTCGACCACCACCGTGACGCCGGCAGTCGTCGTGCAGGCGGCCGCTGCCGCCGGCGCCAGGGGCAGGACGGCGCCCGTCGCCGCGAGC
>NZ_JBFIKK010000026.1:0-31044 GCF_041600255.1 Nocardioides sp. | reverse complement strand
CGTACTCCGTCGGGCCCGATCTGCAGCCGGTCGAGCTCCCAGCCCCCGTGCTCGGCACGCTCGACCAGCAGCCGGGTCACCACGTTGCGGGAGAACTCCGGGGACAGCGTGATCCGGTCGAACTCCCACTCCACGCCCCGGTTGAGCGGGCGAGCCCACGGACGCACGCCCACGTCAGTCCCCGGAGACGTCGTCGAGCGCCTCGACGATCTCAGAGGGCAGTACGAGCTCCTCGATGCCCAGCGCACCGCGCAGCTGTGCCGCGGTCCGCGCGCCCAGGATCGGTGAGGTCACGCCGGGCCGGTCGCGCACCCAGACCAGGGCGACCTCGAGGGCGGACCAGCCCAGCCCGTCGGCAGCCCGGGCCACCGCCTCGACGACGGAGGCGGAGCGCTCGTTGAGGTAGGCACCGACGAACCCGGCGAAGTGCGAGGACGCGGCGCGGGAGTCGGCCGGGGTGCCGGTGCGGTACTTCCCGGTCAGGACACCGCGACCCAACGGTGACCACGGCAGGACGCCCAGCCCCAGCGCCGCGGCAGCCGGGAGCACCTCGTGCTCGACCTGCCGGTTGAGCAACGAGTACTCCACCTGGGTGGAGGCGAGCGGAGCGCGGCCGGGCACGGCTCGCTGCCAGGTGGCTGCCTGGGCGGTCTGCCAACCCGCGTAGTTCGAGATCCCGACGTACGACGTCCGGCCGCTGGCGACCGCGCGGTCGAGGGCGGCCAGCGTCTCCTCGAGCGGGGTCTCGTCGGACCAAATGTGCACCTGCCACAGGTCGACGTGGTCGACGCCGAGCCGGCGCAGCGAGGCGTCCAGGGTGCTCAGCAGGTGCCCACGGCTGGTGTTGAGCTCGCGGGTGCCCTGACGGCGGCTGATCCCGGCCTTGGTGGCCAGCACGATCTCGTCGCGGGCGACCACGTCACCGATCAGGGTCCCGATCAGCTCCTCGGAGGCGCCGTCGCCGTAGCCCGCGGCCGTGTCGAGCAGGGTGCCGCCCGCTTCGGCGAACGCGATCAGCTGGTCACGGGCCTCGTGCTCGTCCGTGTCACGACCCCAGGTCATCGTGCCGAGGCCGAGCCGGGACACCTTCAGGCCGGTGGCACCGACGGAGCGCAGTTGCATGGGGCAACGCTATCCAAACCCACCTCGACTTCGTGGCGCGCCACGTCGAGGGCCGGTCAGGTGCCTGCAGGGAGTTCCTCGTAGGCTGTGCGCCGGTGACTCGGCCCAACCGACCGTCCCGTCCCCGTCCCGCCAGCCCTCCCGAGCACAGGTGCCCTCGTGAACTACTTCGACGCAGTCGTCCTCGGAATCGTCGAGGGCCTCACCGAGTTCCTCCCGATCTCGAGCACCGGTCACCTCACCATCGCCGAGAAGGCTCTCGGCCTGGACCTGGCCGACCCGGCCGTCACGGCGTACACGGCCGTGATCCAGATGGGGGCCATCGCCGCGGTGGTCGTCTACTTCTTCGGCGACATCACCCGGATCGCCAAGGCCTGGGCCCTGGGCTTGGTGAAGCCCGAGTACCGCGGACAGCGTGACCACCGGATGGGCTGGTACGTGATCGTCGGCAGCATCCCGGTGGGCCTGGTGGGCTTCCTGGCGCGCGACCTGATCCGCGGGGAGCTCCGATCGCTCTGGTTCGTCGCCGGCGGCCTGATCGTCTGGAGCGGCGTGATGTGGTTCGCGGAGCGGGTCGCCCGTCAGGACCGCGCCGAGCGCGACCTCGGCATGCGCGACGCGATCTTCGTGGGGCTCTTCCAGTGCTTCTCGCTGGTGGCGGGCGTCTCGCGCTCGGGTGCCACGATCTCGGCCGGTCTGCTGCGCGGCCTGGACCGGGTGACCGCCACCAAGCTGAGCTTCTACCTCTCGATCCCCGCCCTCGTCGCCGCCGGCCTCTTCTCGCTCAAGGACCTCTCGGGCAGCACGATCTCCGTGGGGCACGTCGCGGTGGGCACCACCGTCTCGTTCCTGGTCGCGTACGCCGCGATCGCGTGGTTGCTCCGGTTCGTGGCGCACCACTCGATCGGCTGGTTCGTGCCCTACCGCCTGGCCCTGGGCTTCGGCCTGGTGGCGCTGCTCGCCACCGGCACCATGAGCGCCACCTGAGTCGGGCCGCCGAGCCTCACAACCAGCCCGACCGCTTGAAGAACCACCACAGACTCCCGGAGCTCAGCACCATCAGCCCCAGGGCCATCGGGTAGCCCCAGACCCATCCCAGCTCGGGCATGTGAACGAAGTTCATCCCGTAGATGGCGGCGATCAATGCCGGAGCCACGACCAGCCCCACGCCTGCCGAGATCTTGCGCATGTCGTCGTTCTGCTGGACCTGGATCCTCGCCAGGTGCGCGTCGAACGCGGTGGACAGCAGGCTGTCCAGGGTGTCCACGACGTCGGCGGCGCGCGCCAGGTGGTCGGCCACGTCGCGGAAGAACGGCGCCGCCTCCTCGGTGATCCCCTGCACCGTGCCGGTGGCGAAGCGACGCATCGGCTCGCGCAGCGGCAGGACGGCACGGCGCACCTCGGAGATCTCCCGCTTGAGGGTGTAGATCCGGACCGAGTCGTTGGTGCGTGCGGGGGAGAAGACCGACTCCTCCACCTCGTCCACGTCCACCTCCAACGCCTCGACGACATCGAGGTAGCCGTCGACGACGCGGTCGCAGACCGCGTACATCACCGCCGAGGGCCCATGGGTGAGCACCGCCTCCGCGGACTCCAGGTAGGTCCGGGCGGAGGCCAGCTCGGAGCCCTGGCCGTGTCGCACGGTGACGATGAAGCGCTCGCCCACGAAGATGTGGATCTCTCCGGTCTCGACTGCGTCCTCCGCGTCGACGTACCAGAGCGTCTTGAGGATCAGGAAGAGGCTGTCGCCGTACTGCTCCAGCTTGGGTCGCTGATGGGCGTTGACGGCGTCCTCGACCGCGAGTGGGTGCAGGCCGAAGACGTCGGCCACCTGGCTCAGCTGGTCCTCGTCGGGCTCGTGCAGGCCCACCCAGACGAAGTCGGAGGGCTCGACGGCGGCGGCCTTCAGCCCGGCGAGGTCGTGTGGGTCGCAGGCGACGGGAACCCGCGTTCCGTCCCGGTACACAGCGCTGTCGACGATCACGAGACGAGGCTAGTCCCCGGCCCGGCGCACTACGCTCCACGACATGGCCACCGTGATCCTGGTACGACATGGACGCAGCACCGCCAACGCGACCGGCGTGCTCGCCGGGCGCCGGCGCGGCGTCAAGCTCGACGAGACCGGTCGGGACCAGGCCGCGCGGGCCGGGGAGCGGCTGGCCGGGGTTCGGCTCGCCGCGATCGTGACCAGTCCGTTGGAGCGGTGCCGGCAGACGGCCGCGGCGGTGGCCCAGGCGCAGCCGACCCCGCCGACGACCATCCAGGAGCGGGGAATCACCGAGTGCGACTACGGGGAGTGGCAGGGGCGCCTGCTCAAGGACCTGGCCAAGGAGAAGCTCTGGGGGACCGTGCAGTCCCTGCCGTCGGCCGCCGCGTTCCCGGGGGGCGAGTCGCTCGACGCCATGCAGAGCCGCGCCGTGGCCGCCGTACGACGCCACGACGCGACCTTCGAGCAGGAGCACGGCCCCGGGGCGGTCTGGGTGGCGGTCAGCCACGGCGACATCATCAAGTCGGTCCTCGCCGACGCGCTGGGCATGCACCTCGACCTCTTCCAAAGGCTGCACGTCGACCCGGCCTCGATCTCGGTGATCCGGTACACGTCCAGCCGTCCCTACGTCCTCGCGACCAACACGCACGCCGGCGACCTGGCCTGGCTCGCGCCGAGCCCGCCCGCCGGCGGCAGGTCCCGTCGGAGCCGCTCCGCAGCCGGCCACCCGGACGACGCGGTCGTGGGCGGGGGCGCCGGGCCGGACACACGACCGGCGCGCCCCTAGGGTGGAGCCATGGCCCCACTCGTCCACGCCTTCGACCCGCCGGAGCGCTTCGTCGCCGGAACCGTCGGGCCGCCCGGACAACGCACCTTCTTCCTGCAGGCACGCGACGGCGCCCGGCTGACCACGGTCTCGTTGGAGAAGCAACAGGTCGCAGCGCTCAGCGAGCGGATCGACGACCTGCTCGACGAGGTGATGACCAGTCAGGCCACCGAGGAGGTCGTCCCGGCGGTGGCGCCCCTGGGCCTCGAGGACGTCGACCCGCTGGACAGCCCGATCGAGGAGGAGTTCCGCGCCGGCACCATGACGCTCTCGTGGGACCCCGACGACGAGCGGGTGGTGATCGAGGTGTTCCCGTTCGTGGAGGCCGCGCTCGTGCAGCCGGACCAGCTGGACGAGGAGATCGAGGAGCCGGACCCCGAGGAGATCTTCCTCGTGCGCATCCCCGCCGGCATGGCGCGCGCCTTCGTCAAGCGGTGCGCGCAGGTGCTCGAGGCCGGGCGTCCGAGCTGCCCCTTCTGCGGCAACCCGATGGATCCCGACGGGCACCTCTGTGTCCGCGCCAACGGCTTCCGGCGTCGGGAACCGTGAGCGACGGCCCCGACGTGGTCGAGGACGAGCTCGTCCTGCACGGCCGGATCATGCCGGCGTCGAACGCCACCTTCGTCGGCGAGATCGCAGGCGTGCGCGTCGTCTACAAGCCGGTGGCGGGGGAGCGGCCGCTGTGGGACTTCCCCGACCGCACCCTGGCCGATCGCGAGGTCGCGTCGTACCTCGTCTCGCAGGCGCTGGGGTGGAACGTCGTGCCGCGGACCTGGCTGCGCGACGGGCCGCACGGCCCGGGCATGGTGCAGTGCTGGCAGGAGCCCGACGACGAGCAGACTGCGGTCGACCTGGTCCCGCAGGGGCAGGTGCCGCCGGGGTGGCGCCACGTCTTCGACGGCGTCGACGGCCACGACCGGCCGGTCGCCCTTGTCCACGAGGACACACCCGCACTGCGCCGGATGGCGACGTTCGACATCGTCGTCAACAACGCCGACCGCAAGGGTGGCCACGTGCTGGAGATGACCGACGGTCATCGCTACGGCGTGGACCACGGCGTCACCTTCCACCACGAGCCCAAACTGCGGACCGTGCTGTGGGGGTGGCTCGGCGAACCGCTCACCGACGAGGAGGTCAGGGGGGTGGCGCTGGTCCGGGATGCGCTCGGCGGCGACCTGGGGGCGGAACTTGCCCGCCACCTGAGTGATGCGGAGATCGAGGCGGCGTCGCGCCGCTGCGAGCGGCTCCTCGCCGCGGGCACCATGCCCTCGCCGCACGGGGAGTGGCCGGCCATCCCGTGGCCGCCCTTCTGAGGCAGGTCGTTAGGCTTCGCGCCATGCGCTCGTGGCCCTCACCGGAGATTCCGACCCTGCCCGTCGATGGACCGGCCGTGTCGATCCACGACACCGCCACGGGCGGCCGGGTGACCACCCGACCCGACGGCACGGCTCGGCTCTACGTCTGCGGCATCACGCCGTACGACGCTACCCACATGGGCCACGCCGCGACCTACGTCGCCTTCGACCTGCTGAACCGCGCCTGGCGCAACGCCGGGCACGACGTGACCTACGTGCAGAACGTCACCGACGTCGACGACCCGCTGCTGGAGCGAGCGACCAAGGTCGGCGTCGACTGGGTCGAGCTCGCCGAGCGGGAGACCGAGCTGTACCGGCAGGACATGGCCGCGCTGCGGGTTCTTCCGCCGGCCCACTACATCGGTGCGGTCGAGTCGATCCCGCTGGTCCTGGACCTGATCGGTCGGCTCGACGCCGCCGGTGCGATCTACCGGGTCGAGACCGACCTGTACTACTCGGTGAACGCGGACCCGGCCTTCGGTGCGGTCTCCGGAGCGGACCGCGACGAGATGCTCCGGATCTTCCCCGAGCGCGGGGGAGACCCGGACCGTCCCGGCAAGCGCGACCCCCTCGACTGCGTGGTGTGGCGCGGCGAACGTGAGGGTGAGCCGTCCTGGCCGAGTCCGTTCGGCCCGGGTCGACCGGGCTGGCACATCGAGTGCACGGCCATGGCGATGGAGTTCCTCGGTGCGGCCTTCGACGTCCAGGGCGGCGGCAGCGACCTGGTCTTCCCGCACCACGAGATGAGTGCAGGTCACGCCCAGGTGGCGGCGCCCGGCGAGCGGTTCGCCCAGGCCTACGCGCATGCGGGGATGGTCGCCTACGACGGCGAGAAGATGTCGAAGTCCAAGGGCAACCTCGTCTTCGTCTCCGCCCTGCGCAACAGCGAGGTCGACCCGATGGCGATCCGGTTGGTGCTGCTGCGCCACCACTACCGCTCGGACTGGGAGTGGACCGACGCGCTGCTCTGGGACGCGGTCGACACCGTGGCCACCTGGCGCAAGGCGCTGTCGCTGGGTGCGGGCGCACCGGCGGCACCGGTGCTGACCGAGGTGCTGGCTGCGCTGGCCGACGACCTGGACGCCCCGCGCGCCGTCGCGGCGGTCGAGGGCTGGGTGGCGGCGACCCTCGGCACGGACGGGCTGGCGGACACCAGCGACCCCGACGCGGCTGTCACCATGCTCGCGCTGCTGGACGCCGCTCTCGGCCTCTCGCTCTGAGCCGGCCGGCTCAGACCCCGGGTGCCGGGTCGTCGTCGCCGCGACGCTTCAGGTAGCGCTCGAACTCCCGCGCGATCGCCTCACCCGAGGCCTCCGGAAGGTCGGTGGTGTCGCGCGTCTCCTCCAGGGCGCGTACGTAGTCGGCGACGTCCTCGTCCTCCTCGGCGAGCTCGTCCACCCCCCGCTCCCAGGCACGGGCGTCGTCGGGCAGGTCGCCGAGCGGGATGCTGACCTCGAGCAGGTCCTCCAGCTGGCCGAGCAGTGCCAGGGTCGCCTTCGGGCACGGCGGCTGGGCGACGTAGTGGGGGACCGCGGCCCAGTAGGAGACGGCCGGGATGTCCAGCCGGACGCAGGCGTCCTGGAAGACCCCGACGATCCCGGTCGGGCCCTCGTAGCTGGACTGCTCGAGCTTGAGCCGGTCCACCAGCTCCAGCTCGGTGGCGGTGCCGGTGACCGGGATGGGGCGGGTGTGCGGCGTGTCGGCCAGCAACGCCCCGAGGGTGACCACCAGCTGGGCGCCGAGGTCGTCGCAGGCAGCGAGCAGCTCGGCACAGAACTGGCGCCAGCGCATGTTCGGCTCGATGCCCCGGATCAGGATCACGTCACGGTCCAGGTCCGGCGGAGAGGCGACCGCGATCTGCGTGCTCGGCCAGGAGAGCCGGCGGTGCCCGTTCTCGTCGGTGCCGACCACGGGCCGGTTCACCTGGAAGTCGTAGAACTCCTCGGGATCGATCGCCCCGACGACTCGGGCGCCCCAGACCTTGATCAGGTGGTCCACCACGGAGCTGGCGGCGTCGGCCGCGTCGTTCCAGCCCTCGAACGCCGCGATCACCAGGGGCTCGACCAGGCTCGGGGGTTCCTCCATCTCGATCACGAATCCACCCTAGTCATAGGGCGGTCCGCCGTACCGACACCGGGCGGCAGGTGCCCTGGCCGGCCTGGGCGACCGGCCCCCCGGGATTTCGCCACTCCTCCGGCGCGGTGTCACGATGCGGGAACGCAGTCCAGCAACTGGACCGCCTGCCTACGCTGGGCGAGTGGTCTTCCGCCACGGAACAGGAGACACCGTGCCCGAGCCGACATCGGCTTCCCCCCGCCCCGACCAGACCGAGACGCTCGCCGCGATCATGCGGGAGCGGATCCTGGTGCTGGACGGGGCCATGGGCACCCTGATCCAGGGCTTCCAGCCCGGCGAGGCGGAGTTCCGGGGCGAGCGCTTCGCCGACTGGCACCGTGACGTCAAGGGCAACAGCGACCTGCTCAACCTGACGCAGCCCGAAATGATCGGCTCCATTCACCGCCAGTACCTCGAGGCCGGGGCCGACCTCCTCGAGACGAACACCTTCACCGCCACCTCGATCGCCCAGGCCGACTACGGCATGGAGGACCTGGCCTACGAGATCAACCTGGCCGGGGCCCGGATCGCACGGGAGGCGTGTGACGAGTTCTCCACTCCCGAGCAGCCGCGTTTCGTGGCCGGCTCCATCGGCCCCACCAACCGGACCGCCTCGATCTCACCGGACGTCAACGACCCCGGCGCCCGCAACGTCTCCTATGACGAGCTGGTGGGCGCCTATCTCGAGCAGGCACGAGGACTGGTCGACGGCGGCGCGGACCTGCTGCTGATCGAGACCATCTTCGACACCCTCAACGCCAAGGCCGCCATCTTCGCCCTGGAGACGCTGTTCGAGGACCGCGGCCGGCGCTGGCCGGTGATGCTCTCCGGCACCATCACCGACGCCTCCGGCCGCACCCTCTCCGGGCAGGTCACCGAGGCCTTCTGGCACTCCGTGCGCCACGTCCGCCCGCTGACCGTCGGCCTGAACTGCGCCCTCGGCGCCACCGAGCTGCGCGCCTACGTCGCCGAGCTCAGTCGACTCGCCGACACCTTCGTCTCCGCCCACCCGAACGCGGGGCTGCCCAACGCCTTCGGCGAGTACGACGAGTCCGCGGAGCAGATGGCGGCCACGATCGCGGAGTTCGCCTCGGCCGGCCTGGTCAACGTCGTCGGTGGCTGCTGCGGCACCACCCCCGAGCACATCAGCGCCATGCGCCGGGCGGTCGCCTCCGCCACACCCCGCATCCCCGTCGAGCCGCAGCCGGGCATGCACCTGGCCGGGCTGGAGCCGTTGAACATCACCGCGGACAGCCTCTTCGTCAACGTCGGCGAGCGCACCAACATCACCGGCTCGGCCCGCTTCCGCACACTGATCAAGGACGGCGACTACGACACCGCCCTGGCGGTCGCTGCTCAGCAGGTGGAGAACGGCGCCCAGATCATCGACGTGAACATGGACGAGGGGATGATCGACGGCGTCGCCGCGATGGACCGTTTCCTCAAGCTGGTGGCCAGTGAGCCCGACATCAGCCGCGTGCCCGTCATGGTCGACTCCTCGAAGTGGGAGGTGATCGAGGCCGGGCTGAAGTGCGTCCAGGGCAAGCCGATCGTCAACTCGATCTCCATGAAGGAGGGCGAGGCGACGTTCATCGAGCAGGCGACCCTGTGCCGCAAGTACGGCGCCGCCGCGGTCGTGATGGCCTTCGACGAGGACGGTCAGGCCGACAATCTCGAGCGCCGCAAGGCGATCTGCGAGCGCGCCTACCGGATCCTCACCGAGCAGGTCGGCTTCCCTCCCGGCGACATCATCTTCGACCCGAACGTCTTCGCGGTGGCGACCGGCATCGAGGAGCACGCGGCGTACGGCCAGGACTTCATCGAGGCCACCCGCTGGATCAAGCAGAACCTCCCGGGGGCCCTGGTCTCCGGGGGCATCTCCAACGTCAGCTTCTCCTTCCGGGGCAACAACCCGGTCCGCGAGGCCATCCACGCGGTCTTCCTCTTCCACGCCATCCGCGCGGGGCTCGACATGGGCATCGTGAACGCCGGAGCGCTCGTGGTCTACGACGAGGTCGAGCCCGAGCTCCGGGACCGGATCGAGGACGTGATCCTCAACCGCCGTCCCGACGCCGCCGAACGTCTCCTCGAGATCGCCGAGACCTTCAACCGCGCACGCGACCAGGTCGAGGAGACCGAGGCGGAGTGGCGCGGCCTGCCGGTGGGGGAGCGGATCACGCACGCACTGGTCAAGGGCATCGATGCCCATGTGGAGGCGGACACCGAGCTGCTCCGTGCCGAGATCGCCGAGCGGGGCGGGCGGCCGATCGAGGTGATCGAGGGCCCGCTGATGGACGGCATGAACGTCGTCGGCGACCTCTTCGGCGCCGGCAAGATGTTCCTGCCCCAGGTGGTGAAGTCGGCACGGGTGATGAAGAAGGCAGTCGCCTACCTGATCCCCTTCATCGAGCAGGAGAAGGTCGACAACCCGCAGTACGCCACCGCCAAGGAGACCAACGGCACGATCGTGATGGCCACGGTCAAGGGGGACGTCCACGACATCGGCAAGAACATCGTGGGCGTCGTGCTGCAGTGCAACAACTACGAGGTCGTCGACCTCGGCGTGATGGTCCCTGCGCAGAAGGTGCTCGACACCGCCGAGGAGATCGGCGCCGACGCGATCGGTCTCTCGGGTCTGATCACCCCGTCGCTCGACGAGATGGTCACCCTCGCCACGGAGATGCAGCGACGAGGCTTCACGATCCCCCTGCTGATCGGTGGAGCGACCACCTCGCGCGCCCACACGGCCGTCAAGGTCGACCAGAAGTACGACGGCCCCGTGGTCTGGGTCAAGGACGCCTCCCGGTCGGTGCCGACCCTCGCAGCCCTGCTCAGTGACGCCCAGCGTCCGGCTCTGCTCGCGGACCTGAAGGCCGACTACGACGCGCTGCGTGCCCGGCACGCCACCAAGCACGACCGTCCGATGGTGACGCTCGAGCAGGCCCGGGCCAACCGGACACCCATCGACTGGGACGGCTACCTCCCGCCCGCGCCCCGCAAGCCGGGCGTGCACGTGCTGGAGGCCTACGACATCGCCGAACTGCGCGAGTACATCGACTGGCAGCCGTTCTTCAACGCCTGGGAGATGAAGGGCAAGTTCCCCGACATCCTCAACAACCCGGCCACGGCCGAGACGGCTCGTTCGCTCTACGACGACGCGCAACGGATGCTCGACCGGATCATCGCCGAGAAGTGGCTGACCGCCAACGCCGTCTTCGGCTTCTTCCCGGCCAACGCGGTCGGCGACGACATCGAGCTCTACACCGACCAGTCGCGGACCCAGGTGCTGCGCACCCTGCGCAACCTGCGCCAGCAGGGCGAGCACCGCGCCGGCGTACCGAACCGGAGCCTGGGCGACTTCGTGGCGCCGCGCGAGACCGGGCTGGCCGACCACGTCGGCGCGTTCGCGGTGACCGCCGGGCTGGGCGCCGTCGACCGGATCATGGCGATGAAGGCCGAGAACGACGACTACTCCGCCATCCTGCTCGAGTCCTTGGCGGACCGGCTGGCCGAGGCCTTCGCCGAACGCCTGCACCAGCGGGTGCGGACCGAGTTCTGGGGTCACGCCGAGGACGAGACCCTGGAGAACGCCGACCTGATCGCCGAGCGCTACACCGGGATCCGGCCCGCCCCGGGCTACCCGGCGTGCCCCGAACACACCGAGAAGCTGACGCTCTGGGAGCTGCTCGACGTCCAAGCCGCGACCGGGATCGAGCTCACCGAGAGCATGGCCATGTGGCCCGGTGCCGCAGTCTCCGGCTGGTACTTCTCGCACCCGCAGTCGCAGTACTTCGTGGTCGGCCGGCTTGGCCGCGACCAGGTCGCGGAGTACGCCGAGCGCAAGGGGTGGACCCTGGCCGAGGCCGAGCGCTGGCTCTCGCCGAACCTCGGCTACGACCCCGAGGACTGAGGCGTGGCCGGAGCACCCCGGCCGGCGGCCGTCCTGTGGGACATGGACGGCACGCTCGTCGACACCGAGCCCTACTGGATCGAGTCCGAGTACGCCATCGCTGAGCGGTACGGCGGCACGTGGAGCAACGAGCACGCGCTGAACCTGGTCGGCAACGACCTGATCGAGTCGGGCCGCTACATCCGCGAGCACATGGGCATCGACGTCGAACCGGCCCAGATCGTGGAGGAGCTCCTCGACGGCGTCGTCAGCCATGTCGAGCGGGCCGTCCCGTGGCGACCCGGTGCCACCGAGCAGCTCGCTGCCCTGGTCGCCGCCGGGGTGCCGTGCGCGCTGGTCACGATGTCCTACCGACGTTTCGTGGCCCCGATCCTGGCGGCGCTGCCGCCAGAGACCTTCAGCGCGATCGTGACCGGCGACGCCGTCTCGCACGGCAAGCCGCACCCGGAGCCGTACCTGAAGGCAGCGGCGATGCTGCGGGTCGACCCGGCCGCCTGCCTGGCCGTCGAGGACTCCAACACCGGGGCCCGATCTGCGGTGGCCGCGGGCTGTCAGGTGCTCGTGGTGCCGAACCATGTTCCCGTGCTCGAGGGGGAGCGGCGACACTTCGAGGAGACGCTGGACGGCCTCGACCTCCTCGGTCTCTGGCCGGCGTTGACCGCCGACGCGGGCCCCCGGTAGGTTCCCGGCGTCTCGATCTCGGGAAGTCACCCCCCTGCACGGCCCTGGCCTCGTCCACGCGAGGGGCCGGTGCGTCCGGAGTCGAGCTGAGCGTCCGCCCTCCGGTCCGACATGCGCCCGGGGTGCGTGGCGCACGTCACATCGGCACGAGTAGGGTCCGAGAAACTGTCTCGGAGCCACCGGGCACAACCTCTCGAGGAGACACGTGCGAAACCTGAACAAGAACCTGCGCGTCGGCGCGATCGGGCTGGCAGCCGCCGCCCTGGTGCTGACCGGATGCGCCGAGAGCGAGCGCGACAGCAACGCGTCCGGCGACGGAGGCGGCACCTTCGTCTTCGGCGGAACCGCCGAGCCGGTCACCCTGGACCCCTTCTTCGCCTCCGACGGTGAGACGTTCCGGATCGCCCGTCAGATCTTCGAGGGTCTGGTCGGGACCGAGCCCGGTACGGCCGATCCGGCCCCCCTGCTGGCCACCGACTGGCAGGTCAGTGACGACGGCCTGTCGTACACCTTCGACCTCCGCGAGGACGTCACCTTCCACGACGGCACCGAGTTCAATGCCGACGCCGTCTGCTTCAACTTCGACCGCTGGTACAACATGCCGGAGTCGGCCCAGACCGACGACCTGACGTACTACTACGCCAGCCTGTTCCGCGGCTTCGCCACCGGTTCCCGCGCCGACGAGGCGATCTACGAGTCCTGCACGGCGGACGACGAGTCGACCGCGACGATCAAGCTGTCGAAGCCGTTCGCAGGCTTCATCTCCGCGATGTCGCTGCCGGCCCTGTCCATGCAGAGCCCGACGGCGCTGGAGAAGTACCAGGACGACACCGCCACCAACCCCCGCAACTCGGAGTACGCGACGTCGCGCCCGACCGGCACCGGCCCCTTCGAGCTCGACTCGTGGGAGCGCGGCCAGCAGGTCACGCTCAAGGCGTACGACGACTACTGGGGCGAGAAGCCCCAGTTCGACAAGGCCGTCGTGGTCGCCATCGACGACCCGAAGGCGCGTGCCGATGCGCTGACCAACGGCGAGATCGACGGCTTCGACCTGGTCGGTCCCGCCGACATCGCCGGCCTCGAGGCGGACGGTTTCCAGATCGTCAACCGCGACGCCTTCAACGTGCTCTACCTCGGCATGAACCAGAAGGCCAAGCCGCTCGGCGACATCAAGGTGCGTCAGGCGATCGCCCACGCGCTGAACAAGGACGAGATCGTCAGCGCCTCGATGCCCGAGGGCACCAAGACCGCCATCGAGTTCATCCCCGAGGTCGTCAACGGCTACGCCGACGACGTCACGACCTACGAGTACGACCCCGCCAAGGCCAAGCAGCTGCTCAAGGAGGCCGGCGCCGTGGGGGCGACGATCGAGTTCAATTACCCGACCGGCGTCAGCCGGCCGTACATGCCGCAGCCGGAGGACACGTTCAACGTCATCCGCACCCAGCTCGAGGCGGTCGGCCTGAAGATCAAGCCCACGGCCGACCAGTGGAGCCCGGACTACCTGGAGAAGATCCAGGGCACGTCGAAGCACGGCCTGCACCTGCTCGGCTGGACCGGCGACTACAACGACACCGACAACTTCCTCGGCGTCTTCTTCGGTGCCCAGAGCTCGGAGTGGGGCTTTGACAACCCGGAGATCTTCACGGCGCTGAAGGAGGCCCGTGGACTGCCGACCGTCGAGGAGCAGGAGCCGCTCTACCAGGACATCAACCGGCAGATCATGGACTTCCTGCCCGGTGTCCCCCTGGCCCACCCGGTGCCCTCGCTGGCGTTCGCCCCGAACGTCGAGGGGTACCAGCAGAGCCCGGTCCAGGACGAGGTCTGGAACACGATCACGCTGAACTGATCGTTCCCCTCCAGCTCTCGACAGAACGGAAGCTCACCGCCGATGTTGCGTTTCGTGGTGCGACGACTCGCGCTGATGGTCCCGGTTCTCGTGGGGCTCTCGATCCTGCTGTTCGCCTGGGTCCGGGCCCTGCCCGGTGACCCGGCGCGGGCGTTGCTGGGCGAGAAGGCCACCCCCGAGGGGCTGGCGCGGATCAACGAGGCGTACGGCTTCGACAAGCCCCTCCTGGAGCAGTACTTCACCTACGTGAGGGCACTGCTCCAGGGGGACTTCGGCAACTCCATCCAGTACGGCCGACCGGTCGTGGACAGCTTCGCGGAGCGGTTCCCCGCCACCATCGAGCTCGCGCTCGCCGCCCTGCTGTTCGCGGTCCTGGTCGGGGTCCCGCTCGGATACATCGCGGCCCGCAACCAGGGGCGAGCCCTCGACACCGCGGTGGTGTCGGGCTCGCTCCTGGGGGTGGTCACCCCGGTTTTCTTCCTGGCGATCCTGCTGAAGCTGGTCTTCGCGGACAAGCTGGGCTGGTTGCCCACCGTCGGCCGGGCCGATGTCCGGCTCGACGCCACCCATCCGACCAACTTCTACGTGCTGGACGGCATCCTCACCCAGGAGTGGGATGCCGTGGGTGACGCGATGCTCCACCTGGTGCTGCCCGCGCTGGCCCTGGGCACGATCCCGCTGGCGATCATTGTCCGGATCACCCGCGCCTCCGTGGCCGAGGTCCTGCACGAGGACTTCGTGCGCACCGCCGAGTCCAAGGGGCTCTCCCGGCGGGTCATCTCCAGGCGGCACGTCCTGCGCAACGCGCTGCTTCCCGTGGTGACGACGATCGGCCTGCAGGCCGGGCTGCTCTTCTCCGGGGCCGTGCTGACCGAGACCGTCTTCTCCTTCAACGGGATCGGTGAGTACCTCTTCCAGGCCATCAGCCAGCGTGACTACCCGGTCCTCCAGGGGTTCATCATCTTCATCGCGATCGTCTACTCCCTGATCAACCTGCTGGTCGACGTCTCCTACGGACTGATCGACCCGAGAGTGAGGGTCCAGTGACCGTCACCCTGCCTCCCTCCAGCAACCCCGGACCCGGCCCAGCCATCGACGAGGAGGTGCACGGCGTCAGCCTCTGGCGCGGGGCCTTCCGTCGGATCCGGCGCAACCCCTCAGCCATCGCCGGGGTCGTCATCGTGCTCGCCTTCACCGTCGTGGCCCTGGCCGCTCCGCTGCTCACGACGTACCAGCCGGGCTCGGCGCAGTGGTCGGGGCAGGTCACCCCCTCCAGCGTTCCGGGGCCCTCCGACGAGCACTGGCTCGGGCTGGACCGCTTCGGCTCCGACATGTGGACCCAGATGGTCTACGGCGCCCGCCAGTCCCTGATCTACGGCGTCATCTCGACCGCGATCGGTCTGACCGTCGGGGCATCCCTGGGCGCCCTGGCGGGCGGCTTCGGGGCGGTCGGCGGACGCATCGGCGCCTGGGTCGACACCGCGGTGATGCGGTTCGTCGACGTCATGCTCTCGATCCCCAGCCTGCTGCTGGCGGTCAGCATCGCCGCGGTGCTGGGACAGAACTCCTACGCGATCATGATCGCGATCGGAACCGCCCAGGTGCCGATCTTCGCCCGCCTGCTGCGCGGCTCGATGCTCAGTCAGGGCAAGTCCGACTACGTGCTGGCCGCCAGCGCCCTGGGGCTGCGCAAGCGCCGGATCGTGATGGGCCACGTGCTGCCCAACAGCATCGGGCCCACGATCGTGCAGGCGACGTTGAACCTGGCGACGGCGATCATCGAGGTGGCGGCCCTGTCGTACCTGGGCCTGGGGTCCTCCGACCCGGCGGTGGCCGAGTGGGGACGGATGCTCGTCGCCGCGCAGGACCGCTTCGACGCGGCGCCGCGCCTGGCGATCATGCCCGGTGTCGCGATCGCGATCACCGCTCTCGGCTTCACGCTGTTCGGCGAGGCACTCCGCGAAGCACTCGACCCGAGGACCAGGCGATGACCGCCCAGCACCCGCCCGTGAGCACCCCCACCGAGCCGCTGCTCTCGGTGCGCGACCTGGGGGTCCGTTTCGGCGTCCGCGGGCAGAAGGAGATCCACGCCGTCGACGAGGTCTCGTTCGACATCCGCCCCGGCCAGCACGTCGGCCTGGTGGGGGAGTCCGGCAGCGGCAAGTCGGTGACGTCGCTGGCGATCATGGGCCTGCTGCCCCGACGCGGGGTGCGCACCTCCGGGGAGGTGATCTGGGGCGGTCGCAACCTGCTGACGGCAGGTCGTCGCGAGATGTCGGAGCTGCGTGGTCGCGAGATCGCGATGATCTTCCAGGACCCGATGACCTCGCTGAACCCGGTCGTCACCGTCGGCGTCCAGGTCACCGAGGTGATCCGTCGCCATGTCGCCAGGGACAAGGCCGAGGCCCGCGACCGGGCCGAGGAGCTTCTCCGCAAGGTGGGCATCCCGGACCCGGGCCGCCGGCTGCGCGAGTACCCGCATCAGCTCTCCGGGGGCATGCGTCAGCGCGTGCTGATCGCGATGGCGCTGGCCTGCGGTCCACGGCTGCTCATCGCCGACGAACCCACCACTGCTCTCGACGTCACCATCCAGGCCCAGGTCCTCGAGGTGCTCAAGGAGCTCGTCTCCGGCACCGACGCCGCCCTGCTGATGATCACCCACGACCTGGGGGTCGTCGCCGGCCTGTGCGACGAGGTGAACGTCATGTACTCCGGCCGGATCGTGGAGTCCACGAACCGCGACCGGCTCTTCGCCGAGCCGCGACACCCCTATACCGGCGGGCTGCTGGAGAGCATCCCGCGCCTGGACTCCCCGCGGGGCACGCCGCTGCGGCCGATCCCGGGGTCGCCGACCGAGACGTTGGCCTGGTCCGAGGGCTGCGCCTTCGCGCCCCGGTGCCGCAACAAGATCGACCTCTGCACCGAGCGCACCCCTGCGCTGGAGGTCCAGGCCGACCGGAAGCTCCGCTGCTTCAACCCCCTGTCCGCTCCCGACCACGAAGGGGCGGTGTCCCGATGACCTCCTTGGTCTCCGTCCAGGGCCTCAAGGTCCACTTCCCGCTGCACGGCGGTGTCGTCCTCAACCGGCGGGTCGGGGAGGTCCGGGCCGTCGACGGGGTGGACCTGGAGATCCGCGAGGGGATGACGCTCGGGCTGGTGGGCGAGTCCGGATGCGGCAAGTCCACGCTGGGCCGCGCGCTGCTGCGGCTCTCGCCGGTCACCGAGGGGCGGGTGCTCTTCGACGGTGTCGACGTCGCCGCCCTGCACGGGGAGAAGCTCCGCCGGATGCGACAGAACATGCAGATGGTGTTCCAGGACCCGCTGGCCAGCCTCAACCCTCGCCAGAGCATCGAGACCATCCTGACCGAGCCCCTGCGGGCACACGGGATCTCCTACGACCGCAACCGGGTGCGCGACCTGCTCGACCAGGTCGGCCTACCCGCGTCAGCTGCGATGAAGTACCCGCACGAGTTCTCCGGCGGGCAGCGCCAGCGGATCGGGATCGCCCGCGCCATCGCGTTGGAGCCGCGCTTCGTGATCGCCGACGAGCCGGTCTCTGCCCTGGACGTCTCCATCCAGGCCCAGGTGCTCAACCTGCTCGAGGAGCTCCAGGAGAAGCTCGGCCTGACCTACCTGGTGATCGCCCACGACCTCGCCGTGGTCCGCCACGTCTCCGACGAGGTCGCGGTGATGTACCTGGGCGCGATCGTGGAGCAGGCGGGCTCCGACGACCTCTACTCCACGCCGCGGCACCCCTACACCAAGGCCCTGATGTCGGCCGTGCCCGTGCCGGACCCGACGATCGAGGCGACCCGCGAACGCATCCTGCTCCAGGGCGACCTGCCTTCCCCGGCCAACCCACCGAACGGCTGCCGCTTCCACACCCGCTGCCCTTTCCGGCAGGAGACCCGGTGTGACACCGAGCGCCCCGAGTTGCGCCAGATCGAGCCCGGCCACCTGGTCGCCTGCCACTGGGCGGAGGAGATCGAGGCCGGCACGATCCAGCCGCACGAGCTCAGCCCGGAGGAGGTCACGGCCGCGCAGGCCTGAACCTCATCCCGCCGGAGGCACCGCCTCGACGCCGAGGTCGGTCGCGGCCTCAGGCGTCGGCAGCGGCGGGGGAGTCCCGCCGTACGCCGGACAGAGCGACTGATGAGCGCACCAGTCGCACAGACGCGAGGGGTTGGGACGCCAGTCGCCGCTCTCCTCGGCCTGCCGGATGGCCCGCCAGACCGCCTCCACCTTCCGTTCGGTGGCCAGCAGGTCGGACTCGTCGGGCACGTAGCGCAGCATCTCGCCACTGCCGAGGTAGACGAGCTGGAGCATCGCGGGGACTCGTCCCCGGGTACGCCAGATGACGAGGGCGTAGAACTTCATCTGGAAGAGCGCCTTGGCCTCGAAGAGCGGGCCCGGCGCCCGGCCGGTCTTGTAGTCGACGACCCGGAGCGCGCCGTCGGGCGCGATGTCGAGCCGGTCCACGAAACCGCGCAGCAGGAGCTTGGAGTCGAGCAGGGTCTCGACGTACAGCTCGCGCTCGGCCGGCTCGAGCCGGGTGGGGTCCTCGAGGGTGAAGTAGCGGTCGAGCACGGAACGGCACGAGGTCAGCCAGCTGCCGATCTCCGGGCCGACGCCGCTCACCTCGTCGAGGAACATCTCGGCGAGCGCCGGGTCGGCCTCGAGCAGCCGGTCCCAGGTGGGCACGAGCAGCCCGCGGGCCTCCTCGGGCGTTCGACGAAGGGCGGGCAGGTCGAACAGGTCCTCGAGCACCTTGTGCACCAGGGTGCCGCGCAGGGCGTCAGGAGAAGGGGGCTCGGGCAGCCGGTCGATGGTCCGGAAGCGGTAGAGCAGCGGGCAGGTCATGAAGTCGCCCGCACGGCTCGGGGAGAGCGCGCCGAGGACCTCGACGCCGTCGACCGGAGTCGACACCCGCTCGGCCGGAGAACCCTGCTGCACGCTCATGGCGCCACCCTAGGCGAACCCGGGGACAGTCCCGTGCCCCCAGCGGTCCGATAGCCTCGGAGTCGTGCCGGACCCCGAACGCCCCCCTGCGTCCAGACCGCCCGGGACCTTCAAGGTCGGCACCGTTGCCGGCGCCGACGTCCTCGTCACCTCCTCGTGGTTCCTGGTGGCGGCCCTGATCGCGGTCGTGGTGGCGCCACGGGTCGACCAGGTCTCGCCGGGCCTGGGTGGGCTCAAGTACGTGGCCGGGCTGGCCTTCGCCGTCGTCCTGTACCTCTCGGTCCTCCTCCACGAGGCCTCGCACGCCTACATGGCCCGGCGCTACGGCTTCCAGGTCTCGTCGATCACGCTCCAGTTCCTCGGCGGGATGACGGCGATCCAGGGAGAGGCGCGCACGCCGCGCCAGGAGTTCTGGATCGCGGTGGTCGGTCCGCTGACCTCGATCGCGGTCGGCGCGGGTGCCGTCGGCCTGTGGTTCGTCACCCCGGACGGGCTGCTGCTGATGGCGGTCGAGGGCCTGGCCGGGGCGAACCTGCTGGTCGGCGTGCTGAACCTGATCCCGGGGCTGCCGCTGGACGGCGGACGAGTCCTGAAGTCGGCCGTCTGGAAGGTGAGCGGCGACGTCCACCGCGGCACCATCGTGGGCGGGTGGGGCGGTCGGGTGACCGCTGCCGTCGCCCTCGCCTGGCCGCTCGTCCAGGAGACCGTCACCGGGTCCCCGCCCCAGGTGCTCGACTTCGTCATCGCCTTCATCATCGCGACCTTCCTGTGGAGCGGAGCCACGGCGTCGATCACCTCCGCCCGCCTGCGCCGGCGACTGCCCCACCTGGTGGCCCGCCGGCTGGCCCGTCGCACGCTCACGGTGCCCGAGGACCTGCCCCTGGCGGAGGCGCTCCGGCGTGCCCGGGAAGAGCAGGCAGGCGCGATCGTCACCGAGGTCGGCGGGCGCCCCGTCGGCATCGTGAACGAGGCGGCCCTGCTCGCCACCCCGGAGGAACGGCGTCCCTGGATGAGCGTGTCCGCGGTCGCCCGCGCCCTGGACGCCGGTCTGGTGCTCCCGGTCGAGATCGGCGGCGAGGCGCTGGTCGAGGCGATCAGCCGGACCCCCGCGGCGGAGTACCTGCTCGTGGAGCCGGACGGCTCCGTCCACGGCGTGCTGACCACTGCCGACGTCGACAAGGCATTTCGCGACTCGCCGCATTAGGGTTCCCCGCATGTCCAGCACCCCCGACGAGACCGCCGCTCCCCTCGACACCGCCCCCGACGTGCCGGAGGCCGCCTGGTCCGGGGTGCACCGCGGCCCCCTCAAGGTCGGCGAGTGGGTGCGCCTGATCGACCAGAAGGGGCGCCGGCACAACATCTGTCTCGAAGCCGGCAAGACCTTCCACACCAACCGTGGCGGCATGGACCACGACGACCTGATCGGCCGCGAGGAGGGCTTCACGATCACCTCGACCTCGGGCGGCGAGTACCTCGTCTTCCGGCCGCTGCTGGCCGAGTTCGTGGTCTCGATGCCCCGCGGTGCCGCAGTCGTCTACCCCAAGGACGCCGCCCAGATCGTCTCCATGTGCGACATTTTCCCCGGCGCCCACGTCGTCGAGGCCGGCGTCGGCTCGGGTGCCCTGACCTGCTCGCTGCTGCGTGCCGTGGGGCCTCATGGCCGGGTCTCGTCGTACGAACGCCGCGAGGAGTTCGCCGACGTGGCGCGCCGCAACGTCCACCAGTTCTTCGGCGGGGAGCACCCGGCCTGGCAGCTGACGCTGGGCGACCTGGCCGAGGCGCTGCCCGCGTCCGGCGAGCGAGCGGACCGGATCATCCTGGACATGCTGGCGCCGTGGGAGTGCCTCGACGCCGCCGCGGACGCGCTGCGTCCCGGCGGGATCGTGTGTGCCTACGTCGCGACCACCACCCAGCTGAGTCGATTCGTGGAGACCGTCCGGATCCACGGTGGCTTCACCGAGCCGCAGTCGTGGGAGTCGCTGGTGCGCAACTGGCACGTGGAGGGACTGGCGGTCCGTCCTGATCACAAGATGATCGGTCACACCGCCTTCCTGGTGACGGCCCGGCGGATGGCCCCGGGCCAGCGTGCACCGCTGAAGAAGCGTCGGCCGGCACCGGGCGCCTACGGTCCTGACTACCAGGGCCCGCGGGCCGAGGGTGCCGTCGTGGAGGAGACCGACCGGGCGGAGTGACGCGGCCGGGGTTCGCCGAAATTTCTCGACTCCACCGGCGCGGGGGTGTTGTGCCCGAGAGCCGATCTCCCTTAGATGGGGGCGTCAGAGTTATCGGGAACCCTGAAGGAGCCACCCATGTCGGTGTCACGCCCCCTGCGGGCATTCGCCGTCACGGCCTCCCTCGCGCTCGGATTGAGCGCGTGCGGCGGCAGTGACACCACCTCATCCGGAGAAGTCGATCCCACGGGCGCGCCGGGAGGCAGCTACACCGCCGTGGTGAACGAGCCCTCCTACCTCGCCCCCTCCCAGAACTGCTACGAGTCGGAGTGCTCGAAGATCCTGGACCTGGTCAACGACCCGTTGGTCTCCACGGACTTCGAGACCGGCGAACTGGTGTTCGACGGCCTGGCCGAGAGCATCGAGCCGGACGACGCCCAGACCGTGTGGACGGTGACCCTGAAGGAGGGTCGCCAGTTCCACAACGGCGAGCCGGTCGACACCGACGCCTTCCTGCGGGCCTGGCACTACTCCCAGGACCCCAAGAACGCCCAGGCGACCGCCGGGTTCATGGCGCGCATCGAAGGCGCCGGCGAGGGCAGCGAGATGTCCGGTCTCGAGAAGGTCGACGACCGCACCTTCACCGTGACCCTCGACGGCCCGTTCAGCCAGTTCGGCCAGCAGATGAGCTACCAGCCGGCCTTCGCCCCCATCGCCGAGGCCTGCATGGACGACCTCAAGGCCTGCAACGAGAGCCCGATCGGCACGGGCCCGTACCAGATGTCCGGCGAGTGGCGGCACGACGAGGGCATCACCCTCGAGAAGTGGGCCGACTACGCCGGTGAGCAGATGGCAAACGCCGACACCATCGAGTTCGAGATGTTCACGACGCCCACCGCGGCGTACCGCGACTTCCAGAACGGCGGTGTCGACGTCCTCTCGGTCTCGCCCGAGGTCTACCTGGAAGCCAAGGGCGAGCTCGGCCCGCGCCTGCAGGAGGCTCCCACGGCCTCCCTCACCTACCTGGGCTTCCCGACGGGCACGAAGCCCTATGACAACGAGAAGCTCCGTCAGGCGATCTCGATGTCGATCGACCGGTCGCTGATCATCGACCGGGTCCAGAACGGTCTCGGGGTGCCGTCCACCGACATCGTCACGCCGCCGATCCCCGGCTCGCGCGACGACGCCTGCGAGTTCTGCGCCTACGATCCCGAGCGCGCCAAGGAGCTGCTCGAGGAGTCGGGGGTCGACCCGGAGAGCTTCACGCTCGAGCTCTACTTCAACTCCGGTTCCGGTCACGAGGGATGGACCGAGGCGGCCGCTCGACAGATCCAGTCCAACCTGGGCATCGACTACAAGTTGAAGTCGACCGAGTGGGCGCAGTACCTGGAGCTGCTGGACGCCCAGGAGTTCACCGGTCCGTTCCGGTTGGGCTGGAGCCTGGACTACCCGTCCCCGGAGAACTACCTGCGCCCGATCGTGGGCACCAACGGTGACTCCAACTACACCGGCTACTCGAACCCGGAGTTCGACGAGCTCCTGGTGCAGGCCGACCGTGCCGACGACCTGGAGGAGAGCTTCGCGCTCTACCAGCAGGCCGGCGACATCGCCCTGCAGGAGCTGCCGATCATCCCGATGTGGAGCGGTGAGGTCGCGGTCGCGTCGTCCGACGAGGTCGGCGACGTCCGGTACGACGTCGGCGAGGGCGAGATCGCCTTCGGAGAGATCACCGTCAACCAGTGATCCGGCTGCTCCGGCAGCCGCGTCATCAGTATCGAGCCCGGGGGGACGCTCGCTCGAGCGTCCCCCCGGGGCCTGCTGAGCCGAGAGGACCCCACCCATGGGCCGCTACGTCGCCCGACGGGTGCTCCAGTTCATCCCCGTCATCCTGGGCACCCTGTTCCTGCTGCACCTGCTGAGCACGCTCACGATCCAGATCGTGGGCGACCCGGTCCGGGCGCTGTTCGGTGAGAACGCGCCGCCCGCCTCGGTGATCGCGCAGATGCAGGCCGACTACAACCTCGACGACCCGTGTCTCCAGCAGACCGGGAACCCGTGCCTGGGGCTCTTCGTGGATCGCCTCGGCCAGTACGCGCAGTTCGACTTCGGCGTGAACTTCCGGGGCCGGCCGATCACCGAGCTGTTCGTCGAGCGATTCCCGGTGACCGTGCGGCTCACCGTGATCGCCCTGGTCTTCGAGGCGGTCGTGGGCATTCTGCTCGGGATCCTCGCCGGGCTGCGCAAGGACCGGTTCGCCGACAACCTGGTCCGCTTCTCGACGGTGTTGCTGATCGCCTTCCCGGTCTTCGTCTTCGGCACCCTGGCCCAGCTCCTGCTGGGCCTCCAGGTGGGACTGCGGATCCGGGAGAGCTCGTGGGCGCCGGACTGGCTGGGACAGATGCTGAACGTCGGGTACAACGCCGACTACCCCTGGCTCAGCCTGACCCTGCCGGGCCTCGTGCTCGGCGCCTTCTCGTTGGCCGCCATCGCCCGGCTCACCCGGACCAGCCTGATCGAGAACCTCCGCTCCGACTATGTGCGCACGGCTCGGGCCAAGGGGCTGACCACCCGGCGGGTGGTGGGGGTGCACACGCTGCGCAACTCGCTGATCCCGGTGGTGACCTACATCGGGATCGACATCGGTCTGCTGCTCGGAGGCGCGCTGGTCACCGAGGGGATCTTCAACATCCCCGGGGTCGGCCAGCTGGTCTTCCTCGCCATCCGGGCCAACGACACCCCGGTGATCGTCGGCGTCGTCACCCTGCTGACGATCGTCTTCCTGGTCGCCAACCTGCTCGTGGACATCTTCTACGCCGCCCTCGACCCGAGGATCCGCTATGAGTGACGCCTCGCCGCCTCCCGCCGCCGCCGACGCCGAGACCCCTGCTCCCAACGCCGACCAGAACCGCAGCCTGTGGGGCGACGTCCGCTACCAGCTGGTGCGCAGCCCCCTGTTCTGGATCTCTTCGGTGATGGTGCTGGTGATCCTGACGATGGCCTTCGTCCCCCAGCTGTGGGCCTCGACACCGCCGACCGCACGAGGGGCCTGCGACCTGCTCAACGCCCGGGAGAAGCCGAGCGCCGAGCACTGGTTCGGCTACACCGCCTCGGGGTGCGACATGTGGGCCTCGGTCGTCTACGGCACCGGCAAGTCGGTGATCGTGGCCATCCTGGTCACCATCGGCACGGTGCTGCTCGGCGTGACGCTGGGGACGCTCGCCGGCTACTTCGGCGGGTTCACCGACACCGTGATCAGCCGGATCACCGACGACTTCTTCGGCCTGCCGTTCATCCTGGGAGCCCTGGTCTTCCTGGCGATCTTCCCGGACCGGAACATCTGGACGATCACCCTGGTGCTCACCCTGTTCGGCTGGACCTCGCTGACCCGGGTGATGCGCGGCAGCGTGATCGCCACCAAGCAGGCCGACTACGTCGATGCGGCCCGGGCGGTCGGGGCCGGGCACTTCTTCATCATCCGGCGCCACATCATCTCCAACAGCATCGCGCCGGTGGTCGTGCTCGCCACGATCGGTCTGGGCTCGTTCATCGGCGCCGAGGCCACGCTGACCTATCTGGGGGTGGGCTACCAACGTCCGACCGTCTCCTGGGGTCTGCTCGTCGCCGAGGGGCAGAACCTCGCCCTCGCCGGGTTCTGGCACCTGTTGGTGATCCCCGCCTCGTTCATCGTCGTCACGGTGCTCAGCTTCATCCTGCTGGGCGACGCCCTCCGTGATGCTCTCGACCCCCGTCATCGCTGAGGAGCCCCTGATGAGCAACGTCCACAGCGACACCGTGGGGACCGATCCCCGCAACCCGTTGGCCCGCCTGGCCTTCGACGAGTCGGCCCCGCTGCTCGAGGTCGAGGACCTCGAGGTCGAGTTCCGGACCAGGGACGGGGTGGCCCACGCCGTCAACAAGGTCAGCTTCACCCTCGAGGCCGGCCAGACCCTGGGCATCCTGGGGGAGTCCGGGTGCGGCAAGTCGGTCACGGCGCAGGCGATCATGGGCATCCTGGACACGCCGCCCGCGCGGATCACCGGGGGAGAGGTGCGCTACCGCGGCGTCGACCTGCTCAAGCTCGACGAGAAGGTGCGCCGGCGGGTCCGGGCGGACCGGATCGCGATCATCTTCCAGGACGCGCTGTCGTCGCTGAACCCGGTCTTCACGGTGGGGTGGCAGCTGGCCGAGCTGTTCCGGCAGCATCGCCAGATGAGTCGCGCCGACGCCAGACGCCGGGCGGTGGAGATGCTGGAGATGGTCGGCATCCCGGCAGCGAAGGAACGGGCCGGGGACTTCCCGCACCAGTTCTCCGGCGGGATGCGCCAGCGCGTGATGATCGCGATGGCGCTGGCGCTGGAGCCGGACATCATCATCGCCGACGAGCCCACCACCGCCTTGGACGTGACGGTGCAGGCCCAGGTGATGGACCTGCTGGCCACCCTCCAGCGCGAGCTGCAGCTCGGACTCATCCTGATCACCCACGACATGGGCGTGGTCGCCGACGTGGCGGACGAGATCTGCGTGATGTACGCCGGGCACGCGGTCGAGCGTGCCGACGTGTACGACATCTACGAGCGCCCCGCGCACCCGTACACCAAGGCGTTGCTCGAGTCGATCCCGCGCATCGACCAGAAGGGGCAGAGCCTGACCGCGATCACCGGCCTGCCGCCCGTCCTGGTCAACCCTCCGCCGGGCTGCTCCTTCCATCCGCGGTGCACGTTCGCCCGGGACCGGTGCACCCACGACGAGCCACCGCTCTACGAGCTGCCCGGCGGGCGCCGCAGTGCCTGCCACTTCTGGGAGGAGGTGCTCGAGTCATGAGCGACCCGAGCGACGACGAGGTGGTCCTCGACGTACGAGACGTGACCAAGCACTTCCCGCTCACCCGAGGCATCGTCTTCCGCCGGACCGTGGGACACGTCCGGGCCGTCGACGGCGTCTCGTTCCAGCTCCGTCGTGGCGAGACGCTCGGCGTGGTGGGGGAGTCCGGGTGCGGCAAGTCGACGCTGGGCCGTCTGCTGATGGGGCTCGAGCGGCCCACCGGCGGCTCGATCAACCTCCTGGGCGAGGAGATGGCCGGCCTCAAGCCGAGCCAGATGCGCCGGATGCGCCGCAACATCCAGATCGTCCTCCAGGACCCCTACTCCTCCCTGGATCCGAGGATGACCGTCGGCGACATCGTCGGCGAGCCGTACGACGTGCACACCGAGGTGCTCGGGCGTCAGGACCGGCGAGCCGCGGTCCAGGAGCTCCTCGACGTGGTGGGGCTCAACCCTGACCACATCAACCGCTACCCGCACCAGTTCTCCGGCGGCCAGCGCCAGCGGATCGGGATCGCCCGGGCCCTGGCGTTGCGGCCGAAGATCCTGGTCTGCGACGAGCCGGTCTCCGCCCTGGACGTCTCCGTCCAGGCCCAGGTGGTCAACCTGTTCGAGCGGCTCCAGGACGAGCTCGGGCTCTCGTACCTCTTCATCGCCCACGACCTGTCCGTGGTCCGGCACATCTCGGACCGGGTGATGGTGATGTACCTCGGCAAGGCGGTGGAGATCGGCGACCAGGACCAGATCTACAACCGGCCGACGCACCCCTACACCCAGGCCCTGCTCTCGGCCGTCCCGGTGCCGGACCCTCGCCTGCGCGGACGGCGCGACCACATCGTGCTCGAGGGCGACGTGCCCAGCCCGGCCAACCCACCGTCCGGCTGCCGGTTCCGCACCCGCTGCTGGCAGGCGCAGGACATCTGTGCCGAGGAGGAGCCGGCGCTGGTCGTCCGGGACGGGTCGCCGCACCCGTCCGCCTGCCACTTCGCTGCCGAGCGCGACGTCGTGCACGCTGCACCCCGGCCCGGGGAGGGGTCGGCTCGGTGAGCGGTCGGGCCCGGAGCGCCGTCCCGGTCGTCGCCAGCATCCTGCTCCTGGTCGCGACCCTCCTGGCCGGCTGCTCGAGTGCCGGCGCGCCGCGGGCCGAGGAGCCGGGAGACGCCCCTGCGACGGCTCCGACGGACACCGACCGCCAGTGGCGCCAGGTCGCCGGTCGGGCGACGGCGCGCGACGACTTCGCCTCGGTCGTCGTCGACGACCAGGTGTGGGTGCTGGGCGGCATGACCGGCGACCGGGGGAACCGGCTGGACTCGATCGAGGTCTACGACCCGGCCCGGGATCGCTGGCGCACCGTGCGCACCCGGGTCCCCGAGCCGTTGGCAGCGTTCGAGGCGGTGGCCGTCGGTCCACGGATCTTCGCCTTCGGGGGGCTCGACGAGCGCAGCCGGCCGAGCCACTTCGCGGCCGTGCTCGACACCCGCACGGGCACCTGGACCCGGTTGCCTCGGCTGCCCCATGCCCGGTACGCCCATTCCGTGACGCTCCACGAAGGCAGGATCTACGTGTTCGGCGGCCTGAGCGGAGTCCGGGCGGTGGCCCGCACCGACGTCTACGACCCGGCCACCTCCACCTGGAGTCGTGCCTCCGCCATGCCACGGGCTCGCGGATCGCACGACGCCGTGGCGGTGCAGGGCGAGATCTACGTCCTCGGCGGCTGGCTGGACTCGGCCCCCACCCGGCTCGTCCAGGTCTACGACCCCGAGACGGACCGTTGGCGGCGCGGCCCCGCCCTGCCCGAGGAGGTGTCGCGCGCAGGAGCGACGGCGCTCGGCGATCAGCTCTGGGTCGCCCACCACGAGTTCACGGCCGTGCTCACCGTGGGCGGGCGGGAGTGGCGCCGGGCCGCGCCGATGACCGAGTCCCGACACGGCCTGAGTCTGGTCGGCGTCGGCGGCCTGATCTACGGCATCGGGGGCTGCACCGAGTCGCCGCTGCAGGACGTCGACACGGTCGACGTGCTCGACCCCGCTCGAGCTGCCTGAGCCGGCAATCCTCCCGACACAGCCGCAGAACCTCCCCGATCGCTGGATCGCGCGGGTAGGGTCGCCAGCACAGGAGGTGACGCTGATGTCCACATCAGAAGGCGTTCCCAGCACGAGCGGCAAGAGCCCCGACGAGCTCGCGAGCCAGGTGCGGTTTCTGGAGGCCGAGGTCTCGGACCTCCGGCGCCGGTTGAACGAGGCGCCCTCCCACTCGCGCAGTCTCGAGCTCAGGCTCGCCGACGCCCAGCGCTCCCTGGCGGGTGCGACGTCACAGAACGAGCGCCTCGCCCAGACGTTGCGCGAGGCCCGCGACCAGATCATGAAGCTCAAGGAGGAGGTCGACCGGCTCGCCCAGCCGCCGGCCGGCTTCGGCACCTTCCTGGCCCGCAACGAGGACGACTCGATCGACGTCTTCACCGGCGGACGCAAGCTCCGGGTGAACGTCAGCCCGTCGGTCGACCTCGACGCCCTCCAGCAGGGTCAGGAGGTCATGCTCAACGAGGCCCTGAACGTCGTCGCCGCGCTGGCCTTCGAGAAGGTCGGCGAGGTCGTGATGTTCAAGGAGCTGCTCGAGGACGGCGACCGCGCGCTGGTGATCGCGAACGCCGACGAGGAGCGCGTCGTACGCCTGGCCGCTCCGCTGGCCGGTCAGACGCTGCGCGCCGGCGACTCGCTGCTGCTCGACGGTCGCGCCGCCTACGCCTACGAGCGGGTCCCGAAGTCCGAGGTCGAGGAGCTGGTCCTCGAAGAGGTGCCGGACATCGACTACTCCGCCATCGGCGGCCTGATCAACCAGATCGAGCAGATCCGCGACGCCGTGGAGCTGCCCTACCTGCACCCCGAGCTCTTCAAGGAGCACCAGCTCAAGCCCCCGAAGGGCGTCCTGCTCTACGGTCCTCCCGGCTGCGGCAAGACCCTCATCGCCAAGGCCGTGGCGAACTCGCTGGCCAAGAAGGTCGCGGCGAAGACCGGCCAGGAGGGCAAGTCCTACTTCCTCAACATCAAGGGCCCCGAGCTGCTCAACAAGTACGTCGGGGAGACCGAGCGGCACATCCGCCTGGTCTTCCAGCGTGCCAGGGAGAAGGCCAGCGAGGGCACCCCCGTCATCGTCTTCTTCGACGAGATGGACTCCCTCTTCCGGACCCGTGGCTCCGGGGTCTCCTCGGACGTGGAGAACACGATCGTCCCGCAGCTGCTCAGCGAGATCGACGGCGTCGAGTTGCTGGAGAACGTGCTCGTCATCGGTGCCTCGAACCGTGAGGACATGATCGACCCGGCCATCCTGCGCCCGGGTCGGCTCGACGTGAAGATCAAGATCGAGCGGCCCGACGCGGAGTCGGCGCGCGACATCTTCTCCAAGTACCTGCTCACCGACCTGCCGCTGCACGCGGACGACCTCGCCGAGTTCGGCGGGGATCGCGAGGCCTGCGTCGCCGGGATGATCCGCGCGACGGTGGAGCGGATGTACACCGAGACCGAGGAGAACCGGTTCCTCGAGGTCACCTACGCCAACGGCGACAAGGAGGTCCTGTACTTCAAGGACTTCAACTCGGGAGCGATGATCCAGAACATCGTCGACCGAGCCAAGAAGATGGCGATCAAGGACCTGCTCGACCACGACCAGCGGGGCCTGCGGGTCGCGCACCTGCTCCAGGCGTGCGTCGACGAGTTCAAGGAGAACGAGGACCTCCCGAACACCACGAACCCCGACGACTGGGCCCGCATCTCCGGCAAGAAGGGCGAGCGGATCGTCTTCATCCGCACCCTGATCACGGGCAAGCAGGGGACCGAGCCGGGTCGATCGATCGACACGGTCACCAACACCGGCCAGTACCTCTGAGGGCGCGCTGGTCGGGACAGGTCAGGCCGGTCGCACGGCGCGCCCGAGGGAGCCGTAGGACCACGGCCGCAGTGGCCGTGGGCCGGGCAGGTAGCGCTGCTCGAGCGCGGTGACCTCGAGCCCAGCCGCCTCGACCAGGTTCGGCACGTCCCGGGTCAGGTGACAGCCGGCGAAGACCCGCCGCTGCAGGGGCTCGAGTCGCCGCTGCCACGCCACCACGCCCTCGTCCGGGGCCAGCCCGTGCTCCAGGAAGTGGAAGGACCCGCCGGGTCGCAGCACCCTGCGTACCTCCGCGAGAGCGGCGCTCACGTCCGGGATGGTGCAGAGCGTGAACGTCGACAGCACGGCGTCGTACGACGCGTCGTCGGCCGCCAGCCGTTGACCGTCCAGCCCGGTCCGCTCCACCGGCACCGAGGACCCGGCCCGTCGCTGCGCCGAGAGCGCCCAGCCGGCGTCCGCCGGCTCGACGGCGCTCAGCGCCTCCACCTCGGCAGGGAGGTGCGGCAGGTTCAGACCGCTCCCGAAGCCGATCTCCAGCACCCTGCCCGCCAGCCCGGAGCAGGCGCTGTCTCGCAGCTCCCCGATCTCCGCCGAGGACAGGGCCCGGTCGGTCAGCCGCGGCACCACCCGTTCGGTCCAGACGCCCATCGTCCACCTCCGCCCCGATCCAACACCATCGCTCGAGCACCACGCATCGACCACCACCCAGCGATGACCACCCAGGGGGCACCACGGCTCGCCTGACACGTCGCGGCGTGCTGCTCCGCGTAGGCTCGCCACATGACGGTACGACGGGTGATGGGGACCGAGATCGAGTACGGCATCTCGGTCCAGGGCCAGCCCCTGGCCAACCCGATGGTCGCCTCCTCTCAGGTGGTCAACGCCTACGCCTCGGCCACCGCCAAGGCCCGCCGGGCGCGCTGGGACTTCGAGGAGGAGTCGCCGCTGCGCGACGCCCGCGGCTTCGACATGTCCCGGCAGGTGGCCGACGCCAGCCAGCTCACCGACGAGGACCTCGGCCTCGCGAACGTCATCCTCACCAACGGGGCCCGGCTCTACGTCGACCATGCCCACCCCGAGTACGCCACCCCCGAGGTCACCTCGCCCCTGGACGCGGTGCTGTGGGAGAAGGCCGGCGAGCAGGTGATGCTGGATGCGGCTCGGCGCGCCAGCCAGCTGCCCGGCGGGGGACCGATCGTGCTCTACAAGAACAACACCGACAACAAGGGCTCGTCCTACGGAGCCCACGAGAACTACCTGATGCGCCGCTCCACGCCGTTCGTGGACATCGTGCGTCACCTGACGCCGTTCTTCGTCAGCCGCCAGGTGGTCTGCGGCGCCGGCAGGGTGGGGATGGGCCAGGACGG
>NZ_JBFIKK010000025.1:0-31192 GCF_041600255.1 Nocardioides sp. | reverse complement strand
CACGTCGTACGGCGCCCTGGTGGTGGCCCGTTTCCTCGACGGGCTGCCGCACGGCGGCTACTTCGGCGTGGCCTCCCTGGTCGCGGCCAGCCTGGCGCCCCCGGGCCGCAAGGGCCGAGCGGTGGCCATGGTGATGCTCGGGCTCTCGGTCGCCAACGTGGTCGGTGTGCCCGGCGCCACGTGGCTCGGCCAGCACCACGGCTGGCGGGCGGCGTACGTCGCCTGCGCGCTGATCGCGGTCCTCACGATCGCGCTGATCCTGGCCTTCGTGCCGAGCGTCCCGGGTGACCCGGACGCCACCGGCCGACGCGAGCTGGCGGCCCTGCGCAAGCCCCAGGTCTGGCTCACGCTGAGCGCCGGTGCGATCGGCTTCGGCGGCCTCTTCGCGGTCTACTCCTACATCGCCCCGACCATCACCGACGTCGGCGGCCTCAGCGAGTCGGTCGTGCCGATCTTCCTGCTGGCCTTCGGTCTGGGCATGGTCGCCGGCACCTGGCTGGCCGGCGAGCTGGCCGACTGGTCGGTCTTCACGTCGCTGCTCGGCTCGGGGATCGGCTCCGGCCTGATCCTGGTCGTCTTCTGGTTCGCGGCGCCGCACGGCTGGTGGGCGCTGCCGGTGGTCTTCACGATCACCGTGCTGGGCTCGGTGCTGGTGGTCAACCTCCAGCTGCGGCTGATGGACGTGGCCGGCGACGCCCAGACCCTCGGCGCCGCGATGAACCACGCCTCCCTCAACGTCGCCAATGCCCTCGGCGCCTGGCTCGGCGGCCTCGTCATCGCCGCCGGGTACGGCCTGCGGGCACCCGCCCTGGTCGGCGTCGTGCTGTCGGTGGCCGGGGTGGCCGTCCTGGTGGTCGCGGCGGTGGCCCAGCGACGCACCGACGACGCTCAGCGTGCGGCGTTGAACTCCTCGACCGTCATGTCGTAGAGCGCCATGTCCTCCGGCCCGGTGCCGGTGGTGGCGCCCAGCCGCTCGACGCCGTAGAGGCTCAGCCCGTTCGCCTCCATGAGGTGCCGCGAGGCGGTGTTGCCGACCGCGACGAACGCCTTGACCCGACGTACCTCGAGCTCGTCGAACGCGTACTCCATCAGCACCCGGAACGCCCGGGTCATCAGGCCGCGGCCGCGCGCCTCGGGGTGGGTCCAGTAGCCGAGCTCGCACTCCAGGCCCGGCCGATGGCCGAAGTAGAGGACGGTGGCCAGGATCAGGTCGTCGGCCGGGTCCACCACCGCCCAGGTCACGCCGGACCCGTTCGCCCGCATCTCCGAGCGCGCCTCGACGTACGCGTGCGCGTCGCTGAGCGTGTACGGCGTGGGCAGGTGCCCCAGCCAGCGCTGGGTTCGCTCGTCCGCGCTCGCCTCGACGATCCGCTCGGCATCGCGGGGCTCCACCGGACGCAGGCGCAGCCCGTCGCGCTCGATCACCGGGCAGTCCAGCCACGGCGTCGCGGGGGAGCGGGGGTCGTCGCGCAGCAGGGTGCCGACCCACGAGGTGATCAGCTCACCCCGTTGGGGCTGCCACTGACGCACCGTGCCCTCGACCCGGAAGCCGAGCTTCCACGCCAGCCGGCGCGAGGGCCAGTTGCCCGCGTGGGCCCACCAGATCACGGTGCGCAGGCCCTGGGACTCGAAACCCCAGTCCAGCAGCAGCCGCAGCGCGCACTCCATCACGTCGGTGCCGCGTACGGCGGGGTGGGAGCCGTAGGCGACCTCGGCCCGGCCGCTGCCCTCGTTGCGCAGCGAGATCGTGCCGGCGTACCGGCCCTCGTGCTCGACGGCGAAGCCCCACTCCGAGTCGTTCTCCCAGCCGGCCGGCATGACCCGGCCGACGAACGTCTCGGCGTCGGCGAGCGAGTAGGGCACCGGGACGGTCGTCCACCGCCGCGAGCCCGGGTCCTGGCACTGCTCGTAGGAGCCCTGGGCGTCGTCGGGTCGGTGGGCTCGGAGGGTGACGAGGCCGTCGGTCAGGGTGGGGGCGGCGGGCATGGGCGGAACCCTGTCATCCCCGCACCTGCCCGGCAACGGAGATTCCGGGTCAGGACCACGTCTGGGCCAATGACACAATGCTGCCCATGTCCACCACGACCGAGACCGAGGTCGCCGCGTCCGCAGCGGCCTCCGGCACCGCCCGGCCGCGCGTGCTCTCCGGCATCCAGCCGACCGCCGACTCCTTCCACTTCGGCAACTACCTGGGTGCGTTGCGTCAGTGGGTCGACCTGCAGCGGGACCACCAGCCGTTCTTCTTCATCGCCGACCTGCACGCGATCACGCTGGAGCAGGACCCCAAGGTGCTGCGCGAGCGCACCCTGCGGGCCGCGGCCCAGCTGCTGGCGATGGGCATCGAGCCGGAGAGGTCGGCGATCTTCGTGCAGAGCCAGGTGCCCGAGCACGCCCAGCTCGGCTGGGTCCTGCAGTGCCTGACCGGTTTCGGCGAGGCGCGCCGGATGACCCAGTTCAAGGACAAGTCCGCCAAGGGCGGCGAGGGTGCCGCCTCGGTCGGGCTCTTCACCTACCCGATCCTGCAGGCGGCCGACATCCTGCTCTACCGGCCGCACTTCGTGCCGGTCGGCGAGGACCAGCGCCAGCACCTGGAGCTGACCCGCGACCTCGCCCAGCGCTTCAACCACCGCTACAAGAAGACCTTCCGGCTGCCGGAGCCGTACATCCTCAAGGCCACCGCGAAGATCGGCGACCTGCAGAACCCGAGCGCGAAGATGTCGAAGTCGGCCTCCTCGCCGGCCGGGATCATCGAGATGCTCGACGAGCCCAGGGTCAGTGCCAAGAAGATCCGCTCGGCCGTCACCGACTCCGACTCCGAGATCCGCTTCGACCCCGAGCAGAAGGCGGGCGTCAGCAACCTGCTCACCATCTTCGCGGCCCTCAGCGGTCAGGGGGTCTCGGCGCTCGAGGAGCAGTACGCCGGCCGCGGGTACGGCGATCTCAAGGGCGACCTGGCCGAGGCGGTGGTCGAGTTCGTGACGCCGTTCCGCGAGCGGACGCTGGAGCTGCTCGACGACCAGGCCTATCTCTCGGCCGTGCTGAAGCAGGGCGCCGAGCAGGCCCGCGAGGTCGCGCAGGCGACGCTGCGCGACGTCTACCAGCGCGTCGGCTTCGTCGCCCCCGGCCGGTAGGGTCGACGAGGTGCCCACGATCGGAGTCGCCCTGTCCATCCCGGAGCCCTGGGCTTCGGAGCTCCAGGACTACCGCCTCGCGCTGGGTGACGCCACCGCGACGATGATCCCGACCCACGTCACGCTGGTGCCGCCGGTCGAGGTCGACGAGGCGGAGTTGCCCGCGATCGAGGAGCATCTCGCCGAGGTCGCCTCGGCCCACGAGCCGTTCGCGGTCCACCTGCGGGGCACGGGCACCTTCCGGCCCGTCTCACCGGTCGTCTTCGTGACGCTGGCGCGGGGGATCTCCGCCTGCGAGCAGCTCGCCGGCGACGTACGACGTGGCCCGCTGGCGCTCGACCTCGCCTTCCCGTACCACCCGCACGTCACGATCGCCCACGACCTGGCCGACGACCTGCTCGACCGGGCCTTCGCCGAGCTGGCCGGCTTCGAGTGCACTTTCGAGGTTCACGACTTCCACCTCTACGTCCACCACGAGCACGACGGATGGCGTCCCACGCGCGACTTCGCGCTGACGTCGCCCCTGGGAGCATGAGCTGATGGCGATCTCGGACCGCATCACCGACCTGAGGGAGCGTTGGCCCCTCTTCGACCACCTCATGCGGATGGTGCAGCACTACGGCAAGGTCAACGGCAGCCTGCAGGCCGGCGCCGTCACCTACTACGCCTTCCTCTCCTTCTTCCCGATCCTGGCGCTCGCCTTCTTCGTGGTCGGTCAGGTGGCCAGGATCTACTCGGGTGTCGAGAACGACATGGTCGCGGCGATCGACTCGATCCTGCCCGGCATCGTGGGCGACGACGAGGGTGAGCTCTCGCTGGACCAGGTGCAGAGCTTCTCCGGCTGGGCCGGGCTGATCGGTCTCGCCGGTGTGCTGTACGCCGGCCTGGGCTGGATGTCGGCGATGCGCAATGCGCTGGAGGAGGTCTTCGAGCTGCCGAAGAAGCTCCAGCCGAACTTCGTGGTCGGCAAGCTCCGCGACCTGGTCTCGCTGGCCACGATCGGGCTGGTGCTGATCCTGTCGGTGGCGGTGGCCGGCTTCGTGACCGGCTTCACCGACGTGGTCCTGGGCTGGTTCAACCTCGGCGACGCCCTCGCCCCCCTGGTCGAGGCCCTGGGCCGCCTGGTCGGCCTGGCCGCCAACGTCGTGCTGTTCTTCGCGATCTTCCGGCTGCTCGCGCAGCCGCGGGCGCCGCGCAAGGCGCTCTGGAAGGGCGCCCTGCTGGGCGGGCTCGGCTTCGAGGTCCTCAAGTCGCTGTCGTTCCTGCTGCTGGCCTCCACCAAGGACTCGCCGGCCTTCCAGGCCTTCGGGATCGCGTTGATCCTGGTCGTCTGGATCAACTACTTCTCGCGGATCGTGATGTACGCCGCCGCATGGGCGCACACGGCGCCCTCCGCGGTGGCGCTGCGCGGCAACGAGCCGGTGGCGCCGGTCCAGGGCCCCCGGACGCCGGCGCTCGAGCCCCAGGACGCCGACGAGCCGGTGGCGGTGAGCGAGGCGGGTCGTCCCGCCTGGGTCGCCCCGTTCGCCGCCGGGGGTGCCACCATGCTGGGCCTGGTGGCCCTGCTCCGCCGCAACCGAGGAGACCGATGAGATTCGAACGCAAGCACGGCTGGCTGCTGGTCGGCGTCGCGATCTGGAACGTGGTGATCTGGTCGACGTTCGCCAAGAACCTGGCCGCCGCGCACTCCTCGGGGCAGGAGCGGGCGACCGGCTACTGGGTGGCCCACACGATGCTGATCGTGGTGGACCTGGTGATCGCCGGCGTGCTGGGCGCGCTGGGACTCAAGGCGCTACGGCGTACGACGAGCGCCTGACGCTCCCCGGGACCGCATGACGAAGGCCCGCCCGAGAGTCTCGGGCGGGCCTTCGTCGTACGAGGCGGTGGTGACGGCTCAGAGACCGTGCCGCATCGCGGCGTGCAGGTCCCAGTTGAGCCGGGAGATCACGTCGAGCGGGATCTCCTTGGGGCACGAGGAGGTGCACTCGCCGATGTTGGTGCAGCCACCGAAGCCCTCGTGGTCGTGCTGGCCGACCATGTTGACCACGCGCAGGTCGCGCTCGGCCTGGCCCTGCGGCAGCTCGCCGAGGTGGGTGACCTTGGCGCCGACGAAGAGCGAGGCGGAGCCGTTGGGGCAGGCCGCGACGCAGGCGCCGCAGCCGATGCAGGTGGCGGCGTCGAAGGCCCGGTCGGCCTTGGCCTTGGGCACGGGCACCGCGTGCGCGTCGGGGGCCGCACCGGTGTTCACCGAGATGTAGCCGCCGGCCTGGATCACCCGGTCGAAGGAGGAGCGGTCCACGACCAGGTCGCGCACCACGGGGAAGGCAGCCGAGCGCCAGGGCTCGATGACGATCTCGTCGCCGTCCTTGAAGGACCGCATGTGCAGCTGGCAGGTGGTGGTGACCTCGGGGCCGTGCGCCTGACCGTTGATCATCAGGCCGCACATGCCGCAGATGCCCTCGCGGCAGTCGGAGTCGAACGCGATCGGCTCCTCGCCGGCGGCGTTCAGGGACTCGTTGAGGACGTCGAGCATCTCCAGGAACGACATGTCGGGGGAGACGTCGTCGATCTGGTAGCCGTGCATGGCCCCGGGAGACTCGGCGTCGGGCTGACGCCAGATCTTCAGGGTCAGGGACATCAACTTTTCGCTCACTTGTAGCTCCGCTGCTTCATCTCGATGGCCGTGTAGACGAGGTGTTCCTTGTGCAGGACGGGGGTGGATCCGCCGAACTCCCAGGCAGCGACGTAGGAGTAGTCCTCGTCGTTGCGCAGGGCCTCGCCGTCCTCGGTCTGCGACTCGGCCCGGAAGTGGCCACCGCAGGACTCGCGTCGGTGCAGCGCGTCGATGCACATCAGCTCGCCGAGCTCGAGGAAGTCGGCCACGCGGCCGGCCTTCTCGAGCGACTGGTTCAGGCTCTCGTTGGTGCCGAGCACCTTGACGTTGCGCCAGAACTCCTCGCGCAGGGAGCGGATCAGGTCGATCCCCTTGCGCAGGCCCTCGGCAGTCCGCTCCATCCCGCAGTACTCCCACATGATGTTGCCGAGCTCCTTGTGGAAGGAGTCGACCGAGCGGTCGCCGTTGATCGAGAGCAGCGTGGTGATCCGCTCCTCGACCGACGCGCGCGCCTCGACCACCGCGGGGTGGCTCTCGTCGAGCTTCTCGAACGGACCGTCCGCGAGGTAGTCGCGCACCGTGTTCGGGAGCACGAAGTAGCCGTCGCCGAGGCCCTGCATCAGCGCCGAGGCGCCCAGGCGGTTGGCGCCGTGGTCGGAGAAGTTGGCCTCACCGGTCACGAAGAGGCCGGGGATCGTGGACTGCAGGTCGTAGTCGACCCACAGGCCGCCCATCACGTAGTGCACGGCCGGGTAGATCCGCATCGGGACCGAGTACGGGTCCTCGCCGGTGATCCGGGCGTACATGTCGAAGAGGTTGCCGTACTTCTCCTCGACCGCGGCCTTGCCCATCCGCTTCACCGCGTCGGCGAAGTCCAGGTACACGCCGCGACGGAAGTCGCCGACCATCGGACCGACGCCGCGACCCTCGTCGCAGACGTTCTTGGCCTGGCGGGAGGCGATGTCGCGGGGGACCAGGTTGCCGAACGCCGGGTAGATCCGCTCCAGGTAGTAGTCGCGGCCCTCCTCGGGGATGTCGCGCGGGTCCTTGTCGCAGTCCTCGCGACGCTTCGGCACCCAGATCCGGCCGTCGTTGCGCAGCGACTCCGACATCAGGGTCAGCTTCGACTGGTGCTCGCCGGAGACCGGGATGCAGGTCGGGTGGATCTGCGTGTAGCAGGGGTTGCCGAAGTAGGCGCCCTTGCGGTGCGCACGCCACGTCGCCGTGACGTTGCTGCCCATCGCGTTGGTGGAGAGGTAGTAGACGTTGCCGTAGCCGCCGCTGGCGAGCACGACGACGTCGGCGAGGTGGGTCTGGATCTCACCGGTCACCATGTCCCGGGCGATGATCCCGCGGGCCTTGCCGTCCACCACGATCACCTCGAGCATCTCGTGGCGGGTGAAGGTCTCGACCGTGCCGGCGGCGACCTGCCGCTCGAGGGCCTGGTAGGCGCCGATCAGCAGCTGCTGGCCGGTCTGGCCGCGGGCGTAGAAGGTCCGGGAGACCTGGACGCCGCCGAAGGAGCGGTTGTCGAGCAGGCCGCCGTACTCGCGGGCGAACGGGACGCCCTGGGCGACGCACTGGTCGATGATGTTGCGGCTGATCTCCGCGAGGCGGTACACGTTCGACTCCCGGGAGCGGTAGTCGCCGCCCTTGACGGTGTCGTAGAAGAGGCGGTGCACCGAGTCGCCGTCGCCCTTGTAGTTCTTGGCGGCGTTGATGCCGCCCTGGGCGGCGATCGAGTGGGCGCGACGCGGGGAGTCCTGGTAGCAGAAGGACTTCACCACGTACCCGGCCTCGCCGAGCGTGGCGGCCGCGGCAGCGCCGGCCAGGCCGGTGCCGACGATGATCACCGAGAGGTTGCGTCGGTTGGCCGGGGCGGCGAGGCGCGCGTTGAACTTGCGGCTGTCCCAGCGCTCGGCGATCGGGCCGGTCGGGGCCTTCTTGTCGAAGAGCGGCTCGCCCTCGACGTAGTAGCCCGCGGCGTCGTTCGGCTCGCGGTCCTCGAGGGACTCCTGGCCGGGGGTGGATTCAGTCATGTCGCTCTGCACTTCCTTGGCCATTACTTGGTGATGACGCCGGCGAGGACGAAGATCGGGACGAGCGAGAAGCCGCCGGCGATGACCACGGCGACGATGCCGCCGAGCACCTTCGCGTTGCGGCGGGCCTTCTCGTTGTTGGTCAGACCGAGGGTCTGCGCCGAGCTCCACACGCCGTGGTGCAGGTGCATCCCGAGCGCGACCATCGCCACGAGGTAGATGGCGGTCAGCCACCACACCTCGAAGGTGTCGACCAGCAGGTTGTACGGGTCGTTGGTGGCGCCGCCGGTGACGTTCACCTTCACGATGGTGAAGTTGAGCAGGTGCCAGACGAGGAAGAGCAGGATCGTCACACCGCCCCAGCGCATCATCCGCGACGAGAAGGTCGACGAGGTGTTCTTCTTCATCACGTACTTCGTGGTGCGCGCCTTCGCAGAGCGGCGCCACAGCGTCATGGCGGAGTACACGTGCACGACCAGGGAGGCGATCAGCGTGACGCGGATGAGCCAGAGCAGGCCCTCACGCGGCAGCATCGGCTCACCGAACTCGCGCAGGTGCTCGGCGTACTCGTTGAAGGCATCGTGGCCCGCGAAGGCCTTGAGATTGCCGTACATGTGCACGAGCACGAAGCCGATGAAGATGACGCCACTGGCGGCCATCAGGAGTTTGAGTGCGATGGTCGAGCGCGTCGAGCGCGCTCCCTTGACCAGGGTCGTCGTTGCCACGAAAGGTCACGCTACCGCTCACTTCGGCCCCGGGGACCAGCGGGGCGGTGTGAGATATGCCCCTTTGCGAGCGCTCAGGCGGTCGAGGCCAGCCGGACCACACCGGAGGCCAGCCGCAGGGCGCGGCCGGGCAGGAGCGGGGCGTAGTGCTCGGCAACGAGCTCGTCAACGGCGGTGCGCCAGTCACGCTCCAGGGCGAGCTCGCGGCCGCGGCGGCCCATCAGGTCGCGCCGCGAGTCGAGGGCGAGCGAGGCCACGGCGTTCGCCAGGGCGCGCGGCCGGCCGGGGTCGTGGAGCAGCCCGGTCTCCAGGTTCCGTACGACGTCGGGTGCTCCACCGGCGCGCGGCGCGACGACCGGCACTCCGCTGGCGGCGGCCGCCCGCAGGCCGTGGCAGCAGGTCTCGCGCTCACCCGGCTGCACGACCAGGTCGAGCGAGGCCAGCGCCACGGTGAGGTCGCCGGTGTCGAGCGGCCCGGTGAAGACCGCGTCGGGCAGGCGCGAGCGGAGCCGGCCCAGCTGCGCTCCGTCTCCGATCACGACGACCTGCGTCCCGGGGAGCCCGACCAGTTCGGCGAGCCGCCGAGCGTCACGGCGCGTGCGCAGGTCGCCGAGGTGACCCACGACCACAGGGGTCCCGCTGCGTGAGCGGGCGCGCGACCAGGCGGCGTGCAGCCGAGGGTCGCGCAGTTCGGGGGTGAAGGCCACCGGGTCGACCCCGGGCTGCCAGAGCTCGGCGTCCGCGCCGAACTCGCGCAGCCGCTCGACCATCCACCGCGAGGTGGCCAGCACCGTGTCGGCCCGCTCGGCGACCTTCACGCGCCAGTGGTCGGCCGTCACGTCGAGCAGCGGCGACTGCTCCACGACCACGCTCGGCACGCCGAGCCGGCGGGCGTGCTTGAGGGTGGCGCGCCCGACCGGCCCCGGCGAGGTCACGTGCACTAGGTCCGGCGCGAAGGCGTCCAGGGCGGCCCGGAGCTGGCGCCCGGTCCGGTCGTGGCCGGCCACCCGGGCCACCCGGCTGCCCCGGTAACACCCCAGGCCCGGGCCCGGGGCGACGATCTCGACCCGGTGGCCGGCATCGATGAGCCGGTCGGCGACCGCCTTGACGGTGGTCGTGGACGCGTCGACGGCGGGGTAGAAGGTCTCGGTCACGAGCGCGATCTTCATGACCGCAGGCTCGCGCGCCCGGGCGGCCGCGGGCCGTCGCGCGGATGGACGGACGGTGAACTCTCCCGGTGTGGCCCCTTTCACATCCGGCCGGTTGTGTGCAGACTCACCCATGCACCGGATCCAACCCCCACTGCGGAGGTGGCCATGGCGTCGACAGACGCTCGCACGGCATCAGGAGTCAACGGGCCCACGCGGGCCCGGATCGACGCGAAGACCTTGCGCGAGGACCGGTGGTGGCTCGCCCCGCTGGCGACCTTCGTGGTCTTCACCGCCTTCGTCGTCTACGCCACCTGGCGGGCGTTCGAGGGGGCGAACTTCTACGCCAAGCCCTACCTCTCGCCGTTCTACTCGCCCTGCCTGACCGACGAGTGCGCCCGGCTCGGCGCGGCCGACTTCGGTACGCCGTTCAGCTGGTGGCAGCTGTCGCCGGCGCTGATCATCCTGATCTTCCCGCTCGGCTTCCGGATGACCTGCTACTACTACCGCAAGGCCTACTACCGCGCCTTCTGGCTCTCCCCGCCGGCCTGCGCGGTGGCCGAGCCGCACACGGCGTACTCCGGGGAGAGCCGCTTCCCGCTGATCCTGCAGAACGTGCACCGCTACTTCTGGTACGCCGCGGTCGTGGTCGGCCTGATCCTGAGCTACGACGCCCTGCTCGCGTTCCGCAACGAGCAGGGGGAGTGGGGCCACATGGGTCTCGGCACGGTCCTGATGGTGGTGAACGTTGTGCTGATCTGGCTCTACACGCTCTCCTGCCACTCGTGTCGCCACATCACCGGCGGACGGCTGCGGCACTTCTCCAAGCACCCGGTGCGCTACAAGGCCTGGACGTTCGTGTCGAAGCTGAACGCCAAGCACGCGAACTACGCCTGGTACTCCCTCTTCTCGGTCGCCGTGGTCGACCTCTACATCTACCTGCTCGCGACCGGCGTCATCGACGACCCGCGCTTCTTCTAGAGAATCGAGTCTTCTGCAGATGAGCGACACCAACCCCGGCAGGCACCCGATGACCGGCAACGAGATGTCCGGTGACGAGAGCGGCGGCATGGAGCACCACTCCTACGACGTGGTGGTGATCGGCGCCGGTGGTGCCGGCCTCCGTGCCGCGATCGCGGCCCACGACGCCGGGGCGCGCACCGCCCTGGTGTGCAAGTCGCTGCTGGGCAAGGCGCACACCGTGATGGCCGAGGGTGGGATCGCCGCCTCGATGGGCAACGTCTACTCCGACGACAACTGGAAGGTGCACTTCCGCGACACCATGCGTGGCGGGAAGATGCTGAACAACTGGCGGATGGCCCAGCTGCACGCCCAGGAGGCGCCGGAGCGGGTGATGGAGCTCGAGGACTGGGGCGCGCTCTTCGACCGCACCGAGGACGGCCTGATCTCCCAGCGCGACTTCGGCGGCCACAAGTACGCCCGGCTGGCCCACGTCGGGGACCGGACCGGACTGGAGATGATCCGGACCCTCCAGCAGCGGGCCGTGCAGCTGGGCATCGACGTCTTCATGGAGTGCACGGTCACCGAGCTGCTGATGGACGCCGGCGCCGAGGAGCCCCGGGTCTCCGGCGCCTTCGGCTACTGGCGCGAGACCGGCCGCTTCGTCACCTTCGAGGCGCCCAGCGTGATCCTCGCGACCGGCGGGATCGGCAAGTCCTTCAAGGTCACCAGCAACTCCTGGGAGTACACCGGCGACGGGCACGCGCTCGCGCTGCGGGCCGGGGCGTCGCTGATCAACATGGAGTTCGTCCAGTTCCACCCGACGGGGATGGTCTGGCCGCCGTCGGTCAAGGGGCTGCTGGTCACCGAGTCGGTGCGCGGTGACGGCGGGATCCTGAAGAACTCCGAGGGCAAGCGGTTCATGTTCGACTACATCCCCGACTTCTTCAAGGCCGAGACCGCCGACACCGAGGAGGAGGCGGACCGCTGGTACGACGACAAGAAGAACAACCGTCGGCCCCCCGAGCTGCTGCCCCGTGACGAGGTCGCGCGGGCGATCAACTCCGAGATCAAGGCCGGCCGGGGCACCCCGCACGGCGGCATCTACCTCGACATCGCCTCGCGTCGTACACCGGAGTTCATCCGGCGGCGGCTGCCCTCGATGTACCACCAGTTCAAGGAGCTCGCGGACGTCGACATCACCGCCGAGCCGATGGAGATCGGGCCCACCTGTCACTACGTGATGGGCGGGGTGGAGGTCGACGCCGACACCGAGCTCAGCGGGGTCACCGGTCTGTACGCCGTCGGCGAGTGCTCCGGCGGCATGCACGGGTCCAACCGGCTCGGCGGCAACTCGCTCTCCGACCTGCTCGTCTTCGGCCGCCGTGCCGGCGAGAGCGCCGCGCAGTACGCCGCCGAGGTGGGCGCCGCGCGTCCCGCCATCGACCCGGCGGCGGTGAAGGCGGCCCAGGCCAGTGCCCTGGCGCCGTTCGAGCACGAGGGCGGCCGGGAGAACCCGTACTCGATCCAGCAGGACCTCCAGCAGGCGATGAACGACCTGGTCGGGATCATCCGCACCGGCGCCGAGCTCGAGCAGTCGCTGGCCGAGATCGAGCGCCTCAAGGAGCGGGCCGAGCACCTGGTCGTGGAGGGGCACCGGCAGTACAACCCCGGCTGGCACCTCGCCCTGGACCTGCGCAACATGCTGCTGGTCTCCGAGGCCATCGCGAAGGCGGCTCTCGAGCGCGAGGAGTCGCGCGGTGGCCACACCCGCGACGACTTCCCCGGCCCGCGCGAGGAGTGGGGCACCAAGAACCTCGTCGTCCGCCTCGACGAGGCCGGCACCGGCGTCACCCTGGCCCACCAGCCCATCCCGGAGATGCCGGCCGAGCTGAAGACCTTCTTCGAGAGCGCGTGAGGAGCAGACGATGAGCTACGACCTCAAGATGCGGGTGTGGCGCGGCGACCAGGCCGGCGGCGAGCTCGGTGACTACACGGTCAGCGTGGAGAACGGCGAGGTCGTCCTCGACGCGATCCACCGGCTCCAGGCCACCCAGGCCGGCGACCTCGCGGTGCGGTGGAACTGCAAGGCCGGCAAGTGCGGCTCGTGCAGCGCCGAGATCAACGGCAAGCCACGCCTGCTCTGCATGACCCGGCTCTCGGACTTCGACCCCGAGGAGACCATCACGGTCACCCCGATGCGCAGCTTCCCGGTCATCCGGGACCTGGTCACCGACGTCTCCTTCAACTACGAGAAGGCGGCCGAGCTGCCGTCGTTCGCCCCGCCTCCGCGCGACCCGGACGGCAAGCGCCGGATGATGCAGGTCGACGTGGAGCGCGGTCAGGAGTTCCGCAAGTGCATCGAATGCTTCCTGTGCCAGAACACCTGCCACGTGGTGCGTGACCACGAGGAGAACAAGCCCGCCTTCGCCGGCCCGCGGTTCTTCCTGCGGTACGCCGAGCTGGACATGCACCCGCTCGACACCCACGACCGGCGGGAGCTGGCGCAGGGGGCGGCCGGACTGGGGATGTGCAACATCACCAAGTGCTGCACCGAGGTCTGCCCCGAGGGCATCAAGATCACCGACAACGCGATCATCCCGCTCAAGGAGCGCGTCGTGGACCGCAAGTTCGACCCGCTGGTCTGGTTGGGCGCCAAGATCGGGATCCGGAACAAGGACAACGACGGCCGCAGCGAACCCTGACGACACCCGCGCGAGTGCCCCGGACGATTGGGGCGCTGTTCCGGGCGCGCGTTAATCTCCCGCCATGTCTCGGACCCATCTGCCTGCCCTCGACGGGCTCCGGGCTCTCGCCGTCTACCTCGTGCTGCTCTTCCACGCCGGCATGCAGGTGGTGGCGGGTGGTTATGTCGGGGTCGACCTCTTCTTCGTGCTGTCCGGCTTCCTGGTCTCCGGGGTCATCCTGGCCGAGCTCGACCGCACCGGCCGGCTCCGGCTCGGCGCCTTCTACGCCCGCCGGGTGCGACGGCTGCTGCCGGCGGCGGTGGTGGTCGTGGTCGCCACCGGTGCCACGTTCGTCCTGCTCACCAGCGTCGTCCGCCGGCTCAGCCTGGTCGGCGACGCCCGCAGCGCCCTGCTCTACTACGCCAACTGGAACTTCCTGACCCGCTCCGAGGACTACTTCGCCACGGACGTGGAGAAGAGCCCCTTCCTGCACTTCTGGTCGCTGGCGATCGAGGAGCAGTTCTACGTGGTCTTCCCGTTGCTGCTCGTCGGGCTGTACTACGCCAACCGTCGGCGCTCCTGGGCCCTCGCCGCCGGGATCGGGCTGCTGCTGGTGCTCTCGCTGGGCAGCCAGTTCTACTGGATGTCCGCGGACCCCGGCCACGCCTACTACGGCACCGACGCCCGGCTCTACCAGCTGCTCGCCGGTGCCCTGCTCGCCGTCGCCGTCCGGGCCGGCTGGTCGAACCGTCGCCCGGTCGCCTCGGGGGCCGCCGGCCTGGTGCTGCTGCTCGTGGTTGCCAGCGGCTGGTGGTCGTTGAACACGTCCTGGCGCGGGCTGCTGGCCACCGTGGCCTCGGTCCTGCTGATCAGCGGGCTGCTGTCCGCCGGGGGGCCCGTGGTGCGGCTCTTCGAGCTGCGGGTCCCGGTCTACCTGGGCAAGATCTCCTACGGCACCTACCTGTGGCACTGGCCGGTCCTACTGGTCCTGCTGGAGTTCTTCGCGGTCCGCCCGCTGGTGCTCGCGGCGATGGCGGCGGTGCTGAGCACGGCTCTGGCGGCACTCTCGGCCGAGCTGCTCGAGCTGCCCGTGCGCCGCTGGGTCGGCCCGGCCTCCGTCCAGTGGCCGGTGGCCGTCTCCGGCGTGCTGGCCAGTGCGATCGTCGCGGTCGCGGTGATGACGCCGATGCTGCAGAGCCCACGTCAGCCGGCCCTGGCCGACGACGGTGCCGGGTTCGTCGCGATGGGGGCGGACCGACAGCGGGTGCCCGGCGACCTCGACTGGCAGGAGATCTCCGCGGACATCGGTCGGGGCCGGCCGTGCGCCGAGCCGAAGAACTGCTTCCTGGTCGAGAACGACGGTCCGACCGTGCTGCTGGTCGGGGACAGCCACGCCAAGATGCTGGCCCCGATGATGAAGAAGCTCGCCAACCAGCGCGGCTTCAGCCTGGCCGCCAACATCCTGCGCGGCTGCCCGTGGCAGGCAGGTCTCTCCAACCGGACCCGCCCGCCGGAGGCCAGGGAGCTCTGCAACGACCTGCGCGACGAGTGGTACGACGAGGCGATCGAGACGATTCGGCCCGACCTCACCATCCTGGTCTCGCAGAGCTACGACCTCGACCTGAAGTACCGCGACACCCTGACCAGGATCGGCGGCTCCGACGAGACCGTGGACGAGCTGGTCGCGAACACCACCCGCGAGACCCTCGACCGGCTCAGCGAGCTGGGCACTCGCACCCTGGTCGTCCACGACACGATCCGGGTGGACGGCGACCCGCTCGACTGCCTGGCCCGAGCCACGTACGTGGCCGAGTGCCTGGTGCCGGTGCCGATCGGGACGAGCGTCACCGACAGCATCCTGGTCAGCGAGGCGGTGGCCCGCGACGACATGTTCAGCGTGGACATCAACCCGGTGATCTGTCCGGACGCGCCGCTGTGTCGGCCGATCCTGCGCGGCCGGGTGGTGTGGCGCGACTTCAACCACCTCACCACGAAGATCACCCTGAAGCTCCGCAACCGGATCTGGGCGAGGGTGGAGGCGACGGGGGCGCTGGACGACCTCGGCTTCGCGCCCGCCCGCCGACCCGGGGCCTGACCCGGGGCCTGACCCGGGGCCTGACCCGGGGCCTGGACCGGTCCACGGGTCGGAATGGTCCATTCCGCTAGGGAAAAGTCACACTCGGTGGCACCCGCGGTGCCCGCCCTCCTAGGGTTCGCTCCATGACTGACGTGGAAGGCGGCCTCGACGAGCCGACCGAGCTCGAGCCGGAGCAGGGTTCGCTCGACCTCGCGGGGCCCGATGACGCGCCCTCGCGCTCCGACTGGGAGCGTGAGGCCGCCGCTGTGCTCCGCAAGGCCCGCCGGATGTCCGAGGACGACCCCGACGACCTGGTCTGGGAGAAGCTGACCCGCAGCACGCTCGACGGCATCGCCGTCACGCCGCTGGGCACCCGTGCCGTGCTCGACGAGCTCGTCACCGCGGGGCGCCCGCAACGGGTCGGGGAGTGGGACATCCGCGCCCACCTGTCGGTCGCGGACGCCACGCTCGACAACGAGGCCCTCCTGGTCGACCTGCAGAACGGTGTCACCTCGCTGTGGCTCCAGCTCAAGGACGCCTCGACCGACCTGGAGGCCCTGCTCTCCGAGGTCCTCCTCGACCTGGCGCCGGTCGTCCTGGACGCCCCGGCCGAGCCCGTGGCCGCCGCCCGGGCCCTGCTCGACCTGCTGAGCGCACGAGGGGTCGCCGCCGCCGCCGGCACCAACCTGGGCGCCGACCCGGTCCGGGCCACGGCCGACGACCTGGTCGCCGTCGCCCGCCTGGCGCTGCAGGCCGGCGTCCTGGGTGCGGTCGTCGACGCCACCGCCGTCCACGACCGCGGGGCCTCGGACGCCCAGGAGCTCGGCTACAGCCTGGCCGTGGGCGCGGCGTACCTGCGCAGCCTGACCGACGCCGGGCTGGACCTCACCGATGCGTTGCGGCTGGTCGAGTTCCGCTACGCGGCGACCGACGAGCAGTTTCCCACCATCGCCAAGCTCCGCGCCGCACGTCGTCTCTGGGCCCGGGTGGCCGAGGTCTGCGGGGCGCCGGTCGAGGCTCGCAGCCAGCGCCAGCACGTCGTGACCAGCCGTCCGATGATGAGCAAGTACGACCCCTGGGTGAACATGCTGCGCACCACGGTGGCCTCCTTCGCCGCCGGTGTCGGGGGCGCCGACGCGGTCACCGTGCTGCCCTTCGACTCCGCGCTCGGACGCCCCGACGCGTTCGGCCGCCGGATCGCCCGGAACACCTCCTCGCTGCTGATCGCGGAGTCCCACCTCGCCAAGGTCGCGGACCCCGCCGGCGGGTCCTACCTGGTCGAGAAGCTGACCGACGACCTGGCCCGGGCGGGCTGGGAGGAGTTCAGCCGGATCGAGGAGAGCGGAGGCGTCGCGGCCGCCCTGGCCGACGGCTCCCTGCAGGCCCGCATCGACGAGGTCGCGGCGCTGCGCGAGGAGCAGATCGCCCGCCGGACCCGGCCGCTGACCGGGGTCAGCGAGTTCCCGCACCTGGGCGAGACCCTGCCCGAGCGGGAGCCGGACGACTCCGCGTCCGCCGTACGACGCTACGGCGCGAGCTTCGAGGCGCTGCGCGACGAGCCGGCCGCGACGCCGGTCTTCCTGGCCACCATGGGCAGCATCGCGGCCCACACCGCGCGCGCCACCTTCGCCACCAACCTGTTCGCCGCCGGCGGCATCGCGGTCACCCCGGCCGGAGCGACCGGCGGCGTCGCTGACGTGCTCGCCGCCTACGACGCGCAGCCCGTCGTCTGCCTGGCCGGCCCCGACGCGGCGTACGCCGAGTGGGGTGCCGAACTGGTGGCAGCCCTGCGCGAGGCGGGAGCCCGTTGGGTGATCCTGGCCGGCAAGCCCGGTGACCTCGCGGTCGACGACTCCTGCGCGATCGGCGTCGACGCCCTGACCTTCCTCACCACCACCCGGGAGAAGCTGGCATGAGCGTTCCGAAGAGCTTCGCGGGCGTTCCGCTCGTCGACCAGGCACCCGCCTCGGTGGCCGGGCCCGACCCGCGCGAGCCGTGGACCAGCCCGGAAGGGATCGGCATCCTGCCGGTCTACGGCCCCGAGCACCTCGAGGGGCTCGATGCCCTCGACACCGTGCCCGGCCTGAGCCCGTTCCTGCGCGGGCCCTACCCGACGATGTACACCACCCAGCCGTGGACGGTGCGGCAGTACGCCGGCTTCTCGACCGCGGAGGAGTCCAACGCGTTCTACCGACGCAACCTCGCGGCCGGCCAGAAGGGGCTCAGCGTCGCCTTCGACCTGGCCACCCACCGCGGCTACGACTCCGACCACCCGCGGGTGCGCGGGGACGTCGGGATGGCAGGCGTCGCGATCGACTCGATCTACGACACCCGGACCCTCTTCGACGGCATCCCGCTCGACGAGATGTCGGTGTCGATGACCATGAACGGCGCCGTCCTGCCGGTGCTGGCCCTCTACATCGCGGCCGCCGAGGAGCAGGGGGTGAAGCCGGAGCAGCTCGCGGGGACGATCCAGAACGACATCCTCAAGGAGTTCATGGTCCGCAACACCTACATCTACCCGCCGGCGCCGAGCATGCGGATCATCTCGGACATCTTCAGCTACACCTCGGCGAAGATGCCCCGCTTCAACTCGATCTCGATCTCGGGCTACCACATCCAGGAGGCCGGGGCGACGGCCGACCTGGAGCTCGCCTACACGCTCGCGGACGGCGTGGAGTACATCCGGGCCGGCCTCGACACCGGGATGACGATCGACCAGTTCGCCCCGCGGCTGTCCTTCTTCTGGGCGATCGGGATGAACTTCTTCATGGAGGTCGCCAAGATGCGCGCCGGGCGCGCGCTGTGGGCCCGGCTGGTGCGCGAGTTCGAGCCGCAGAACCCCAAGTCGCTGAGCCTGCGCACGCACAGCCAGACCAGTGGCTGGTCGCTGACTGCCCAGGACGTCTTCAACAACGTCCAGCGCACCTGCATCGAGGCGATGGCCGCGACCCAGGGCCACACCCAGTCGCTGCACACCAACGCCCTCGACGAGGCGATCGCGCTGCCCACCGACTTCTCGGCCCGGATCGCGCGCAACACCCAGCTGCTGCTCCAGCAGGAGTCCGGGACCACGCACAGCATCGACCCGTGGGGCGGTTCGTATTACGTCGAGCGGCTCACCCACGACCTCGCCGAGCGGGCCTGGGCCCACATCCAGGAGGCCGAGCGGGCCGGCGGGATGGCGAAGGCGATCGAGCAGGGCATCCCCAAGATGCGGATCGAGGAGGCGGCCGCGCGCACCCAGGCCCGGATCGACTCCGGGGCGCAGTCGGTGATCGGGGTGAACACCTACCGGTTGGCCGCCGAGGACAAGCTCGACGTGCTCCGGGTCGACAACGACGACGTCTACCGCCAGCAGATCGCGAAGCTGGAGCGGCTGCGGGCCGAGCGCGACGACGACGACGTACGTCGCACGCTGGAGGCGCTGACGAACTCCGCCGAGCGCGGGCCGCAGCGCGGATCGCTGGACGGCAACCTGCTCGCGCTCGCGGTGGACGCGGCCCGTGCCAAGGCGACCGTCGGCGAGATCTCCGAGGCGCTGGAGAAGGTCTACGGCCGGCACCAGGCCGTGATCCGTACGATCAGCGGCGTGTTCCGCGAAGAGTCCGGCCCCGGCAGCGCCGCGGTCCAGCAGGTCCTCGACGCCACCGACGCCTTCGAGGAGGCCGAGGGGCGCCGCCCGCGCATCCTGGTGGCGAAGATGGGTCAGGACGGCCACGACCGCGGCCAGAAGGTCGTGGTCACCGCGTTCGCGGACATGGGCTTCGACGTCGACGTGGGCCCGCTGTTCTCGACCCCCGAGGAGGTTGCCCAGCAGGCGGTCGACGCCGACGTGCACCTGGTCGGGGTCTCGTCGCTGGCGGCGGGTCACCTGGCCCTGCTGCCGGCGCTGAAGGCGGCCCTCGCCGAGCAGGGACGCGAGGACATCATGGTCGTGATCGGGGGCGTGATCCCGCCCGACGACGTGGAGACGTTGCGCGAGATGGGGGCCGCCGCGGTCTTCCTGCCCGGCACGGTGATCGCCGAGTCCGCGCTCGACCTGCTGGCCAAGCTGCGGGAGCAGCTCGGCCACTGATGGCGCGCTGATGGTGGACGTCGCCGGGCTGGTCGCCGGGATCCGGGAGGGCCGGCGCGCTGCGGTGTCGCAGGCGATCACCCTGGTGGAGTCGCACAAGCCCGAGCACCGGGCGTTGGCCCGGGAGCTGCTGGCCGAGCTCGCGGAGCTGCAGGCCGGCGCCCCGCAGGCCGTCCGGGTCGGCATCTCCGGCGTCCCGGGGGTCGGGAAGTCCACGTTCATCGAGTCGCTCGGCTCCCGGCTCACCGCCGCCGGTCACCGGGTGGGGGTGCTCGCGGTCGACCCGTCGTCGGTGCGCACCGGCGGGTCGGTGCTGGGGGACAAGACCCGGATGGCTCGACTCGCGACCGACCAGCGGGCCTACATCCGGCCCTCGCCGTCCGCCGGAACGCTGGGCGGGGTGGCGCGCGCGACCTTCCAGGCGATCAGCGTCCTCGAGGCCGCGTCGTACGACGTGGTGCTGGTGGAGACCGTCGGTGTCGGTCAGTCCGAGGTGACGGTCGCCGGCATGGTCGACACGTTCCTCTTCCTCACCCTGGCCCGCACCGGGGACCAGCTGCAGGGCATCAAGAAGGGCATCCTGGAGATCGCCGACGTGATCGCGGTGAACAAGGCCGATGGCGACCGGGAGCAGGAGGCGCGCTCCGCGGCTCGCGAGCTGGCGGGTGCGCTGCGGCTGGTGCACGGCAAGGGCGAGTGGGCGCCGCCCGTGGTGACCTGCTCGGGCCTCACCGACGTCGGCGTGGACGACCTGTGGCAACGGGTGCTGGACCACCGCGACCACCTGGGCGAGGACGGCCTGGCCGCCAAGCGTGCGCGTCAGCAGCTCGACTTCACCTGGGCGCTGGTCCGCGACGAGCTGGCCGAGCGGCTGCGCCACTCGCCGGGCGTCGCCCGGGTGCGCGACGAGGTGCAGGCGGCAGTACTGGCCGGCGAGCTGCCGGCGACCGTTGCGGCGGACCGGATCCTCGAGGCGTACGACGGTCCCTGATCGAGAGACCGCCTCCCGCCATCGCCGCCGCGGCGGCGTCGGGCCGGGCGCGGCGAAGCGGGGCGTACTAACCTCGGAGCAAATGTCATCTGCCGCTGCCGCCCTCATCGACGCCACGATCGCCGCCCGCGAGGCGGAGCTGGTCACGCTACGACGCGACCTGCACGCGCACCCCGAGCTGAGCTGGGAAGAGCTGCGCACGACCGACGCCGTCGTCCGGGCGCTGGAGTCCTCCGGCTGGCGGATCACCCGGCTGGTCGACAGCGGGCTGGTCGCCGACCTGGGGGAGGAGGGGCCGCTGGTCGCCCTGCGTGCCGACCTGGACGCGCTGCCGGTCCACGACACCACCGAGGACCCCTGGGCGAGCACCGTGCCCGGGGCCGCTCACGCCTGCGGCCACGACCTGCACACCGCCGCCCTGGTCGGCGCAGCGCTCGCGCTGGCCGAGGTGCACGCCGCCGGGCTGCTGCCGGGGCGGGTGCGGCTGCTCTTCCAGCCGGCCGAGGAGGTCATGCCCGGCGGTGCGCTGAGCCTGATCGCGGTGGGTGCGCTGGACGGGGTCGAGCGGCTCTTCGGCCTGCACTGCGACCCCAGTCTCGACGTCGGGTTCGTCGGGTTGCGGGAAGGGCCGATCACCGGCGCCGCCGATCACCTCGACATCACGATCACCGGCTCGGGCGGCCACACCTCGCGCCCGCACCTGACCGAGGACCTGACCTACGCGATGGCCAAGGTGGTCACCGAGCTGCCGGGCATCCTCTCGCGCCGGCTCGACCCCCGCGCCGGGGTGAGCATGGTGTGGGGCATCGTGCGCTCGGGCTCGGCGGTGAACATCATCCCGCACACCGGTTACCTCGGGGGCACGGTGCGGATGCTCGACGCTCTGGCCTGGGAGAAGGCCGAGAAGCTGGTCCCCGAACTCGTCGAGCAGATCGTCGCGCCGTACGGCGTGCACGCCCACGTCGACTACCGGCGCGGCGTACCGCCCGTGGTCAACGACCCGCACAGCACCCAGCTGCTGGGTGCTGCCGCCGAGCGGGTGCTGGGTCGCGACGGGCTGGTGGCGACGCTGCAGAGCCTCGGTGGCGAGGACTTCGGGTGGTACCTCGACCGCGTCCCGGGGGCGATGTGCCGGCTCGGCACGCGCACGCCGGGCGGTGCGACCTACGACCTGCACCAGGGGAACCTGCGGGTGGACGACCGGGCCACGGCCGTGGGATCCCGTCTGCTGGCCGAGGTCGCGGTGCAGGCGACACGCTCTCGCTGAGTCGGCGAACGAGCTGGGGACGGACCACGCACTATCAGGTCGGTAACAACTTCGTCACGTGGTCGCCTACTGCGACGCCAGGGCCTAGTGTCAGCCGGGTTCGCGCCCGACTGGGGGCGCACAGCACCTCAAGGAGGCGTCTTGCGACGCAGTACTAAGTTCGCAGCACTGGTCACCGCCGGGATCCTGTCCCTGGCCGCCACCGGTTGCGGGAGCGACAACGACACCACGGACAACGGCACGTCGGGCGAGGGCCCGACCTCGGACGTCAAGATCGGCATGGCCTACGACGTCGGCGGCCGTGGGGACCAGTCCTTCAACGACTCCGCCGCCGCGGGTCTCGACCAGGCGGTCGAGGAGTTCGGGATGACCTCCCAGGAGTCCGAGGCCACCGACGGTGAGGCCGAGTCCGCTCGCGAGGAGCGCCTGCGCACCTTCGCCGACGCCGGCTTCGACCCGATCATCGCCGTGGGCTTCGCCTACGGCGGCGCGATCGCCAAGGTCTCCGCTGAGTACCCCGACGTCCACTTCGCGATCATCGACGACGAGTCGGCTGTGGCCGACAACGTCGCCAACCTGGTCTTCGCCGAGGAGCAGGGCTCCTTCCTGGTCGGTGCCGCCGCGGCGCTGAAGACCGAGTCGGACCACATCGGCTTCATCGGTGGCGTCGAGACCCCGCTCATCCAGAAGTTCGAGGCGGGCTTCATCGCAGGCGCCCAGGCCGTGAACCCGAAGATCAAGATCGACTCGACCTACCTCACCCAGGTTCCGGACTTCTCCGGCTTCGGTGACCCGGCCAAGGGCAAGACCGCCGCCCAGGGCATGTACGACGCCGGCGCCGACATCGTCTACCACGCTGCTGGTGGCTCCGGTGGTGGTGTCTTCGAGGCCGCCAAGGAGGCCAAGGCCAAGGCCATCGGTGTCGACTCCGACCAGTACAACACCGCCGACCCGTCGGTCCAGGACGTCATCCTGACGTCGATGCTCAAGAACGTGAACGTCGCGGTCTACGAGTACCTCTCCAGCATCAACGACGGCACCTTCCCGTCGGGCACCACTCGCTACGACCTCGAGGTCGACGGTGTCGGCTACTCCACCAGCGGTGGTCAGGTCGACGACATCACCGGCGAGCTGGACGGCTACAAGCAGAAGATCATCGACGGAGAGATCAAGGTTCCGACCGCTCCGTGATGTTGCTCGACACCTGAGCGACTCGCACCATCCGGCGGGGTCGCAGGTTCGCACTCGACTGCGTGCCTGCGGCCCCGCCGTTCGTGGGAGGCAGGTTCCGGCCTGCCCCATCGGGCGAGTAACCTTCGCCCGACTGAACAAGGGGGTCACAACGACGTGTCCACATCTGCACCGGTCGCCGAGACGGCGACCCCGGGCGATCTCGCCGTCCGGCTGCGCGGCATCGGCAAGCGCTTCCCGGGCGTCATCGCCAACGACAACGTCAACATCGACGTGCGCCGCGGCACCATCCACGCGATCGTGGGCGAGAACGGCGCCGGCAAGTCGACGTTGATGAAGATCCTGTACGGCGTCCAGGCGCCCGACTCCGGGACCATCGAAATCGGCGGCAGGTCGGTCTCGCTCGGGTCCCCCGCGGACGCGATCCGCGCCGGCGTCGGCATGGTCTTCCAGCACTTCATGCTCGCCGACAACCTCACCGTCCTCGAGAACGTGGTGCTCGGCGCCGAGAAGCTGCACGGCATCGGCGCCGCCGCCCGTACCGAGATTTTGCGGATCTCGGACGCCTACGGCCTCGACGTCGACCCCGACAAGCTCGTGGAGGAGCTCGGCGTCGGCGCCCGTCAGCGCATCGAGATCCTCAAGGTGCTCTACCGCGGCGCGCGCGTGATCATCCTGGACGAGCCCACGGCCGTCCTGGTGCCCCAGGAGGTGGACGAGCTCTTCGGCAACCTGCGCGAGCTCAAGAGCGAGGGCCTCAGCGTCATCTTCATCTCCCACAAGCTGGACGAGGTGCTCTCCGTCGCCGACGAGATCACCGTGATCCGCCGGGGGACCACCGTGACCACCGTCGAGGACCCCTCCGGGGTCACCGCACGCGAGCTGGCCGAGCTGATGGTCGGCTCCGAGCTGCCCTCGCCGAGCACGGACGCGTCCACCGTCACCGACGAGGTACTGCTGCACGTCGAGAACCTCTGCCTGCCGAGCAAGGAGGGTCGACCGCTCCTGGACGCCATCTCCTTCGACATCCACCGCGGCGAGGTCCTGGGCATCGCCGGCGTGGAGGGCAACGGTCAGGCCGAACTGGTCGAGGCGATCATGGGCATGCGCGAGCACGCCACCGGTGTCGTCCGGCTCGCCGACCTCGACCTCTCCACTCTCAGCACCCGCGAGCGCCGGGAGAGCGGCGTCGGGTACATCCCCGAGGACCGCCACCGACACGGCCTGCTGCTCGACTCCCCGCTCTGGGAGAACCGGGTCCTGGGCCACCAGGGCCGCCCACCGAGCGCACGCCACGGCCTGATCGACAAGGGCGGGGCTCGTCGGGACACCGAGCGCATCATCGAGGAGTACGACGTCCGCACGCCGGGCCCGGACGTCCTGGCCCGCGCTCTCTCCGGCGGCAACCAGCAGAAGCTGATCGTGGGTCGCGAGATGAGCGGAGACCCCGTCCTGCTGATCGCCGCCCACCCCACGCGCGGCGTGGACGTGGGCGCCCAGGCCGCGATCTGGACGCACATCAAGGAAGCCCGCAAGAAGGGACTCGCTGTCTTGCTGATCTCGGCCGACCTGGACGAGCTGATCGGGCTCTCCGACCGGATCGAGGTGATCCTGCGCGGCTCGCTCGTGGGTGAGTTCGATCCCTCCGAGGTGACCCCGCAGCAGCTCGGGTCCGCGATGACCGGAGCGGGGGAGAACGCATGAGCCAGGAACGCCTGCTGCGGCTCGGCCTGGCGATCAGCGCTCCGCTGCTCGCCCTGGTCGCCGCCTTCGCCATCACCAGCCTGGTGCTGATCGCCGCCGGGGACCCGGTCGGCGAGGTGTGGAGCACGATCCTCTCGGTGCCGGCCAGCCGGAACTTCGCCAACATCGTCAACAACGCGACCGTGCTCTACCTCTCCGGCATCGCGGTCGCGGTCGGGTTCCGGATGAACCTGTTCAACATCGGCGTGGACGGCCAGTACCGGGTCGCCGCGTTCATCGCCGCCGTGGTGGCGGGCGAGGCCTGGCTGCCCGGCCACCTCAACACCGTGCTCGCGATCGCCGCCGCCATGCTGGCCGGCGCCATGTGGGCGGGCATCGCCGGCCTGCTGCGCGCCACCCGTGGCGTCAGCGAGGTCATCTCCACGATCATGCTGAACTTTATCGCCACCGGTCTGGTCGCCTACTTCCTGCGCAAGGCCGCGGTCCGGACCCCGGGCAGCAACACGCTGGCGACCAAGGAGATCCCCGAGGGCAGCCGGATCCCCAACATCAGCATCGGCGACGGCCCTGGCCAGGACCTCTACGGCTTCCTCGTCATCGCTGCCGTCGTCGGCTTCGCCTACTGGTTCCTGCTGAACCGGACCCGGTTCGGCTTCGACCTGCGCGCGACCGGCCAGTCCGGGACCGCCGCCGTCGCCAGCGGCATCAACGTCCGCCGGATGACGATCGCCGCCATGCTCATCTCGGGTGCCGTCGCCGGCCTCGTGGGCATGCCGATCCTGTTCGGCTCGGCGTACAGCTACGGCTCGACGTTCCAGTCCGGCCTCGGCTTCGCCGGCATCGCGATCGCCCTGCTCGGGCGGAACAACCCGATCGGTATCGCGGTGGGCGCCCTGCTGTTCGCCTACCTCAACGAGCAGTCCAACCCGCTCCAGATCCTGGTCGGGGTCTCGCCCGACATCGTGGCGATCACCCAGGGCACCATCGTCCTGACCGTGGTGATCAGCTACGAGGTCGTGCGCCGCTTCGGCATCCGCCTCGAGCAGCAGGCCGTGGCGCGGGCCCTGACCGAGCCGCCGCCCGCGAGACCGTCCAGCCCGAACGAGGAGGTCTCGGCATGAGCACCCGCATCGATGTCCGCACCGACAAGGCGGCCACCCGGCGCTTCCCGCGCCGCTACGTCGTCCTCGCCGCGATCGTCCTCACGCTCGCCGCGATGTCGATCCTCGAGATGATCACCGGCGCAGGCGACCTGACGTCCTCGGGGACGATCGCGGCGACCATGGTCGCCACGGCACCGATCATGCTGGCCGCCCTGGGCGGTCTCTGGTCGGAGCGCGCCGGCATCGTCAACATCGGGCTCGAGGGCATGATGATCCTCGGCACCTACGGCGCCGGCTACTTCGGCTACCACTACGGCGCCTGGGCCGGTGTCGTCGGCGCGATCATGATGGGGATGATCGGCGGCCTCGTGCACGCCGTCGCCACCGTCGTGTTCGGGATCGACCACATCATCTCCGGTGTCGCGATCAACATCATCGCCCTCGGCGCGGTGCAGTACCTCGCCTCGCTGACCTTCGTCGGCCTGCCCGGCGGCGGCTCGACCCAGTCCCCGAAGATCCCGAACGTCCCCTCGATCACGATCGGACCACTGCGCGACGCGCTGGGGACGGTCGAGAAGCAGGACCTCTTCGTGGTCTCCGAGGCGGCGGCGCTGCTGCGCGCCATGGTCACCAACCTCTCCTCGCTGGTGCTGATCGCACTGCTCGCGCTGGTGCTGAGCTACGTGGTGCTCTGGCGCACGTCGTTCGGACTGCGGCTGCGCTCGTGCGGCGAGAGCCCCGCGGCCGCGGAGTCCCTGGGCATCAAGGTGATGCGCTACAAGTTTGTCGCCGTGCTCATCTCCGGCGGCATGGCTGGCCTCGGTGGCGGCTTCCTCGCGATGGTGGCCTCCAGCAACTACCGCGACGGCCAGACCGGAGGGCGCGGCTACATCGGTCTCGCCGCGATGATCTTCGGCAACTGGCGGCCCTCCGGGCTGCTGGCCGGCTCCGGGCTGTTCGGCTACACCGAGACCCTGGGTCTGCGGCAGGGCGGCACGTCCGTCCACGCGCTGCTGCTCGCGCTGGCGGTGCTGGCGCTCGCCGCGGCCGTCTGGCAGGCCCGCCAGGGCCTGATGCGCGCCGCGATCATCTCCGGCTCGGTGGCCGTCGCGATCGGGGCGCTCTACGCCGCGATCGACGAGGTGCCGGGCGACTTCACCCGGATGACGCCGTACGTGATCACGCTGCTGGTGCTGGCCTTCGCCTCGCAACGGCTACGAATGCCGGCCGCCGACGGGCAGATCTATCGCAAGGGCTCGGCCGGATGACCGAGCCCGTCGCCGAGCCCACCGCGGGCTTCGACTGGGACGCCCTGCGTGCCGAGGCGAGTGCCGCGATGCGGCACGCCTACGCGCCGTACTCCCAGTTCGCGGTGGGGGCTGCGGCGCGGGTCGACGACGGCCGGACCGTGGTGGGGTGCAACGTCGAGAACGCCGCGTACGGCGTGGCGCTCTGCGCGGAGTGCGGGTTGGTCAGCCAGCTGCACATCACCGGCGGCGGCCGGCTGACCCACTTCGTCTGCGTCAACGGTGCGGGCGAGGTGATCATGCCGTGCGGCCGGTGCCGCCAGCTGCTCGTCGAGAACGGCGGCCCGAGCCTGCAGCTGCTCACGGTCTCGGGTGTGCGCACGATGAGCGAGGTGCTGCCGGATGCCTTCGGTCCCGACGACCTCGCTTGACCTGTCGGCCCCCGAGGTCGTCGCCGACCCCTATCCGTTCTTCGCCGCGGAGCGGGCCCGGCACCCGGTCGCCTGGCACGAGGGCCAGCAGCGGTTCCTGACGTTCTCGCACGCTGCCGTCAGCCGGGTCCAGCGCGAGCGCAGCCTCGGCCGGATCTGGGTCGACCGGGAGCCTGCCGCGCAGCTGGAGCCGTTCAACCTGCTGCACCGCAACCAGATGATGGAGAACGAGCCTCCCGAGCACACCCGCCTGCGCCGGCCGGTGGCGCGGGCCTTCAGCCGCGGTCACGTGGAGCGGCTCCGGCCCCGGGTGCGCAGCCTCGCCGCGGAGCTGCTCGCGCAGGTCGACCTCGCCGGCTTCGACGTCGTCGAGCAGTACGCCGAGCCGCTGCCTGTCCTCGTCATTGCCGAGCTGCTGGGTGTACCCGGATCGCACGTGCACGACCTGCGCGACTGGTCCCAGGCGATCGTCCGGATGTACGAGGCCGACCCCTCGCCGGCCGTCGTGGCGGGGGCGGTCTCCGCGGCGACCGACTTCGCCGGCCTGGTCCGCGAGCTGGCCGCCGAGCGTCGTCGTACGCCGGCCGACGACCTGCTCACCGACCTGGTCGGCACCGAGCTCACCGACGACGAGGTCGTCGCAGCGGTGGTCCTGCTGCTCAACGCCGGTCACGAGGCGTCGGTCAACGTCTTCGGCAACGGCCTGGTCGCCATGCTGCGACGCGGTCTGCGCCCCGGCGCGGACGTCGCCGTGACGGTGGAGGAGATGCTGCGCTTCGACTCGGCGCTGCAGCTCTTCGAGCGCACCGCGACCGAGGACGTCGAGGTCGCCGGCGTGGTGGTGGAGCAGGGGCAGAGGATCGCTGCCCTGCTCGGTGCCGCCAACCGGGACCCTGCGGTCTTCACCGCCCCCGACACCTTCGACGTCGACCGCGACCCCAACCCGCACCTGGCCTTCGGCGTCGGCGTGCACTTCTGCCTCGGGGCCCCGCTGGCCCGGATGGAGCTGGCCGAGTCGGTGGCGGCGCTGTGGCAGACCTGTCCAGACCTGGCGCTCGCGGGCGAGCCGCAGAGCCGGGACACCTTCGTGCTGAGAGGGTTCCGCAAGGTGCCCGTGGGAGGAACACATGCATGACGCGGTAGAGGTCATCCTCGCCAAGCGAGACGGCGGCGAGCTGAGCGACAGCCAGATCGACTGGGTCATCGACGCCTACACCCGGGGCGACGTCGCCGACGAGCAGATGTCGGCGCTGGCGATGGCGATCCTGCTCAACGGGATGGGTCGACGTGAGATCGCCCGGTGGACCGCGGCGATGATCGCCTCGGGGGAGCGGATGGACTTCTCCACGCTGTCCCGGCCCACCGCCGACAAGCACTCCACCGGAGGCGTGGGCGACAAGATCACCCTGCCGCTGGCGCCCCTGGTGGCTGCCTGCGGGGTGGCCGTCCCGCAGCTCTCCGGTCGCGGGCTGGGCCACACCGGCGGCACGCTGGACAAGCTGGAGGCCATCCCCGGTTGGCGGGCGTCGCTGTCCAACGAGGAGATGTTCGACCAGCTCGAGGCGGTCGGCGCCGTCATCTGTGCCGCCGGCGACGGCCTGGCGCCGGCCGACAAGAAGCTCTACGCGCTGCGCGACGTCACCGGCACCGTCGAGGCGATCCCGCTCATCGCCTCCTCGATCATGTCGAAGAAGATCGCCGAGGGCACCGGCTCGCTGGTGCTCGACGTCAAGGTCGGCACCGGGGCCTTCATGAAGGACCTCGAGAAGGCGCGCGAGCTGGCCCGCACCATGGTCGGTCTCGGCACCGATGCCGGGGTGCACACGGTCGCCCTGCTCACCGACATGTCCACCCCGCTGGGCCGCACGGCCGGCAACGCGATCGAGGTAGCCGAGTCGGTCGAGGTGCTCGCCGGGGGTGGGCCCGCCGACGTCGTCGAGCTGACCCTGGCCCTGGCCCGCGAGATGCTCGCCGGTGCCGGCCGGTCCGACGTCGACCCGGCCGAGAAGCTCGCCGACGGCTCGGCGATGGACGTCTGGCGCACGATGATCCGCGCCCAGGGCGGGGACCCGGACGCCGCGATGAAGCAGGCACGCGAGTCGCACGTGGTGAGCGCGCCGAGCACCGGCGTGCTGACCCGCCTCGACGCGATGGCGGTCGGCATGGCCGCCTGGCGGCTCGGGGCCGGCCGGGCCAAGCAGGGCGCCGCGGTCCAGGACGGTGCCGGGGTCCTCTGGCACGCGCGTCCCGGCGACGAGGTCACCGAGGGCGAGCCGCTCTTCACCCTGCTCACCGACGAGCCGGAGCGCTTCGAGCGGGCCCTGGCCTCCCTGGACGGTGGCTTCGACATCGCCGCCCCGGGTACGACGTACCAGGCGACGCCGCTGGTGCTCGACCGGATCGGCTGAGCCACCCCGGGTCACCCGGAGTGTGCAACGGTGGGTCCATGACCAGCCTGCGCACCGCGGACGAGCGCTTTCGCGACCTGCCCGACTACGACTTCGCACCGCACTACCGCGAGGTCGGCGACGGTCTGCGGATGCACCACGTCGAGGAGGGGCCCAGCGACGCGGACCCGGTGCTGATGCTGCACGGCGAACCGTCCTGGAGCTACCTCTACCGGCACATGATCCCGGTCTTCGCCAGGGCCGGTCACCGGGCGATCGCGCCCGACCTGATCGGGTTCGGTCGCTCCGACAAGCCGGGTGCGGTCAGCGACTACAGCTACCAGGCGCACATGGACTGGCTGACCGAGTGGCTGCTCGACCTGGACCTGCGCAACGTCACGCTGGTCTGCCAGGACTGGGGCTCGCTGCTCGGGCTGCGGCTGGCCGCGGAGCACGAGGAGCGCTTCTCCCGGATCGTGGTCGCCAACGGCTTCCTGCCCACCGCGCACCTGCCGGCGAACCTGGCGTTCAAGGTGTGGCGAGGCTTCGCGCTGCACACGCCGGTGCTGCCGATCGGCCGAATCGTCGACATGGGGTCCGCGCGCAACCTGACGCCCGCCGAGCGGGCGGCGTACGACGCGCCGTTCCCGTCCGCGGCGTACAAGGCCGGTGCCCGGGCGTTCCCCGCCCTGGTGCCCACCTCGCCCGACGACCCGGCGGTGCCCGCCAACCGTGCGGCCTGGCAGCGGCTCGGTGCCTGGGAGAAACCGTTCCTGACCCTCTTCGGGCGCAGGGACCCGATCCTCGGCCGGGCCGACGTGCCGTTGCAGGAGCACGTGCCGGGAGCCGCCGGTCAGCCGCACGCCCGACTCGACGGCAGCCACTTCGTCCAGGAGGACGCCGGTGAGGAGATCGCCCGGCGTACGGTCGAGTGGATGGCTGCGAGCCGCTGAGCCACCCGGTGAGGGTCGGGCTCAGCCCAGCAGCAGGACCAACATCTCCGCGACACAGGCGGGCTTGGTCTCACCCTCGATCTCGATGACGTACTTCATCGTCAGCTGCAGCCCGGCCCCGAGCTCGGCGGCGTCGGTGAAGGTGCAGGTGGCACGGACCCGGGAACCGACCGGGACCGGGTTCGGGAAGCGGACCTTGTTGAGGCCGTAGTTGAGCCGGGCGCCGGGCGTCTCGAGGGTGAAGATCTGGCTGCCCAGGAAGGGCAGCAGCGACACGGTGAGGTAGCCGTGGGCGATGGTGCCACCGAAGGGGCCGGTCGCCGCCCGCTCGACGTCGACGTGGATCCACTGGTGGTCGTCGGTGGCGTCGGCGAACGTGTCGACGCGCTCCTGGTCGATCGTCAGCCAGTCACTCGATCCGAGGTCCTCGCCGATCGCGGCGGTGATCTCGTCGACGGT
>NZ_JBFIKK010000024.1:0-31496 GCF_041600255.1 Nocardioides sp. | reverse complement strand
TCAGCTGGCCTATGCCGGCGCTGGGGAGGGGGACTCGGGAGCAGTGACCAGCGTGGTGCCGGTGACCGCCGGCGAGCACACCGTCAGCCTGGACGCCAGGGAACTCGGGACCGGCAGCTTCCTCTACGGCCGGGAGATCTCGGTGATCTACGTGCCGACGGGGGCTGGCTTCACCCCGGCCACCCGGCCCACGCCCGGCGGTCAGCAGGGTCAGCAGGGTCAGCAGGGTCAGCAGGGTCAGCAGCCAGGGTGACCCTCGACAGGCATGGGCGCGGAGTCAGCAGAGAGGGCGCCGCCCGTGGGCGATGCGTCGCGCTCAGTCGTGAATCGCCTCGCCGACGAGAGCGAACCGCTGGTCGGGCAAGGACTCGAGCAGGCCCTCGAGCTCGGTCAGCGGAAGCGCGGGACTCCACAGCCACCCTTGCCCGGCCGAGCAGTCCATCTCACGCAACCGGCGCAGCTGATCGCCTGTCTCGACCCCCTCCGCCACGACGCACTCGATGCCGACGGCTGCGGCGAGGTCGACGATGGAAGCCGCGAGCGCGACATTCTCGGAGCCGCGTCCGATGCCGCCCACGAAGCCGCGGTCGATCTTGAGCATCGAGATCGGCAGTTGTTGCAGGTAGGTCAGCGAGGAGTAGCCGGTGCCGAAGTCGTCAAGGGCGATACCGACACCCAGATCCCGGAGGCTGTTCATGTTCTCCCGAGCGTGCTCGAGGTCCAGGAGCAGCGCGGTCTCGGTGATCTCGATGACCAGTTGCTCCGGTCGGAGTCCACCGCCGCTCTGGTCGAGGGCAGACGTCACCCGGTGGCCCATGGACGCCGACCCGACGTGCTGGGCTCCGACATTCACCGATAGCCGGGCTCCCGGAGGCAGCAAATTGCGCTCAGACATCTCGGCGCCGTCCCGACACGCCTGCTGCAGCACCCAGGTGTCGAGCTGCTCGATCAGGCCGAGCTCCTCGGCGACGGCCACGAACTCGGAGGGCGGGATGTAGCCGCGGACCGGGTCCTTCCACCGGGCCAGCGCCTCGAAGCCCATCAGCACTCCGTCGGCCAGTCCGATGATCGGTTGGTAGTGCAGGCTGAGGAGGTTCTGCTCGAGGGCCCGACCGAGGTTCTGGGCGAGCTCAAGGCGCCCGCGGGCGCGGTCCGCCATCTCTTCGACGTAAAGGCTGGAGCGAGCTCTTCCCGCCGTCTTGGCGTGGTACATCGCGGTGTCCGCGGACCGCAGCAGGATGCCGGCGTCGGCCGGCGGGCTGAGGGCGATACCGATGCTTGCGGAGATCTTCAGCTGACGACCGGCGACCACGACCGGAGCCCGCAGGGCACGATGCAAGCGCTCGGCGACGGCCGTGGCGCGCTCGGCATCGCTGTGTGCGCACACCACCAGGAACTCGTCACCGCCCACCCGGCCGATGCTGTCCTCGTCGCGCAGGCAGTCACGCAGGCGCGCAGCGACCTGGACGAGCAGTTCGTCGCCCTCGGCGTGCCCGGCCAGATCGTTGACGAGCTTGAAGTTGTCGAGATCGAGGAGCAGCACGGCCACAGACTCCTTGCCGCGCCGGGCGGCCTCGAGGGCGTGCCGGAGGCGATCCTGGATCAGCACCCGGTTGGGCAGGCCCGTCAACGCGTCGTGCAGGGCCAGGTGCCGCAGCTCGGACTCGAGCCGGTGGCGTTCGGTCACGTCGCGCAGCACATGGGTCAGCCCTGCCGGGCCGATGTGGAGCCCGGAGAGGCGAGACGCGGTCTCGGCCACCTGGACTTCCGAGCCGTCCTTGCGTCGGGCGCGGGTCTCGAAGCCGGCGGAGGTCTTGCCCTCCATCACCGCTGAGCGGGCCTCCGCAGCCTCCTGCTGTTGCTCGGGCGACATGATCAGATCGAGGTGCCGACCGATCGCCTCGTCCTCTCGCCACCCCAGCAACTGCTCGGCCGCGCGGTTCCAGCTCGTGATCACTCCCGCTTCCGTGCTGCCGATCACGGCGTCGCCCAAGGAGTCGACGACGCTGGCCAAGCGGCTGGCCAGGCGCTCGGCCCGCAGCTCCACCTCCTTGCGGGCAGTGATGTCCCAGAGCACGCCGAGGATGCGCCGACTCTGACCGTCCTCATCACGAATCAGCTGGCCGCGTGAACCCAACCACCGGACTCGACCGTCGGGCAGGACCACCCGGAACTCGATCTCCTCCGACTCGACTTCGCCCGACGTCACTCTCGTCATGGCGCGATCGACCACGGCGACGTCGTCGGGGTGACAGCGTTGGCGCACGTCGTCCATCGACCAGTCGACCGTGTCCGGCTCGATCCCGTACAGCGCGTCGTACGCCGCCGTCCGCGTCACGTGTCCGGTGGACAGCTCGATGCCCCAGTAGCCGACGTTCAAGGCGTCGAGCACGAAGTCCAGGGTCTCCCTCATCCGGGCGGTGCCCGCGACATCCCGCACGGTCACCCTGGCTCCCGTGAGCTCTCCCGAGGGCGCCCAGCGAGGAACGAAGCTCATCGCCACCTCCAGCGGGGCGCCGGTGCCGGATGTGTGGCGAGCGATCAGGCGCCGCTCGTACACCTCCGCTCGCAGCAGCCGAAAGGCGTCGGCCAGCTCGTCAGCGTCCTGGGTGTGCACGACGGCCGCCAGATCGCGGCCCTCCGCGTCCGCCGCAGAGAGGCCGTAGAGCTCGACGGCGGACTCCGGCCACTGCTCGACGCGGCCCTCCAGGTCGCAGAGGATGACCGCCTCGTCCGCTGACGCGGGGGGAATCGGTCGGGCCTCTGGGGCCGCCTGACCCAGGTTCTCCAGGAGAATCAGCACCTGATGATCCGAGATCGGCTTCAGCGACACCCGAAAGGCGCTGCGCTCCACCCGATCGTCACCGAACGCCATCGTCCCGAGGTCCAGGACCTTGCCCGACCGCGCTACGCCCTGGACGATCTCCGCCATACCCGCGTCCGACAAGGTGGGGACGAGTTCGCGGAAGGACCGGCCGCGCATGTCGCGGGTGAGTCCCCCGGCGGTGAGACCGGCCTCGTTGGCGTCCTCGAGGTGCAGGCTCGCGGCATCGTCGACGTCCTCGAAGGACCACACCATGACGCCGTGCGGCAGTTCGTCGAAGACGCGGCGCAGTGTCTCGGCGTCGCTCACGAGCCCTCCCCCGTTCAGCACGACGGGGCCACAGTGCGTCAACGACGTCGGTCCCGATCCCGCCCTCAGTATGCCCTGCCAGGGGCCCGCGGTAGTAGAACGAGGCCGCGCTCGAGAGCGAAACCGAAGGGCTCATGCACCGGCTCTCCTGAGTCGGTCGAGAGGTCTCGAAACACCCATCCACCGTCTCGGCCACCTGCCCGCAACGGGGCAAGGCGGAACGCAAAGAGGGTGCCGCCCGTGGGCGACACCCTCTCTGACCTGCGTGAACAGTCGGGCTGACAGGATTTGAACCTGCGACCCCTTGACCCCCAGTCAAGTGCGCTACCAAGCTGCGCTACAGCCCGAACACCTTCATTACGAAGGCGGGTGAACACTATCGCAGCCCTGCAGCAGACCGGGAATCGGGCTCACCTCACCTCGCCGCTGTCCTCGGAGACCATCAGGTCGGAGGTGTCCACGGCCTCGAACGCCGAGGCCGGGATCCGCTTGAGGTCGCTGATCAGCCGCTCGGGCCAGCGCTTGTGCCGCTCGCCCTGGAAGAACCACGGCGATCCGTTGTCGGCCAGCACCAGACCGTAGGTCTTCATCGCCCGGATCACCTCCCTCGCCGCCGGCGAGAACCCGTCGGTCGAGAAGCCCGGCCTCAACCGGAAGCGAGCCCCCATCGGCGGAAAGGCACGGGAGTCCGTCGAGCCGGCGTCGTGGCGAGCCGGCCACAGGTGGTGCCGACTGGTCACGTCGGTGGTGAACCGGATCGCGTGGTCGACCTCGCGGTCGCGGACCTCGTTCCACCGCAGCAGCCCCGGCAGGATCGGCAGTCCGGCAGCATCGGCCGAGGTCCAGCCGTCCGGGCGCAGGTCGTTGCTCCTCAGCGACCACACCGCCCCCGAGCCGGCCCGCCACTTCCCGCGCCGGACCCGGGTGTTCCAGGTCTCGTAGAGGCGGCAGGAGCCCCTGTCGACGACGATGGCGTGCTTGTCCCCCGAGGAGCCCCGGCCACCCTCGATCCGGGTGTCCCTGCCGAAGGGGTAACGCACGCGGTCGCTCTCGTCGGCGTAGGTGAAGCGGACCCTGACCCGGCGGTGGCGGTGCTTGACCACCGTCACCGGGATGCCGTACGCCGGACCGTCACCGTAGGAGGGCCCGAAGTCGGGGTGCAGGTCGGAGTCCGGCGACATCCGCGCCCGCCACTGTGCGCTGCGCGGGTGCACCGGCAGGTCGCGGACGTCGGCGTGCCAGTAGTTGTCGTCGGGGAACGCCGAGCACGACGTCCCGGCGACGGTTCCCGCGACACTCCGCGCGGTCGTCTCACCACCCTGGGCGAGCTCGGCGCGCGGGGCGGGCCCGGGGCTCGCCCCTGAGCAGGCAGCCGTCGCCAGGACGGCGACCACACCCAGAGCGAGCGAACGCACGGGACCTCCCGGACGACTACTTCTTGCGCTTCTCCCGCGGCCGGATCTGCAGCGTGATGGGAGTGCCCACGAAGCCGAACTCCTCACGGAGCCGACGTTCAATGTACCGCTCGTAGCCGGCGTCCAGCTTGCCGCTGGTGAACAGCACGAACATCGGCGGGGACGACTGCGCCTGGGTGCCGAAGAGGATCTTCGGCTGCTTGCCGCCGCGCACCGGGTGCGGGTGCTCGGCGACCAGGCGGCCGAGGAAGGCGTTGAGCGTGCCGGTCGGCACCCGCGTCTCCCAGCCCGCCAGGGCCTTGTCGATGGCAGGCACGAGCCGGTCGATGTGCCAGCCGGTCCGCGCGGTCACGTTGATCCGGGGCGCCCACTGGACCTGCACGAGCTCGCGCTCGATCTCGCGCTCGAGGTAGTAGCGGCGCTCCTCGTCGACGAGGTCCCACTTGTTGAAGGCGATGACGAGCGCGCGGCCGGCCTCGCGGATCGACTGGATGATCCGCAGGTCCTGCTCGGAGATCGACTCGCCGCCGTCGAGGACCAGCACGCAGAGCTCGGCCCGGTCGATCGCGGAGTTCGTGCGCAGCGAGGCGTAGTACTCGTGGCCGGAGACCTGCTTGACCCGCTTGCGGATGCCCGCGGTGTCGATGAAGCGCCAGGTGCGACCGCCGAGCTGGATCATCTCGTCGACCGGGTCGACGGTGGTGCCGGCGACGTTGTCGACGACGACCCGCTCCTCACCGGCGAGCTGGTTGAGCAGCGAGGACTTGCCGACGTTGGGCTTGCCCACGATCGCGATCCGACGGGGACCACCGATGGGGGCGTCCTGCTCGGGCGGCGGCTCCGGCAGGGCGGCCAGGATCGCGTCGAGCATGTCGCCCGAGCCACGACCGTGCAGGGCGGAGACCGGGAAAGGCTCACCCAGACCGAGGTTCCACAGACCGAAGGCCTCGGCCTCGGTGCGCTGGTCGTCGACCTTGTTCGCGGCCAGGATGACCGGCTTCTTCGAGGCGCGCAGGATCTTCACCACCGCGGCGTCGGTGTCGGTGATGCCGACCGTGGCGTCGACGACGAAGAGCACGGCGTCGGCCAGCCCGATCGCGATCTCCGCCTGGGCCGCGATCCGCTCCGCCAGACCCCGGGCGTCCGGGTCCCAACCGCCGGTGTCGACGACTGTGAAGGCGCGACCGTTCCAGTGCGCGTCGTACGACACGCGGTCGCGGGTGACGCCGGGGACGTCCTCGACGACCGCGGCGCGACGACCGATGATCCGGTTCACCAGGGTGGACTTGCCGACGTTCGGACGACCGACGACGGCCAGGATCGGAACCGGGCCCTGGACCTCCACGTCGAACTCGCCGTCGTGGGTGGACTGGTCGGGCTCGGGGTGACCCTCGCTCATGATGCTCCTTGCTCGGTGACCCCAGGGGCGGGGTCGGGTTCAACTTCATTGGCGGGCAGCGGACCGGGCAGTTCTCGCCCGGTCAAGGCGCGCGCATGGTTCAGATGAGCCAGCATCTGCTGCTGGAGCAACAACGTGGCCTGCTCGACTTGTTCCCGACGGCGCGGCCAGGGTGTCGCCTCGACGCGGTGCGGGGCGCCGAAGACGATGTCGACCACTCCCCCACGCGGCGGCAGCGAACCGGTGTGACCACCGGGCTCACGGGTGCCGAACATGACGACGGGCACGACCGGCGCACCCGAGGCCAGCGCGAAGTACGCCGCTCCCCGGTGGAAGCGCTCGAGGTCACCGGGTCCGCGCCGCCCCTCGGGGAAGATGCCGACCGCGGAACCGTCGCGCAGCACCCGCAGGCAGCTCTTCACCGCGGCCGGGTCGGTGGTGAACCGGTCCAGGGGGATCTGGCCCGAGGCCCGCAGGAAGCCGCCGAGCTTGCCGTCGAACATCTCGCGCTTGGTCAGGGCGTGCACCGGCCGCGGCGCGAAGATCGCCAGCAGCGGACCATCGGCGACCCCGATGTGGTTGCAGGCGAAGATCACCGGTCCGGCGGCGGGCGTGTGGTGCTCGTCGTGGACGCGTACGTCGAAACGGCGGCGCACCAGGGCGCGGGCGGCCGGTCGCAGACCGTGGAGCAGGACCTTGCGGGGGTGCCGGACGTCCGCGCTGCGGGGCAGGTCGTGGTGGGAGGAGACGGTCACGCGCGTGCCTCCACCGCCTCGACGAGCTCGACCACCAGGCCGATCACCTCGTCCAGCGTGTAGTGGGTGGTGTCGATGTGCACGGCGCCGTCGGCCATCACCAGCGGCGAGACCGCGCGGCCGGAGTCGATGGTGTCGCGAGCGAGCAGGGAGGCCTCGGTGGCGGCCACGTCGGAGCCACCCTCCTCGGCGGCGCGGCGGGCAGCACGGGCGGCCGGGTCGGCCGAGAGGTAGGCCTTGACCGGGGCGTCGGGCGCGACGACCGAGCCGATGTCACGGCCCTCGACGACGATCCCGCCGTCGGTGGTGGCCTCGGCGATCGCCTCACGCTGGAGCTCCAGCAGCCGGGCGCGGACCTCGGGGACGGCACTGACCGGGGAGACCGCGCCGGTGACGTCCTCGCCCCGGATGGCCACGCCCACGTCGACGCCGTCGACGGTGATCGTCGGGCCGAGCGGGTCGGTGCCGGAGACGATCCTCGCCTCGTCGGCCCGGGCAGCAACAGCAGCCGGGTCCTGGACGTCGACGCCGGCACGCAGCATCCACCACGTCATCGCGCGGTACATCGCACCGGTGTCGAGGTAGCGCAGGCCGAGCCGGCTGGCGACGCCGCGCGACGTGCTCGACTTGCCCGATCCCGAGGGACCGTCGATGGCGACGACGAGCCCGACGGAGGGGCGGTCGGACGAGGGGGCGTTGCTGGGCACGAACCGGTCCTGCTCTCTGCTCGGGGACGCGTCGGGGCACGCGTGTGTGCAGCCGCAGCCTACCGGTGGGTGACCCATCCACGGGATTCCAGAGAGGCCAGCAGGTGCTCGGCTCCGGCTTCCTCGACGACCAGCTCGACCAGACCGACCGGGCGGCCCGGGTCGTGGTCGATGTGGACGTCCTCGATGTTGATCCCGATCTCGCCCGCATCCGCGAACAGCCGGGCCAGCTCGCCGGCCTGGTCGGGCACCGCGACGTACACCGAACGCGTCGGGCGCGCAGGCCCGCCGTGCTTGCCCGGGATGGCCTGCGTGCCGGCCACCCCGCGCGCCAGCAGGGCGCCCAGCTGGTCGCGAGATCCCGCGCCGACCGCCTCGATCAGCAGGTCCAGCTGACCGCGGACCTCGGTGAGCAGGCCGAGGACCGCCTCGGCGTTGCCGGTGACGATCTGCTGCCACAGGGCCGGGTCGCCGCCGGCCACCCGGGTGACGTCGCGGACACCCTGCCCGGAGAGCGCCAGATGGGCCTGCGGGGCGTCGGCCAGCCGACCGGCCACCAGGACGGCCAGCAGGTGCGGCAGGTGCGAGGTACGGGCCACCGCGAGGTCGTGCTCCTCGGGCGTGAGGCGGACCGGTACCGCACCGCACAGCCGGGCCAGCTCCTCGACGAGGGCAACGGCGTCCGGGTCGGCGCTTCCGTGCGGGGCGACCGCCCACGGCCGTCCGTCGAAGAGCGCAGCGCTGGCGGCCAGCGGGCCGGAGCGCTCGGAGCCGGCCATCGGGTGGCTGCCGACGTAGCGAGCCACGCCGGGCTCGTCCCGTACGGCGCGCAGCGGGCCGGTCTTGATGCTGCCGACGTCGGTGACGACCGCGTCGGAGGCGGCCAACGCGGTCGCGATCGTGGCGCCCAGGTGATCGGGCGGGACCGCGACCACGACCAGCTGGCGGGTGTCCCCGGCGAGAAGTGCGCGCCCGGCGCCCAGCCCGGTCGCGGTGCGCAGGTGCTCGGCCGAGGTGTCGCTGAGCAGGACCTCGAGCCCGGCACGACGACAGGCCAGCGCGATGGAAGTGCCGAGCAGGCCGGCGCCGATCACCTCGACCGGTCCGACCAGCCGGGGCGCGTCAGTCATCGTCGGGCACCGACCGGACCTTGGTGAGGTCCTTGCGCAGGGCGGCGGCCCCGTGCAGGTAGACGTGGGTGATGTCGGCACGTGGCCGGTCGGTCTCGACGTGGGCCATCATCCGGACCACGCGCGGCATGGAGCCGTCGATCTCGAGCTCGCGGGCACAGATCAGCGGGATTTCACCGAAGCCCAGGCGTCGTGCGGCGTAGGCGGGGAACTCCGAGACCAGGTCGGAGGTGGCGGTGAAGATCACGGAGATGAAGTCGTCGACCTCGAGGTCGTTGGCCTCCATCACGTCGGTGACCATCTCGGCGACGCGCTCGAGCATGTGGTCGCGCACGTCCTCCTCGAGCTGGGTGGCCCCCCGGACCGCTCGCACTGCCACGTCTGCTCCTTCGTCGGGTGTCGGACGCGCCAAGGCTAGCGATCGCCGTGGGTCGGTGCCGCCGGTGTCCGTGGGTGGTGGTGCTGTTCGCTCAGAGCGAGGCGGCGTCGAGCAGCTCGCCGAGCTCGTCGTGGGTCAGCTCGCGCAGCGACCCCGACGGCAGCCGGTCGAGCTGGACGGGGCCGATCGCGGTCCGGGTCAGGCGTCGGACCGGGTGGTCGATCTCCTCGAGCAGGCGGCGCACGATCCGGTTGCGGCCCTCGTGGATGACCAGCTCGACGATCGACTTGGCACCCTTGCCGCGGCCGGAGACGCTGATGATCCGCGCCTCGTTGACCGTCACCGGACCGTCCTCGAGGGTCACGCCCTCGAGCAGGGTGGCGACGGTGGCCCTGGTGACCTCCCCGTCGACCTCGGCGACGTACGTCTTGTCCACCTCGTACGACGGGTGCGCCATCCGCTGGGCGAAGTCGCCGTCGTTGGTCATCAGCAGCAGCCCGGAGGTGTCGGTGTCGAGACGGCCGACGTGGAAGAGCCGCTCGGGACGGTGCGCCACGACGTCGCTGAGGGTACGACGACCCTCGGGGTCGGACATGGTGGAGACCACGCCGCGGGGCTTGTTGAGCACCAGGTAGACGTGCGGGGAGACCGGCGGCAACCGCTTGCCGTCCACCCGGATCACCGCGGTGGTGGGGTCGACCTTCGTGCCGAGCCGGGTGACGATCTCGCCGTCCACCTCGACCAGCCCGTCGAGCATCAGCTCCTCGCACTTGCGGCGGGAGGCCACGCCGGACATGGCGAGCAGCTTCTGCAGACGGATCAGCCCGTCGTCGTCGGTCGCGATCACTGCGTGACCGTATCCCCGCCGGGCGCCTGCGCGTCATTCGTCGCAGCAGGCTCCCCCGCCTCGGCCCCGGCGTCCGCGGCGGCCTCCACCGGCACCTCGACCGCGGAGCGGGCGACCTCGCTGAGTTCGTCCTCCAGATCGTCCATGTCGGGCAGGTAGGGCGCCAGCTCGGGCAGCTCCTCGATCGAGGTCACCCCGATCCGCTCCAGGAAGTAGGTGGTGGTGCGGAAGAGGTTGGCGCCGGTCTCGTGGTCCTGACCGGCCTCCTCGACCAGGCCCCGGTTGAGCAGGGTGCGCATCACGCCGTCGACGTTCACGCCGCGGATCGCCGAGACCCGCGCGCGCGAGATCGGTTGCTTGTAGGCCACCACCGCGAGGGTCTCCAGGGCTGCCTGGGTGAGTCGCGCCTGCTGGCCCTCGAGCACGAAGCCCTCGACGACCACGGCGTACTCCTCGCGGGAGTAGAAGCGCCACCCGCCGGCGACGTTGCGCAGCTCGAAACCGCGTCCCTGTTCGGTGTACTCCGCGGCCAGCTCGTGCAGCGCCCGGGTGACCTCCTCGACCGGGTAGCCCACGGCCGAGGCCATCGAGACCGCGTCGAGCGGCTGGTCGGTCACCATCAGCACGGCCTCGAGCGAGGGCCGCAGCTCCGCCAGCGGTACGGCGAGGGTGTCGCCCTGCTCCTCGGTCACCGACACGTCACCGGACGTCGCCTCGTCGACAGCACCCGTCCCCTCGGCAGCCGCCACCGTCTCGTCGGCGACGTCGGTCTCGGTGGTGTCGTTCACGTGTCTGCTCCCTGGTTCGGGTCGGGGTTCGGCTGGTCGTCACTCGGCTCCGGCTCGCCGCCGAGGACGACCTCGGGCTCCGGCGGGGCACCGTCGAACTCGTCGGTGATCTCGATCTCGGCCTCGTCTCCCCCGGTCCACCGCACGGTCAGCTCGCCGAGCGGGGTGACCTGGTCGAACGAGACGGCACCTTCGCGGAAGAGCTCGAGCAGCGAGAGGAAGCGGGCCACGGTGGTCAGCGTGTCCGGGGAGTCCCCGCAGAGCGCCCGGAAGGTCATCGTGCCCGAGCGTCGTAGCCGATCCACCACGATCGCGGCCTGCTCGCGCACGCTGACCTTGGCCGCGTGGATGTGCTGCAGGGAGACCTCGAGGATCGGCTTGGGCTCCAGTGCCCGCTCCGCGAGGCGGGCGAAGTCGTCGAGCCCGATCCCGATCAGCACCTCCGGCAGCAGGGTCGCGAAGCGCTCCTCGAGGCCCACGGCACGGGGGTGCCGCTTGGACTCCTCGTTCAGCCGCTGGTCCAGGACCGAGGCGACCAGCTTGAAGGCCTTGTACTGCATGAGCCGGGCGAAGAGCAGGTCGCGCGCCTCGAGCAGCGCGAGGTCCTCCTCGTCCTCGACATCGCCCTGGGGAAGCAGCCGGGCGGCCTTCAGGTCGAGCAGGGTCGAAGCGACCAGCAGGAACGACGTGGTCTGCTCCAGGTCCCAGGTGGGTCCACCGGCCTTGACGAAGGCGATGAAGTCGTCGGTCACCTGCGACAGCGACACCTCGGTGATGTCGAGCTTGTGCTTGGCGATCAGGCTGAGCAGCAGGTCGAAGGGGCCCTCGAAGTTGTGCAGGTGCAGCTCGAAGCCCGGAGTGCCGGTATCGGTGCCGGTATCGGTGCCGGCGTCAGCGGTGTCCACGTCGACGGACGGTGAGCTCATCCCTGGGTCAACCGACGCACCAGGGCGCTGTCGTCCCCGTTGACCTCGAGGTCGGCGAGGACCAGCGCCACGGCCTCCCGCACCAGCCGGCCACGGTCGACGGCCAGTCCGTGCGAGCGCCGCAGCGAGAGCCGGGCGTGCTCGAGATCGAGCAGCTCGTCGGAGGTCACGTAGACCGTCATCTTCTCGTCGTGGCGCACCCGACCGCTGGGCTTGCGGGCCCGGCTCCGGGCGCTGTCGCCCGAGGACGCGGCCTCGGTCGAGCCGTCGTCCTCCGGCTGGTCGGGGACGGCGCGGACGCTCGCCCCCGAGGAGGTGGCGTCGTCGACGGCGGTGGGGCGGAAGAGGTCGTCGGCGGCCGGCAGGCTCACCCGTCGAGGCACCGGGCCAGCACCTCCTTGGCCAGCTGGCGGTAGTGGTCGGCGCCGCTGGAGGAGCTCGCGTAGCTGGTGATCGGCTCACCGGCGACGGTGGCGTCGGAGAACTTCACGGTGCGCCGGATGACGGTGTGGAAGACCTTGTCGCCCCAGGCCTGGACCAGACGCTCCATCACCTCGCGGCTGTGCAGGGTGCGGCCGTCGAACATGGTGCCGAGGATGCCGTCGATCTCGAGCTTCGGGTTGAGCCGCTCACGGACCTTGTCGATGGTGGTCTTGAGCAGCGCCACGCCGCGCAGGGCGAAGTACTCGCACTCCAGCGGGATGATCACGCCGTCCGAGGCGGTCAGCGCGTTCACGGTCAGCAGCCCGAGCGAGGGCTGGCAGTCGATCAGGATCACGTCATAGTGCTCGAGGGCGGGCGCCAGGACGCGCTGGAGGGTCTGCTCGCGGGCCACCTCGTGGACGAGCTGCACCTCCGCGGCGGACAGGTCGATGTTCGAGGGCAGCAGGTCCATGCCGGGCACGCCCGAGGGGACGATGACGTCGTGGATGTCGACGTCGCGCTGCATCAGCAGGTTGTAGACCGTCAGGTCCATCTCGTGCGGGTTCAGCCCCAGTCCGACCGAGAGCGAGCCCTGCGGGTCGAAGTCGACCAGGAGCACCTTGCGGCCGTACTCGGCCAGCGAGGCGCCCAGGTTGATCGTGGTGGTGGTCTTGCCGACGCCACCCTTCTGGTTGCACATCGACACCACGCGGGCGTTGCCGTGCTCGGTCAGCGGCCGCGGCTCGGGCAGCTCGATCATCGGGCGGCCGGTGGCGCCGAGCTTGACCTCGGCGGCAGGCTCCGCGGCCTCGGGGCGGACGAAGGGCAAGGGCTCGGTCACGGTCGTCGTTTCTGTGGTGGGTGGAACGGGTGGTCGTCCCAGAGGAGGCATCTGGGGGGCGTTGCTGCTGGGGCCGGTGTATCCCGAGAACGTGCCGCCACCGCTCATCTGCCGCTCCTCGCTTTGTCGACTCGGCGACTTGTGACCGAGCTCGCGGGCGACACTAGACCCGGCCTCGGACACCTACAAGACGAGCGACGAAACCCCCAGCCCCACGGGGAAATCTGTTGAGGAATTGTGCACTCGTCAGGCTCGAAGTGCACAGGCGGGGTGCCCCCTGTGCAGAGACCTGTGGAGGGCGAAGGCTCTCCGGAGGGCTCAGTCCTCGGCGACGAGGTCGGCGTACTCGGGGTGCTTGTCGATCCAGCCGCGGATGAAGTCGCACTGCGGCACCACCAGGAATCCCTCGCTACGGGCGTCGTCGAGGGCGAACCGGGCGATCGTCGAGCCCACGCCCTCGCCCTCGTAGGCGTCGCTCACCTCGGTGTGGGTGAAGACGATGACGTCACCGGAGAGCTCGTACTCGGCGAAGCCGGCCAGATCGCCGTCGATGCGTGCCTCGTAGCGCTGGGTCTGGGTGTCCTTGGAGGTCTGAACGCGGGCCATGTCGGCGAGTGTACGGAGCAGAGGTCAGAGTCGGTGCATGCCGGCCGTCGCCAGCACCAGCTCGCCCGCCTCGTCCGAGGCATCCAGGTCGGCCACGGCGTCGATCACCCAGTCGTGGTGCCCCTCGGGGTCGTCGAGCACCTGACGGACCCGCCAGAGCCGCGCCGTCGTCCCCTCGGGTGCACCCAGCGGCTCCCCGGTGGTGGGCTCGACGATGAGCATCGCCGGCCCTCGCGCGTTGCCGGTCGTGCCCACCGAGTCGTGCTCGGCGTAGTACTCCTCGATCGCGGCGTCCCAGCTCGAACGGGTCATCACCACCTCGCGCGCCGGTTCGGTGCGGTCGGCGGCGGCCCGCTCCAGAGCCATCAGACCGTCCAGGTCGTCGCGTGCGACCAGCTCGACCCGGCGGAACATCGCGTTGCGGACCATCACCCGGAAGACTCGCTCCTGCCGGGAGATCGGACGGGGCGGGGGCGGCGGCTGGTGGGCAGCCAGCTCGGCGGCCACCCGAGCGACCGCGTCCGGATCGGTCAGCGCCTCCCACTCGTCGAGCAGCGAGGAGTCCGTCTGCCGCACCGTCTCCCCCAGCCACTCGACCAGGTCCTCCAGCTCCGGCGTGCGGTGCGCCTCGGGCACGGTCTGCCGTAGCGTCCGGTAGGCATCGGTCAGGTAGCGCAGCACCAGGCCCTCGGACCGGGCCAGCGAGTACCGCCCGACGAAGTCGGTGAAACTCATCCCGGCCTCGTACATCTCCCGGACGATCGACTTCGGCGACAACGCGTCCTCGGGCAGCCACGGGTGCGACTGTCGATAGATCTCGTACGTCGCGCCCAGCAGCTCGGCGAGCGGCTGCGGCCAGGTGATCGTGTCGAGCACGGCCATCCGCTCGTCGTACTCCATGCCGTCGGCCTTCATCTCGGCCACCGCCTCGCCCTTGGCGGCGTTCTGCTGGGCGAAGAGGATCTGACGTGGGCCCTCCAGCACAGCCTCGATCACCGAGACGATGTCGAGGGTGTAGGTCTCCGACTCGGGGTCCAGCACGTCCAGCGCCGCCAGCGCGAAGTGCGCCAGCGGCTGGTTGAGGGCGAAGTCCAACGGCAGGTCCACGGTCAGGATGTAGCGGCGGCCGAACTCGTCGACCTCGTCCAGCCGGGTCAGCACCTGGGAGTTCAGCAGGCTGCGGGCCAGCCGCAGGGCCCGACGGACCAGCTTGGTCTGTGACCTGGTGTCCTCGTGGTTGTCCCGCAGCAGCCGCTTCATCACCGCGAAGGCGTCCTCCTCGCGGGCCAGGACGTTGATCAGCATCGCGTTGTCGACCTTCATCCGGCTCGCCAGCGGCTCGGGCTCACCGGCCACCAGCTTGTCGAAGGTCTGGTCGGTCCACACCACGGTGCCCTCGGGGGGCTTGCGCAGCTGGGCCTTGCTCTTCTTCTTCGGGTTCGCGGCGTTCTTCGCCGCCGACTTCGCCTTGGCGCGCTCGTTCTCGATGGTGTGCTCGGGCGCCTGCACCACCACGTAGCCGGCAGTGTCGAAGCCCGCGCGTCCGGCCCGCCCGGCGATCTGCTGGAACTCCCGGGTGCGCAGGATCCGGGACCGGTTGCCGTCGAACTTGGCGAGACCGGTGAAGAGCACCGTCCGGATCGGCACGTTGATCCCGACGCCGAGGGTGTCCGTGCCGCAGATCACCTGGAGCAGTCCGAGCTGGGCCAGCTGCTCGACGAGGCGCCGGTAGCGGGGCAGCATCCCGGCGTGGTGGACCCCGACGCCGTTGCGGACCAGCTTGGAGAGGGTCTTGCCGAAGCCGGCCCCGAAGCGGAACGCGCCGATCTTGTCGGCGATGGTGTCCTTCTGCTCGCGGGTGAGCTTGGTCAGGGTCAGCAACGACGTGGCGTGCTCGATCGCTGCGGCCTGGGTGAAGTGAACGACGTAGACCGGGGACTGCCCGGTGCTGACCAGCTCCTCGAGGGTCTCGGTCAGCGGCGTCATCGCGTAGCTGAAGTGCAGCGGCACCGGCCTCTCGGCGTCGTCGACCACGCTGGTCTCGCGACCATTGCGCCGGGTCAGGTCCTCGACGAAGCGGGTGACGTCGCCCAGGGTGGCCGACATCAGCAGGAACTGGGCCTGGGGCAGCTCGATCAGCGGCACCTGCCAGGCCCAGCCGCGGTCCGGCTCGGCGTAGAAGTGGAACTCGTCCATGATCACGAGCCCGACGTCGGCGCCGGCTCCCTCGCGCAGGGCGATGTTGGCCAGCACCTCGGCGGTGCAGCAGATGATCGGGGCATCGGCGTTCACCGAGGCGTCGCCGGTCAGCATGCCGACGTTGTCGGCGCCGAAGACCTCGCACAGGGCGAAGAACTTCTCGCTGACCAGCGCCTTGATCGGGGCGGTGTAGAAGCTCACCCGGTCCGAGGCCAGGGCTGCGGCGTGGGCCGCCAGCGCCACCATCGACTTCCCCGAGCCGGTGGGCGTGGCCAGGATGACGTTGTTCCCGGCCAGGAGCTCGACGATCGCCTCGTCCTGGTGGGGGTAGAGCGCGAGCCCCTGGCGGTCGACCCAGCCGGTGAACGCGTCGTACACCTCGTCGGCGTCGCCGCTCGCCGGCACCCAGGCCCCGGGCTTCTCGCTCATGAGCGTGCCCGAGGGTGTGCGGTGGCGAAGACCTCGCGCAGGTTCTCCACCGTGACCAGCGTGTAGACCTGCGTCGTCGTCACCGAGGCGTGGCCGAGCAGCTCCTGCACCACCCGGACGTCGGCACCGCCGTCGAGCAGGTGGGTGGCGAACGAGTGCCGCAGGGTGTGCGGCGAGACGTCCCGGGTGACCCCGGCCCGCTCCGCCGCGCGGACCAGGACGGCCCAGGCCGACTGCCGGGAGAGCCGACCTCCGCGCGCGTTGAGGAAGAGGGCACCGGCGGTGCCGGTGACCCGCGACGACCCGGCCGCGACCAGCTCCGGGCGCGCCCGGACCAGGTACGCCTGGACGGCCTCCTGGGCGTAGGAACCCACCGGCACCAGTCGCTCCTTGCTGCCCTTGCCGCGCAGCAGGACCGTGCCGTCGACCTGGTCGAGGTCGTCCACGTCCAGTCCGACGGCCTCGGAGATCCGGGCGCCGGTGCCGTAGAGCACCTCGAGCAGCGCCCGGTCGCGCAGCGCCAGCGTGGTGCCGGGAGCACCGGCGGCCTCCAGGATCGCCTCGACGTCGGAGAGCGGAAGCGCCTTGGGCAGCCGCTTGGTCGGCGCGGGCGGCTTCACACCGTTGGCCGGGTCGGTCTCGACCAGACCGTCGCGCACCGCGAACTTGTGGAAACCGCGCACGGCCACCAAGGTGCGCGCCGCCGAGGTGGAGCTCAACGCCGGGTGCTCGGAGTCGCCCTCGCGCAGGTGCACGAGGAACGCCGACACGGTCGCCTCGGTGACCTGACCGAGATCGTCGATCCCGGACCGGGCGAGGAAGCCGAGGTAGCGGCGCAGGTCGCGGCGGTACGACGACAGCGTGTTCGCCGCCAGCCCCCGCTCGACCGAGAGGTGGTCGAGGTAGGTGCGGACGGCGCGCTGGGGCTCTCCGGGCGTGGTCAGCCGAGAACCCCGTCCAGCGCCACCGACGCCAGACCGGTGGCCTCGCCGACAGGCGCGTTCGTCAGCTCACCCGCGTGGGTGTTCAGCCCGAGAGCGAGGCTGCGGTCGTCGCGGCAGGCCTGGGCCCAGCCCTTGTTGGCCAGCGCGACGGCGTACGGCATCGTCGCGTTGGTCAGTGCGTACGTCGACGTGTTCGGCACCGCACCGGGCATGTTCGCGACGCAGTAGAAGATCGAGTTGTGCACCGGGAACGTCGGGTCCGCGTGCGTGGTGGGGCGGGTGTCCTCGAAGCAACCACCCTGGTCGACGGCGATGTCGACGAGCACCGAGCCCGGCTTCATCTGCGAGACCAGTTCGTTGCTGACCAGCTTCGGGGCCGCAGCCCCGGGGATCAGCACCGCACCGATCACCAGGTCGGCCTCGCGAACCTGCTGCTCGATCGCCAGCTTGGACGAGGCCAGACCGTGCACCCGGTTGTTGTAGCGCCAGAACGACATCCGCAGCTTGTCGAGGTCGTTGTCGAGCAGGGTGACGTCGGCTCCCATGCCCAGGGCGATGTTGGCGGCGTTCTGGCCGGAGACACCGGCGCCGATGATCACGACCTTGGCGTTCGCGACGCCTCCGACGCCGCCCATCAGCACGCCCCGGCCACCCTCGGCCTTGAGCAGCGAGTGCGCGCCCACCTGGGGCGCGAGGCAGCCGGCCACCTCGGACATCGGGTAGAGCAGCGGCAGGCCACCGGAGGGGAGCTGCACGGTCTCGTAGGCGATCGCGGTGACCTTGCGCTTGAGCAGCTCCTCGGTCAGCGGCTTGTCCGCGGCGAGGTGGAGGTAGGTGAAGAGGGTCTGCCCCTCCCGCATCCGGTGGTACTCCTCCGCCACGGGCTCCTTGACCTTGAGCACCATGTCGGCCGCGCCCCACACCTCGTCGGCGTCGGGGAGGATCCGGGCACCGGCGGCGACGTACTCGTCGTCGGTGATGGAGGACCCGAGCCCGGCTCCCGTCTGGACGACGACCTCGTGACCGTGGGCGACCAGCTCGTGCACCCCGATCGGGGTGATCGCCACGCGGTACTCGTGGTTCTTGACTTCCTTCGGGACTCCGACCTTCACCTGTCACTCCTCGTGTGTGTGCCGTCACGTCCTTGTGGCGACGCCGCGACATTACCCTCCGGCGGGGACAGTGCCGGCGAGACCCCGGGCGTGGGCCAGCAGCACCGCCTGCACCACGGGGCCGTCACTGATCCGACCGTCCAGCACGGCGGCGTACAGCTCGCCGAACGGCACCCAGAAGGTCTCCATCTCCGCCTCCTCGTGCTCCAGCACGAAGTCGCCGCGGTCGGCCTCGGTCAGCCGGCGAGCGAGGTAGAAGTGCATCACCTCCGCGGAGATGCCCGGCGAGGACCAGGTCGAGGTCAGGTGGGTCCACTCCCCCGCCTCCAGGCCGGCCTCCTCGAGGAGCTCGCGCCGGGCGACCTCGATCGGGTCCTCGTGGTCGGTGTCGCAGAGCCCGGCCGGGAGCTCCACGAAGCGGCGCTGGGCCGGGTGGCGGTACTGGCGCAGGCAGAAGACCCGCTCCTGGTCGTCCACGGCCAGCACGATCGCAGCGCCCGGGTGCTCCAGGACCAGCCGGCTGAACGGCTCCTCGTGCTCGTGCCCGGGCCGCTGGACCCGGTCCGAGCGCAGGGCCATCACCCAGTCGTCACGGTGCAGATCGGTGCTCCGGGCCACCGGCCACGACTCGAACCGGTCGACCAGCGGTGGCGTCGTCATGGCGCGAGGCTACCGTGGCGAACGGACGTCGATCATCGGGGATCGACCGCACCGAGGAGCGCGCATGACCGCGACCGCACAGATCACCAGGAGCCTCACCCAGCACGAGGCCGAGCAGCGAGCGGCCCTGCTGGAGGTGGACCGCTACGACATCATCGTGGACCTGACCGGGCTGCTCGACGGCGAGTTCCTCGAGTCGGTCTCGACGATCATGTTCCGGTGTCGCGAGCCGGGCGCCAGCACCTTCGTGGACTGTCGGGCCGCCCTGCAGGGAGCTGTGCTCAACGGCCGTGCTCTGGACCTGACCAGCATCGAGGACGGGCGCCTTGCGCTGCACGACCTGGCCGCCGAGAACGTGCTGACCGTCAAGACCGTCCAGGCCGACACCAGCAGTGGTGCGGGCATCATGCGTTCGGTCGACCCCTCCGACGGCCGCGTCTACGTGTGGACGTCGTTCGAGGCCGACGACGCGCAGCGCGCCTGGGCCTGCTTCGACCAACCCGACCTCAAGGCGCCGCACCGCTTCACCGTGCTCGCACCGCACTCGTGGACGGTGACCAGCAACACCGCCCCGGCCGGCGTCGAGGACGCATCCGCCGACTCGCGACGCTGGCTCTTCCCGGACACGCCACCGCTGTCGACGTACGTCGTGGTCGTGAACGCCGGGCCCTTCCACGAGATCAGGCGGGAGATCGGCGGCCACGACCTCGGGCTCTACTGCCGACGCTCGCTGAGCACGTTCCTGGAGCGTGACGCCGACGAGCTGTTCGAGCTGACCGCCGCCGGGCTGGCCTTCTTCGGGGAGAAGTTCGGCATCGCCTTTCCGCAGCGGCGCTACGACCAGGTCTTCGTGCCCGACATGTCCGGCGCGATGGAGAACTGGGGCTGTGTGACCTGGACCGACAGCGCCCTGTCCCGCAGTCGGCCCACGTACGCCGAGCGGGCTCGGGTGGCCTCGGCGCTGCTGCACGAGATGGCTCACATGTGGTTCGGCGACCTGGTCACCATGCGGTGGTGGGACGACCTGTGGCTCAACGAGGCGTTCGCCTCGTGGGCCGCCACCTGGGCCAGCGCCAGCGCGACGCCGTACACGGACGCGTGGGCGACCTTCCTCGCCGACGGCAAGGTCGAGGGCTACCGGGTCGACAGGAGCCCGGCCAGCCATCCGATCCGCGGGGAGGTGCCCGACGTGGCCCGGGCGATGGCGAACTTCGACGCGATCACGTACCTCAAGGGCCAGAGCGTGCTCAAGCAGCTGGTGGCCCAGGTCGGGGAGGACGCCTTCCTCGCCGGTCTCGGCGCCTACTTCCGGAAGCACGCGTGGGGCAACACCCGGCTGGAGGACCTGACCAGCGCGATCGGCGCCGCTGCCGGGCAGGACCTCGACGGCTGGACTGCGGACTGGGTCGACCGGGCCGGCACCGACACGCTCACCCTGGCCGGCGACGCGCTGCACGCCACCGGGCCGAACGGAGAAGCTCCGCGGCGACACCACCTCGAGATCACCAGCTACCGGAGGACCGGGGAGGCACTGGTCCCCCTCGGCTCGCTGGCCGTGACGACGAGTCGCCGCACGACCGATCTGCCGGAGCTGCCGGCGGCGGACCTGCACCTGGTCAACGCCCGGGACCTGACGTTCGCCGCCGTACGGGGTGAACCCGACTCGACGCGCGTGATGCTGGCCGCTGCCGCCCTGCTGCCCGATCCGCTGTCCCGGGTGCTGGCCGTCACGACCGCGTGGGACATGCTGCAGACCGGGGAGCTGACCTCGGGACAGGTGTTCGACTGCCTGCTCGAGGTCCTGCGCGCCGAGACCGCCCCGGGGGTGGTGGAGCCGCTGCTGGCTCGGGCGCTGCGCACCGCCGAGCAGTGGAGTCGCCCTGCCGACGTGCGCGGCCGGCTCGTCAGGCTCGCCCAGGTCGCCACAGCGCTTTCCGAGCAGCCTGAGCTGCGCACCCCGGCGCTGCGCACGCTGGCAGCGTCGGCCTCGACGGCGCAGCACTTCGCTGTCCTGGACGCGGCCGGTGTCGACGACCGCGACCTGGCATGGCGCACCCTGACGCGCCGGTCGGCGCTGGGGGCGTACGACGCGGACGCGGTGGCGGCGCTCCTGCCCGACGACCCGGACCCGGAAGCGAAGGTGCGAGCCCTGGGTGTCCTGGCCGCACGGCCCGACCGCCAGGCGAAGGCCGAGGTGTGGGCCGCGGTCTTCGAGGAGCGGTCGGTCCCGGCCGGCAGAGCGCTGATCGCACTGAGTGCGTGCTTCTGGCGCCCCCTGGACGGCGAACTGCTGGTGCCGTGGGCGCACCGCTACCTGGACGAGGTCGAGCACCTCGGCCACGGCGGGGGCATGCTGGCGACGTCGTCGCTGATGCGGTCCATGTTCCCGACGATGGCCGATCAAGCCTTCCTGGACCGGGCGCAGGCGGTGGCGGCGGACCCGGCGGCCTCACCGACGCTGAGGAGCACGCTGCTGGCGGAAACCGACACGCTGCGCCGGATGCTGAGCGCGCGTAGCTGATCGGGTCGGGGCGGGTTGGGGCGGGGCGGCGGCGTGGTGCCGGTTGCGGTGTCGCGTCGCTCGAGGACCGAACCCAGGAAACCCTCACTTCACCCGGGGAGTTCTCTGGGTGAAGTGCTCATTTCACTGGTTAACCAGTGAATCGAGCACTCACTCGTCGTCCGCGTCCTTGCGCCGCAGCCCACTCTCGTCGATCGGGAACCGCAGCTCACGCTGCCGCTCGATCGCGGCGCCCACCAGCCCGGCGAAGAGCGGGTGCGGCCGGGTCGGACGCGACCGGTACTCCGGGTGCGCCTGGGTGGCCACGTAGTAGGGGTGCACGTCCTTGGGCAGCTCGACGAACTCCACGAGGTTGTTGTCCGGAGACGTACCCGAGAAGACCAGGCCGGCGGCCTCGAGCTGCTCGCGGTAGTGGTTGTTCACCTCGTAGCGGTGCCGGTGGCGCTCCTCGATCATGGCCGCGCCGTACACCTCGCGCACCACGGAGCCCTCCTTGAGGGCGGCCGGGTAGAGGCCCAGGCGCATGGTGCCACCGAGGTCGCCCGCACCGTCGACGATCTCCTTCTGCTCCTCCATCGTCGCGATGACGGGCTCGGGGCAGTCCGGGTCGAACTCGGTCGAGGCCGCCTTCTCCAGGCCGGCGACCTGGCGGGCGTACTCGATCACCATGCACTGCAGCCCGAGACAGAGCCCGAGCGTGGGGATGCCGTGGGTGCGGGCATAGGTCAGCGCACCGAGCTTGCCCTCGATCCCCCGGATCCCGAAGCCGCCGGGCACACAGATCGCGTCGACCTCGTGCAGGTGACGCGCGGCGCCGGCGGGGGTCTCGCACTCGTCGGAGGCGATCCAGCGGATGTTGACCTTGGCCTCGTTCGCGAACCCACCGGCACGCAGGGCCTCACCCACCGAGAGGTAGGCGTCGGGGAGGTCGATGTACTTGCCGACCAGCCCGATCGTGATCTCCTCCTTCGGGTGGTGCACCCGGCGGAGCAGGTCGTCCCACAGCGTCCAGTCGACGTCGCGGAACGGCAGGTCGAGGCGTCGTACGACGTAGGCGTCCAGGCCCTCGCGGTGCAGGACCTTGGGGATGTCGTAGATCGAAGGCGCGTCGGCCGCGGTGACCACGGCCTCCTCGTCGACGTCGCACATCAGCGAGATCTTGCGCTTGATCGAGGTGGGCAGTTCCCGGTCCGCGCGGCAGACGACCGCGTCGGGCTGGATGCCGACCTGGCGCAGGGCGGCCACCGAGTGCTGGGTGGGCTTGGTCTTGAGCTCGCGCGACGGACCGATGTAGGGCACCAGGGAGACGTGCAGGAAGAAGACGTTGCCGCGGCCGATGTCGTGGCGGACCTGGCGGGCCGCCTCGAGGAACGGCAGTGACTCGATGTCGCCGACCGTGCCGCCGACCTCGGTGATCACGACGTCGACGTCCTCGCCGCCCATCGCGAGGATCCGGTCCTTGATCTCGTTGGTGATGTGCGGGATCACCTGCACGGTGTCGCCGAGGTAGTCGCCACGGCGCTCCTTGGCGATCACACTGGAGTAGACCTGCCCGGTCGTCACGTTGGCGATCTGGGACAGGTTGGTGTCCAGGAACCGCTCGTAGTGACCGATGTCGAGGTCGGTCTCCGACCCGTCGTCGGTCACGAAGACCTCGCCGTGCTGGAAGGGGTTCATGGTGCCGGGATCCACGTTGAGATAGGGATCCAGCTTCTGCATCGTCACCCGGAGACCACGTGATCTCAACAGGCTGCCCAGACTGGAGGCGGTCAGCCCCTTACCGAGGGAGGAAGCGACACCTCCGGTCACGAATACGTGTTTGGTCGGCGTCGCGTTCTTCACGGGACTTCATGCTAGCCCAGTGGGACCGATCCGTCCGAACCCGCCGCACCGAAGGACCCCCCACGAACCTTCAACGACCGGATCAGGGCGAGGACGGCGGTGACCCGACCGAGGGCGGTGTCGACGCCGTCGACGGTCGTCACGGTGCCCGCGGAGTCGCTGCCGCGCAGGGTGGCCAGGTCGCCCTCGGCGAGCCCGGAGGCGGCGTCACCGGCCACCACCACGGCGAAGGCGTTCGCCGCCAGCCCGCTGAGCAGCCCGGAGAGGATCGCGTCGTTGACGTCGTCGCCGAGGACGACCAGGACCAACGCCGCCCGGTCCGGGCTGTCCGGTACGTCGATCAGGTCGGCGCCCTCGAGGCTCTGCCCGACCGCCGAGGCCTGTGCCGGCGGCAGCCCCGGGGAGGCCACCACCAGTCCCAGGAGCTGGCCGGCGCGGACGTACGTCGAGGCCGAGCGGTCCACGTCCTCCTTGCGCACCTGCGGCAGCAGCTGGCTGCCCAGGGCGTCGACCAGCGACTTCTTGGACGGGTTGACCATGGCCGGCAGCACGGCGTACGTCGAAGCGACGTAGCCACCGGCTGCCTCGACCTGACCCGCCAGCTCGCGCACGGTCTCGTCGTCCGAGCCGGGCAGGGTGACCAGCGAGACGGGCCGGTCCTTCAGGCCGCCGGCGTACAGCCGTGGGCCGGCCCCAGCGGCGAAGGAGTTCGCGAACGCGGCGGTCCGACGGGCCGAGGCGTCCTTGGCCGATGTCGGAGCGCTGACCGTGGCGTCCCGGCCGAGCTCTTCGAGCGGGCCGCCGCCGAGGACGATGCCGACGGCGAGCGCGAGGAAGACCGCGACGAGCGAGACGAGGTGCTGGCGGAACGAGATCACGGAAGGGTCCTCACGATGTCGAACAGGTCGGTCAGGGCAGTCATCAGGGCGTCGCCCCACATCCGACCGGCGGGGGTGACCGAGAGGGCGGCGGCCAGGGCGAGCAACCCGGCCAGCATCACGAGCAGGAGGTGGCGTGGCCGCACCCGGCCCGAGTAGAGCTGCGGCACGGCGGAGGCGTCGACCAGTCGCGGGCCCACCTTCAGCCGGGTCAGATAGGTGCTGGCGAGTCCCGACCGCTGGCGGTCGAGGAACTCGTCGAGGGTCGCGTGCATGCCGACGCCGACGATCACTGACGCCTCGCCGGCGTCGGCCAGCAGCAGCGCAACGTCCTCGGAGGTGGCGGCGGTGTCGACGCGCAGCGGCCGGACGCCGAGGCGTTCGAGCTGGTCAGTGGCGGCTCGGTTGCCGTCCCGTTCCACCCGCACCACGACATCGCTGGCACGACGGAGCACCTTCGCCGAGGGACGCTCCTGCTGGTCGGCGCGGGCGTCGAGGACCACGATGTCTGGGCGGTAGCCGGCCTCGAGGAGGACGTCGGCGCCGTTCTCCACCCCGATCAGCACGGGGTGCTGCTCGCGCAGGAACGGTCGGATCGCCGCGAGCTCGGCCTCGTAGTCGTGTCCGCGCACGACCACCACCACCGGCCGGTCGGCGATCCGGGTGCCCGGGCGGGGCAGACCCTGCCCGTGCAGGAGCAGGTCCTGCTCGCGACCGAGGAACTCGGCGCTGTTGAGGGTGAAGGTCTCCAACTGCGTGGCCAGACCGGTCCGCGCCGCGGCCATCTCGTCGCTGACCATGCGGGCGTCGACGGCACGCCCCCTGGCCACCGGGCGCCCCTCGACGTGCACGGTGGCGCCGTCCACCCGGATCCGCTGGCCGTCGGGCACGGTGGCGAGCAGGCGCGCGCCCAGGGAGTCGACGAGGGTGACGCCGGCAGCGGCGAGCAGCTCGGGCCCCAGGTTGGCATAGCGCCCGGAGATCATCGGCGAGGCGTTGAGCACGGCGCTGACCCCGGCGTCGACCAGTGCCTGGGCGGTGCTGCGGTCCATGTCGACGTGGTCGACGACCGCGATGTCACCGGGTCGCAACCGCGGCAGCAGGCTGCGCGAACGACGCTCGACACGAGCCGTCCCCACGAGTCCGGGCAGGGTGGGCGGGGTGCGTCGGGCAGCGAGTTTCATGACTGATCCATCCTGACATCCGGGCCCGCGCAGGCAGCACATCCCCACCGGCCGGGCGCGTCGAGCAGCGCGCCGAACGACGAGCCCGGCTTCAGCCGAGCGCGCGAGCCGGCTGGGCGACGTCCAGCAGCTCGCGGGCGTGCGCGAGAGCGGTGTCGGAGTCGCTGAGCCCGGCCATCATCCGGGAGAGCTCCCGCTCGCGCTGGTCGGTGTCGAGGACGGTGAGCCCGGAGCTGGTGATCGTGCCGTCGTGGGACTTCTCGACCACCACGTGCCGGTCGGCGTACGCCGCCACCTGGGGCAGGTGGGTGACGACGAGGACCTGGGCGGTGCGGGCGAGCTGGGCCAGGCGCCGGCCCACCTCGACGGCAGCGGCTCCGCCGACCCCGGCGTCGACCTCGTCGAACACGAACGTCGGCACCGGGCTGGTGCCCGCCAGGGCGACCTCGAGCGCGAGCATCACGCGCGACAGCTCACCGCCGGAGGCACCCTTGTTCAGGGGACGGGGCTCGGAGCCGGTGTTGGCACTGAGCAGGAACTCGACCTCGTCGACCCCGCTCGCGGTGTACCTCAGCCACCGCTCCCCCACCCGCAAGGGACCGCGGCCGCCCTCCCCGGGGGCAGGCGCCTCCTGCTGGGTCACCGCGATGTCGAGCTGCGCGTGCGGCATCGCCAGCAGCGTCAGTTCGGCGGTGACCTCCTCGGCCAGTCGACCGGCACTCTCGGTGCGGGCGCGGGAGAGGCGCTCGGCGGCCCTGGCGAGCTCGCTCCGCAACCGGGTCTGCTCGGCCCGGAGCTCCTCGATCCGTTCGTCGGTGTGGTCGAGGTCGAGCAGTCGACGCGAGGACTGCTCGGCCCAGGCGAGCACCTCGTCGATCGTGTCGCCGTACTTGCGGGTCAGCGCGGTCAGGGCAGCGCGACGACTCGAGACGCCGGCCAACCGTGCCGGGTCGGTCTCCAGCCGCGCTGCGTAGGAGGCGACGTCGGCCGCGAGGTCGGAGAGCAGGTAGGTGATCTCGGCCAGCCGGTCGGCCAGCTCGCCGGCCTCGGGGTCGTGGTCGCGCACGGAGTCCAGCTGGGTGCGGGCGGCCGCGGTGGCGGCGAGCGCGTCGGGACCGCCCTGCTCGCTGGAGAGCGCCTCCCTGGCCTGCTCGGCGGCCGTACGCAGGGTGTCGGCGAAGCCGAGCCGGGACTCCTCGGCGGCCAGGGTCACGTCCTCGCCGGGCTCGGGATCGACCTCCTCGATCTCGCCGAGCCCGAACCGCAGCAGGTCTGCCTCCCGGGCACGGTCGCGGGCGCTCGCGACGACCTCCTCGAGCTCCTGCTCGACGCTCTCGAGAGCCCGGTACGTCTCGACGTAGCCGGCCAGCAGGGCGGCGGTGTCCGAGCCGCCGAAGCGGTCCAGGGCCTCACGCTGGGCGCGTGCCTGCAGCAGCCGGTGCTGGTCGGACTGTCCGTGCACGGCCACCAGCGGCTCGGCGACCTCGGCCAGCACCGAGACGGGCACCGTCGCCCCTCCCACGAACGCACGTGAGCGACCCTCGGCAGCCACGTTGCGGGCCAGGACGACCCGGTCCTCCTCGACCTCTCCCCCGGCCTCCTCGACGGCCGCCGCGAAGTCCGCCAGGTCACCGACCCGGATCACGCCCTCGACACGCGCGCTGCGCGAGCCGGTCCGCACCGCACCGCTGTCGGCGCGCCCGCCGAGCAGGAGCCCCAGCGCGGTCACGATCATCGTCTTGCCGGCGCCGGTCTCCCCGGTGATCACCGTCAGGCCGGGCCCGAGCTCCAGGGCGGAGGAGTCGATGACGCCGAGCGACGAGATCCGGATCTCCTCAAGCATCGTGCCCCTCGGCGACCCGGCGCCGGCGCTCGCTGGAGCCGCGCCAGCCCTCGACCGGCAGGTCGAACTTGGCGACGAGCCGGTCGGTGAAGGGCGCCTCGTGCAGGCGGATCAGGCGGATCGGGTGCGCCCCGCGGCGTACCTCGATCCGGGCTCCGGGCGGGAGGTCGACGGCACGGCGACCGTCGCACCACAGCACCCCGGCGCCCTCGGTCCGAGCCAGCACCTCGACCGCCAGCACCGAGGTGGGCGCGGCGACCATCGGACGAGCGAAGAGGGCGTGGGCGCTGATCGGGACCATCAGCAGCGCTTCGACACCGGGCCACACGATGGGGCCGCCGGCGCTGAAGTTGTACGCGGTCGACCCGGTCGGCGTCGCACAGACCACCCCGTCGCACCCGAAGCGGGACAGGGGACGACCGTCGATCTCCACGACCACCTCGAGCATCCGCTGGCGGGCCGCCTTCTCCACGCTCGCCTCGTTGAGCGCGAAGGTGCTGGTGACCAGCTCGCCGTCGCGGTGGACGCTCACGTCGAGGGTGAGTCGGTCCTCGATGGCGTAGCGGCGGTGCACGATGGCGTCGATCGTCGACTCCACGTCGTCGTACTCGGCCTCGGCGAGGAAGCCGACGTGGCCGAGGTTGACACCCAGGATCGGGGTGCTCGTGGCGTGGGTGATCTCGGCCGTGCGCAGGATCGAGCCGTCACCCCCCACCACCAGCGCCAGCTCGCACTCGTCGGCCGCATGCTCGTCGTTCTCGGCGATCTCCAGGGCGGGCACGAACTGATCGGCCTCGAGCTCGAGGTCGGCCGCCTCACGACGCAGGAGCCGGACGACGATGCCGTGGCCGGTGAGCGCCTTGCAGAAGCCGCGAGCGACGTCGCGGGCCTCTTCACGGCCGGTGTGGGCGACCATCAGGACCCGTCGGGGACCGGACGGGTCCTGCAACGGGTCGGGGGCACGGGTCTCCATCACGGCTCCACCTTCTCACCCGGCACCCCCAGCGGCGCGGCGGACCGCACCACCTCCGCGATCTCCTCGGCACCGATCGTGGCCGCGCCCCTGCGCAGCCACAGGAAGAACTCGACGTTGCCCGAGGGACCGGGCAACGGACTGACCGTGACCATCCGGGCGCCCCAGCCGCGTTGTGCGGCCGCCGACGCCACCGAGGTGACCGCCTCGGCCCGCAGGTCCAGGTCCCGTACGACGCCGCCCTTGCCGACCCGGTCCTTGCCCACCTCGAACTGTGGCTTGACCATCAGCGCGAGATCCCCGTCCGGACCGGTCACCCCGAGCAGCGCGTCGAGCACGAGCAGCAGGGAGATGAAGGAGAGGTCCCCCACCACCAGGTCGACCGGGCCGCCGATCATCTCGGGGGTCAGCTCCCGCACGTTGGTCCGGTCGTGCACCACGACTCGATCGTCCTGGCGGATCTTCCAGGCGAGCTGGCCGTAGCCCACGTCGACCGCCACCACCTGGCCCGCGCCGGCGCGCAGCAGCACGTCGGTGAAACCCCCGGTGGAGGCGCCGGCGTCGAGACAGCGTCGACCCTCGACGGCGAGTCCGTGCGGCGTGAAGGCGGCCAACGCGCCGGCCAGCTTGTGACCTCCGCGCGACACGTAGTCGGGTCCGCGTTCGCTCTCGGCAACCACGATCGGCAGGTCGGTGGTGACCCCGGTCGCCGGCTTGCTCGCCACGGCCCCCGAGACCTTCACCCGGCCGTTGGCGATCAGCTCACTGGCGTGCTCCCGGGAACGCGCCAGGCCACGGCGGACCAGCTCGGCATCGAGCCGGAGTCGACGAGGGGGCACGGCGGATCAGGTGTCGTCGCCGGCGGGCGGGTTGTCCAGGGCGCGGCGCAGCTGCTCGTGGGCGGTCTCGAAGACCCCGACGTGCTCCTCCAGCGGGCGCTCGTCGAGCTGCTCGACGGCCTCGAGCACGGCGTCGACGCCCTCGACGCCCGTCCGGACCGACTCGGTCACGGGGTCGTCGGCAGGGTCGATCCAGTCGTCGACGTCCGGCTGGTCATTCATGCGCTGAGGTTATCGCGCCCGGCGCCCGCGGGCTCGGAGGGCGGCGCGAGCCCCGAGACGTCGGCCACCGCGCCGGCCGCGTCCAGGTGGGTCCAGGCTGCCACCGCAGCGACCCGCCACCAGTCGGCGACGGCGCCTTCCCCGCTGACCCGCAGGGCGCCGTCCGTCGTACGAGCGGTCCAGCCGCCCAGCTGCACCGTGGCGCCGTGCACCTCGGGGGCGGGGTGCGACTCGGACAGCCCGGCCAGGGTCGGGTGCAGGAAGGTGGGTCGCTCACCGGGCGCGGCGGCCGCCAGCTCGGGAAGACCGGTGACCCCGGTCAGCACGAGGAGCGAGTCGACACCGACGTTGCGGGCACCCTCGATGTCCGTGTCGAGCCGGTCGCCGATCATCAGGGGGCGCTCGCCGCCAACGCGTCGGATCGTCTCCTCCAGCAACGGCCGGGCCGGCTTGCCGGCCACGACCGGCTGGACGCCGCTGAAGTCGGCCAGCGTCGCCACGAGCACGCCGTGCCCCGGCGCCACGCCGTACGTCGTCGGGATCGTGCGGTCGGTGTTGCTGGCCACCCACGGCAGGCCGCCCCGCACCCGCACGGCTGCGTGCATGATGTCGCGCCACAGCACGTCCGGGCCGTATCCGGTCGCCAGTGCGCTCGCGTCCGGGTCGTCCACCGCGACCGGCCGCAGCCCCAGCGCCAGCAGCGCCGCCCGCAGGCCCTCGCCCCCCAGACAGGCCACGCGAGCATCCGCGCCGAACCGGTCGAGCAGGACGCGGGCGGCCGCCTGCGCCGAGGTCACCACGTCTGAGCGCTCGGCGTCGATGCCCAGGGAGACGAGGTGCTCGACGACGCGCTCGGGCGGACGCGAGGCGTTGTTGGTGACGAAGGCGACCCGCATCCCGGCCGCCCGGGCCGCGGCCAGGTCCGCCGGGGCTCCGGGCACGGCTTCCCCGCCGACGTAGACGACGCCGTCGAGATCGAACATGGCCAGGTCGTAGCCGGTGCAGAGCGGGGCGTCGGAACTGCTGAGCATGGCTCCACCTCCAGGGGAACGGCGCGGGCCCGCAGCCTACGATGCTCCGATGGACCCCCGCGAAGTGGTGAATCCGCCCTTCGTGGCGGGGCCGCTGCACCTGCGCCCCTTCCGTGGGCTGATGCTCGCGTCGCGAAGGATCGGGGACCCGGCGTCGGCCCGTGCCTTCGCCCGGCCCTACTCCGAGGTGGGCAATCGGCTGGAGACCTGGGTGCGCAACGGTCACGCGACCCGGGACGCCGAGCCTGCCGTCTACCTGCACGAGTACAGCGCCGACGGGATCGTCGTGCGTGGCCTCGTCGGCGCACTCGACGTCTCGCGACGCACGGACGACCAGCAGGCGCGTGCGGTCTACCCGCACGAGGGCATCCACCCGGAGCAGGCCGAGGAGCTGGCCGGTCGGATGAGCCGGATGCAGGTGAACCCCGCTCCCATCCTGCTGGTGCACCACGGCAGCGACGAGCTCCGCGCCCTGGTCGCGCAGATCATGACGGCCGAGCCGGATCACGCCTTCTCCGACCGCTCCGGCCAGGAGCATCGCCTCTGGGCGATCCGTGATGCGGTGACCCTGGCCGCCCTGGACGACGCGCTGGCCGGTTCCCGGGCCCTGGTCGCGGACGGGCACCACCGGTACGCCGCCTACCTGGCGATGCAGCGTGAGGCGCCCGGTACGGCGGCCGACCTCGGCCTGGCGATGCTGGTGGACCAGGACGACACTCCCCTGTTCCTGGGCGCGATCCACCGGTTCTTCGTGGGCCTGACCCTGGACCACGTCCGCCAGGCGGCCGCCACCCTGGGGGCCACCTACCGCGAGCTCGACCAGGAGCCGGCGGTGGCCGCGCTGGGTCCCACCACAGCGGTGGTGACGGACGGGTCGTCGTGGGCGAGTCTCGACCTGCATGTCCCGGCCACCCGCGCCCTGGTGGAGGTGCTGCACGAGGACCTCCTGTCGGCGATGCCCCGGCGTCCGAGCAGGACGGCCCACCACCACAGCATGGAGTCGGCTCTCGAGCACGCCGGCAGGACCGCAGGCCTGGCGTTCCTGATGCCCGCGCCCGACTTCGACCTCGTCCTGCAGATCGTGGCGTCGGGGCGGTTGCTCCCCGAGAAGGCGACGTCCTTTCAGCCCAAACCCAGCCTCGGCGTGCTGATCAGGTCCCTGCCCGACGGCTGACCCAATCGCTGGTCACCGGAGCCGGCCGGCGCAGCAGCGCCCAGATCCCGGCGAAGGAATGGCCCTCGAGAACGGATTCGCACGACCAGTCGACAACATCGAAAATGACGACAGGGCCACCCCCGAAGGGGTGGCCCTGTCTCAATAGTTGTCCGGCGGCGTCCTACTCTCCCACAACCTCTCGGGTGCAGTACCATCGGCGCTGAAAGGCTTAACTTCCGGGTTCGGGATGGGACCGGGTGTTTCCCTTTCGCTATGGCCGCCGTAACTCTGGCGGAAACACACGCACCCAGGTG
>NZ_JBFIKK010000023.1:0-31918 GCF_041600255.1 Nocardioides sp. | reverse complement strand
GGACGGTGTCCTCGTGGACGTAGGTCAGTCGGGGTGGAGCTCCGGTGGGCAGGTCGGAGACGTCGAGGGCACCGTCCGGCGGCTGCTGCCCACCCGTGGGCGTCGGGCTGGCGCTCGGTGACGAGCCCGAGGTCGATGACGCGCCCGGGGTCGGTGACGGGCCCGAGGTCGATGACGAGGTCGGGGTAGGCACGGCCGCCGGCTTCGCGCCGTCCCGCTCGCTGGGTGCGTCTGTGACGCACCGGGCCCGGGGAAAGTTGCTGCGCTCGCAGCGCGAGGACTCCGGCGGTGAGGGGACAGCCCGGCGTCAGCGGACGTGGCTCAGGACCCGCCCGGCCCCCGAGCGCAGGACGCCGTAGGTACGCCAGACAGCAACCCCGACCGCGAAGGACAGCAACGCCGCCAGCACGTCGTGGTCGTCGTCCAGGGGCGGGTAGACCACCCAGTGGGTGAGGTAGATGAACAGCGACGCCGACGCGATCGTGCCGACGACACGGGCCAGCTGGCGCGGCAGCGAGAGGCGCGGCACCCAGATCACCAGCAGCAGCCCGACGACGACGAGGGCCTCACGGGAGGGGTCGCCGAAGAAACCCACCGTGCACAGCGGCGCCAGGGCGCTCACCAGCAGCCGCTGAGGTGTCGAGACGGCCCGGGCGGCCAGGTAGCCCAGTGCGACGCACCACGCGACGCCCAGGACGCTGTAGCGCTCCACGACGCCGGCCTCGACCCCGACGAGCAGCAGCCGCGTGAGCATCGCCAGGCCCAGCCAGGCCAGCCCGAAGCGCCACGGGTACTCGCGCTCCGCCCGGTGCAGCCGGGGGACCGCCAGGACAGCGGCCAGAGCGACCAGGCTCCAGACCGCTGCCTCCAGGAACCAGAACTGCCACTGGTCGTCCCAGCGGTCGGCCCCGAGCGCATTGTTGAGCATCAGCGCGGTCGGCCAGGCGTACATCCCGGTGACCAGGGCGACGCCGCCGATCCACAGCACCGACGGCACCAGCACGTCCCGCAGCGATGAGCCGATCCTGGCCAGCTGCGTGCGCCGGGTGCCCGGCGCCAGCTGGAAGCGGGCCACGTTGAAGCCGACCAGGGCCAGCAGCAGGTGCGCTCCGCCCTGGAGGTCGAACCACTCGGTGTGGCTGCCCACCACCAGCACGATCGCCAGCGCTCGCAGCACGACCGGTAGGTCGAGCCCGACCAGCCAGCGCCGCGGGCGGCGCTGGGCGACGGTGAGCTCGCGGACCGGTCGGGTGTGCCACTCCTGCGGCAGGTGGCCCAGCATCCGTTCCAGCCGCAGCGAGACCTCGACGAAGGAGAGCGAGTCGCCGCCGAGGTCCACGAACGACTGGTCCGCACGCGCGTCCGGACGGCCGAGGACGGCGGCGTACATGGCCAGCACGTCCTCCTCCGCGTCGGTCACGGACGCCGATGCATGAGCCCGCAGAGCCGGGTAGTCGGTCTTCTGCGAGGCGGTCAGTGGGAACGCCGCCACCCGTCGTACGACGACGGCGTGCCGCGGCAGGCAGAGCTCGCGGGCCAGCAGGCGTTCGGCGCGGCGCTGGGCGCGACCGTGCAGCACGAACGCCAGCAGCGAGCCCTCGTGCTCGAGGACCCGGGCCTCGACGCCCTGCGAACGCAGGACCTCCTCGACGTGGTCGAGGTCGATGCGCAGGCCGAAGAGCTTGGCGAGGCGGTTGCGGCGTCCGGTCACCTGGAAGAGGCCGTCGTCGTGCTGGATCGCCAGGTCCCCGGTGCGCAGCTCGGTCACGGTCCGGCCGAGCGCGAGGTCGGCCGGGGAGTCGGCGTAGCCCAGCATCACGTTGGGTCCGGAGTAGACGAGCTCGCCGTCGTCGATGCGCAGGTCGCCGCCCGGGATCGGGACGCCGATGGTCTCCGGGCGTTCGGCGGCCAGGTGCGGCGGCAGGTACGCCATCCGGGCCGTCGCCTCGGTCGCGCCGTACATGACGACGAAGTCGAAGCCGTGCTCGGCGCCGGAGCGTGCCCAGGCCCGGACCCGTTCGGGGGGCATCGCCCCGCCGGCCTGGGTGACCTGACGCAGTGTCGCCGGGCGGCGCTCGTCGAAGTCAGAGCGCTCCAGCAGCGCGAAGGTGTGCGGCACGCCGGCGAACGAGGTGACCCCGGCCTGCGCGGCGCCGGTCCAGAACGACTCCTCGACCACGGACTTCTCGGTCAGCCAGAGGCTGGCGCCGGCGACGAGGTGGCTGTTCAGCACGGACAGGCCGTAGCAGTAGTGCAGCGGCAGCGAGGTCGCCGCTCGGTCGTCCGGCCCGAGCCCGAGGTAGTCGGCGATGGCGGTGGCGTTGGCGAGCACGTTCTCGCGCGAGAGCCGGACCTGCCGCGGCGTCCCGCTCGAGCCGGAGGTGCCCATCAGCAGGGCGAGGTCGGGGTGCAGGTCGTGCCGGGTCCCGCGGCGCCGCTCCTCGAACCCCCAGTCGCCGGCGTCGTCGGCGAGCACCACGTCGGGGTCGTACGACGCCAGCAGACGCTCGCCGCCCGGCGTGCTCCGCAGGCCGGGCGGCACCATCAGCAGCGGATGGCCACCGGACAGCGCGGCCAGGTAGTCGACCACCGACTCCACCCGGTTCGTGCCCTCCAGGGCCACCAGCCGCCGGGTGCTGCCGAGTCGGGCCCGCCGCTCCTGGACGCGCTCGTGCAGCTCAGCCCCGCTGATCGTCCCCTGCGCGGTGACCAGCGCGGGCGACGATCCGGGAGTGAGGAGCTCGAGTCCGGGGGAGTCGAGCCGGAGCGGGGTCAGCGTCATGAGACCTCCGCCGCCGGGTAGGTCCGGACCTCCCCGAGCACCCGGATGCCGACCTCGTCGCCGATCGCCGGGGGAGCCGTCGCCGGGCCGCGCGCGGTGACCGTGTGGCCGGAGGGCAGCGCGAGCACGACCACGATCTGGGCGCCGTGGTAGTCGACGTCGCGGACCCGCGCGCTGATCGCGTGGAACGGGCTGCTGCCCAGGTCGAGCTGCTCGGGGCGCACCAGCACCAGCGCCTCGCCGTCGCCGCTGACCTGGCTGGTGGAGAGCTCGCCCAGCTCGGTGCGCACCCGGTGACCGGTGACCGTGCCCGGCAGCAGCGTGCCGCCGCCGACGGAGAGGGCGATGGCCGGGTCCGCGGGCCGGTTGTAGAGCGTGCCCGGGGCGGCGACCTGGACGAACCGGCCGGCCCGCATCACCGCGACCTCGTCGCTGAGCGAGAGCGCCTCGCCCTGGTCGTGGGTGACCAGGATGGCGGTGGCGCCCGCGTGCCGCAGCACCCGGGCGACACTGCGCCCGGCGCTGACCCGCAGCGTGGTGTCGAGCGAGGAGAAGGGCTCGTCCAGCAGGACCACGACCGGCCGCGGCGCCAGGGCGCGGGCCAGGGCGACGCGCTGCTGCTGGCCGCCGGAGAGCTCGTGGGGGTAGCGCCGGGCCAGGTCCTGGGGCAGCTCCGCCAGCTCGAGCATCTCGTCGAGCCGGGTCGCGGTCCGGCACAGCCGGGGGAGTCCGAAGAGGATGTTCTGGCCCACGGTCAGGTGCGGGAAGAGCGCCCCTTCCTGGGGCACGTAGCCGACGCCGCGGCGCTGGGCCGGCACGTGGGTGCTCGCGTCGTCGACGACCCGGTCGCCGACGCGGACACAGCCGGCGTCGGGGCGCACGAAGCCGGCCACGATCCGCAGCAGGGTGCTCTTGCCGCAGCCGGACGGACCGAGCACCGAGGTGATCGAGCCGGCCGCCACGTGCAGGTCGAGCCCTTGCAGGACGGGCGCGGCGCCGTACGACTTGGTGAGGCCTTCGATGCGGACATCGCTCACGACGACTCCCGGGGTTGGGCCTGGCGAGCGAGCAGCCAGGTGGCGGGCAGGGAGACGAGGATCAGCAGCAGCGCGTACGGCGCAGCCGCGCCGTAGCGGACCGCCGAGGAGTCGGACCAGAACTCGGTGGCCAGCGTGCTGGTCCCGGTCGGGGCGAGGATCAGGGTGGCGGTCAGCTCGGTGCTGATCGCCAGGAACGTCAGGGCAGCACCGGCGCCGAGGCCGGGGGCGACGAGCGGGACGGTGACCCGGCGGAAGGTGTTCCAGCTCGACTGGCCGAGGCTGTGCGAGATCTCCTCCAGCACGACCGGGGCGTGCTCGAGTGAGGAGCGCACGCTCACCACGGCCCGGGGCAGGAAGAGGATCGCGTAGGCCGCGAGCAGCACCGGCAGCGTCTGGTAGATCGACGGCACCACTCGGATCGTCACCCAGACCAGCGCGAGCGCGACCACGATCCCGGGCAGGGCGTTGGCGGTGTAGGTGGCCCGCTCGAGCAGGACGGCGAGCATGCCGCGGCGCCGTACGGCGAGCCAGGCCGGCGCGAGGGCCAGCAGGGTGGTCAGCAGGGCGCCCCCGGCCGCCAGCCCGAGCGTGCTGCCGAAGGCGGAGGCGAGTTCGCTGGTGACGAACTCGGTCGAGGAGCCCAGCACCAGCCAGCGCCCGAGCGCGTAGAGCGGAACGCCGAGGGTCAGCGCCACCACGCCGACCAGGACCAGCACGACCGGGAGTCGGGCCCGGCCCAGCCGGACCGGCTCGGCGGGGCGCCCGGTGCCCGACCCGACCCGCGCCCAGCGACGCCGGCCGCGGGCCAGCAGCTCCAGGGTGAGCAGCAGGACGCAGGCGGTGACCAGGACCCCGGCCAGGACCGTGCCGCCCTCGCTGGCGAACGCGGAGCGGTACTGGCCGTAGATGGCGGTGGTGAACGTCTGGAAGGCCAGGAGCTGGAGAGCGCCGAACTCGGCCAGCACGTGCAGCGCGACCAGCAGTGCGCCGCCCAGCACCGCCGGCGCGATCCGCGGGAGCACCACCGTGGCGACGGTGCGCACCCGCGAGCGCCCCAGGGACCAGGCGACCTCCTCGCTGGCGGCGTCGAGCACGCTGAGCGAGGCGACCACGGGCAGGTAGACGAGCGGGTAGTAGGAGAGCGAGACCACCAGGACGGCGCCGGGGTAGGACTGCACCGCGTGCGTCAGCGAGACCCAGCCGTAGGAGTTCACGAACGCCGGAATGGCGAGTGGGGCCGAGAGCAGGGCATGCCAGACCAGCGGGAACGGTACGTCGGTGCGCACCACCGCCAGCGCTCCACCGACACCGAGCACCAGGCTCAGCGCGACGGTGCCGAGCAGCAGCAGCACGGTGTTGGAGAGCAGCTCTCCGACCCGGGGGCGGAGCAGCAGCTCCAGCAGCTGGGTGAGCCCCATGTCGACCGTCGCGACGAGGACGTAGCCGAACGGGATCAGGGTCAGCGCAGCAACCGCTGCACCGATCACCAGGGGCAGGGGGGACAGGGCGGTGCGGCCCCGTGGGTTCACAGGAATCCGACGTCCGTCATCAGTCGGATCACGGTCTCGCTGTCGAGGTCGGCGGAGTCGACCTCGGGCGGGGAGAGCTCCGACAGGGCGGGGACCCCGGCCCGGTCCAGCTGCACGGCCGGGTTCAGCGGGAACTCCAGCGCGTAGCTGTCGGCGATCACCTGCTGGCCCTCGGTGCCGGTGAGGTAGTCGAGGAACTCCTGCGCCTGCTCGGGGTTGTCGCCGTTCGCGAGCAGGGCGGCGCCGGAGAGGCTGAGGAAGGCTCCGGGGTCGCCCGCCTCGAAGTAGTGCAGGGCGGTGTTGTCGCTGTTGACGCCCGACTCCTCCTGGTCGCGGTACCAGTAGTAGTGGTAGATCACGCCGGCGTCGCTCTGCCCGGAGTTGACCGACTCCAGCACGACGTTGTTGCCGTCGTAGACGGTGCCGTTGGCCTTGATGCCCTCGAGCCACTCGCGGGTGGCTTCCTCGCCCTCGAGATCGAGGACCGCCGCCACGATGGCCTGGAAGTCGGCGCCGGTGGGGCTGAACGAGATCCGGTCGCGCCACTGCGGCTCGGCCAGCTCCATCAGGGAGTCGGGCAGCTCCTCGGTGCTGACCTGGTCGGTGTTGTAGGCGAGCACGGTCGAGCGTGCCGCGAAGCCGGTCCAGTGGTCGTCGGCGGCGCGGAAGCGGGCGGGGATGTTCTCCAGCGTCGTGGCGCCCAGCGGCGCCAGCAGGTCGCGCGAGCCGACGAAGGCCATGGCGGGGGAGTTCTCGGTGAGGAAGACGTCGGCGGGGGAGGCGTCGCCCTCGGTGACGATCTGGTTGGCCAGCTCGAGGTCGGAGCCGTTGCGCAGCTCGACCTTGATGCCCGTCTCCTCGGTGAAGGCCTCCGCCACCACGCTGATCAGTTCCTCGTGCTGGGCGTTGTAGACGACGACCTTGGGGCCGTCGTCGCCGCTGCAGGCGCCGAGCATCGAGAAGGCGGCGAGCGTGGCGGTCAGCATGAGCCAGCGAAGGGCGTGCATCGGACGGGTCCTCACCAATCGGGGATTAGGGTTGCCTAACCTTAACAGCGCCGGCCGACGATGGTTGAACTCGTGATCGGTCTCACGCTCACCGGGCGCTACGCCGCGGTGTCCGAATCCCGCGAGAAGCCGCGTCGGGCGATGCCGCATGATGAGGGCATGACCTCCGTGGCAGAGCTCCTCGACGACGAGGTCTGCTATCGCGCCGTGTTGTCGCGCGACCGACGTTTCGACGGCGTCTTCTACACCGCGGTGCGTACGACGCGGATCTACTGCCGACCCTCCTGTGCGGCTCGGACGCCGGCTCGGCGCAACGTCGCCTTCCACCCGACCGCGGCCTCGGCGCAGTCGGCCGGCTTCCGGGCGTGCAAACGGTGCCTGCCGGACGCCACCCCGGGCAGTCCGCGCTGGGACGTCGCCGCCGACGTCGCCGGTCGGGCGATGCGGCTGGTGGCTGACGGCGTCGTCGACCGCGAGGGCGTCGACGGTCTGGCCCGGCGGGTGGGCTACTCCGCCCGGCACCTCAACCGGGTCCTGACCAGCGAGCTCGGTGCCGGCCCGCTGGCCCTGGCCCGGGCGCGGAGGGCGCAGACCGCGCGGGTGCTGATCGAGACCACGCAGCTGGGCTACGCGGACGTCGCGTTCGCGGCCGGGTTCGCCAGCGTGCGCCAGTTCAACGACACCATCCGGGAGGTCTACGCGGCCACCCCGACCGAGCTGCGCGGGCGCCGCGGTGCCGCGGAGGCCACCGGCACGGTCTCGTTGCGGATCGCGGTGCGCACCCCGTTCGCAGGCACGGCGCTGCTGCGGTTCCTGGCCCACCACCTGATCCCGGGTGTGGAGGTGGCCGGCCGGGGTTGGTACGCCCGCACCCTCGACCTGCCCCACGGCCCGGGAACGGTCCGGCTCGACGTCCGAGACGCCGAGCCCGCTGCCGGGACGGCCTTCGTGCGGGCGACCTTCGCCCTCGCTGACCTGCGCGACACCGCCGCCGCGCTCGAGCGGACCCGTCGGCTCGTGGACGCCGACTGCGATCCCGTCGCGGTCGACGAGCACCTGCTCGCCGACCCGGTCCTGGCGCCGTTGGTGACGGCCACGCCCGGGTTGCGGGTGCCCGGACAGATCGACGGCAACGAGGTCGCGATCCGCGCGGTGATCGGCCAGCAGGTCTCGGTGGCGGGCGCCGGCACCGTCACCGGTCGACTGGTCGCGCAGCACGGTCGGCCGGTGGCCACCGACATCCCGGGACTCACCCACCTCTTCCCGACCGCGGCGGCGATCGCGGCCGTGGACCCCGGCGGGCTGCCGATGCCGCGCGCGCGGGGGGTCGCGCTGGTGGGGCTGGCCGGGTCGCTCGCCGAGGGGCGGATCGCCCTCGATCGCGGGCCGGACCGCGACGCGGTACGGCGTCAGCTGCTGGACCTTCCCGGCATCGGCCAGTGGACGGCCGACTACATCGCGCTGCGGGCGCTGGCGCACCCGGACGTCTTCCTGCCCACCGACGTCGGGGTGCGCAATGCGCTGAACGGCCTGGGCCACGATGCCGAGCAGGTCGTGACGGGCAGCGAGGGCTGGCGCCCGTGGAGCTCCTACGCCCTGCTGCACCTGTGGAACACCCTGATGCCGCCCCTGGCATCGCGGGACGACGAGGGGAACTGAGATGTACACCGTGCTGGACTCGCCGATCGGTGAGCTGCGGATCGTCGAGTACGACGGAGCGATCACCGCGATCGACTTCTCGCCGTACGACGACCGCAGCGGGCGCCCGCGTGGTGCCCGCGACGACCGGCACCCCGTCCTGGCCGAGGCGACCCGGCAGCTGCGGGCCTACTTCTCTCGCGAACTGTCGGAGTTCGACCTGCCGCTGGCCCCGGCGGGCACGCCCTTCCAGCAGCGGGTCTGGGAACAGCTGCAGGGGATCGGCTTCGGCGAGACCGCGACGTACGGCCAGATCGCGCACCGGCTCGGGATGACCAACGCGGCGTCCCGGGCCGTGGGGCTGGCCAACGGCCGCAACCCGATCCCGATCGTGATCCCGTGCCACCGGGTGATCGGCGCCGACGGCACGCTGACCGGGTACGCCGGCGGTGTGCAGCGCAAGCAGCTCCTGCTCGAGCTCGAGCAGGACGCTCTCTTCTGACGCGTCAGCGCCTCACTCGGCGGCAGCGCGACGCAGGGACTCGCTGAGCCGCTCGGCGGCCGCGAGCACCGCCGGCGCGTGCATCCGGCCGGGCTGACGGGAGAGTCGCTCGAGGGGGCCGGAGACCGAGACGGCCGCGATGATCTTGCCGCCGGGGGAGCGCACGGGCGCGGAGACCGAGGCGACGCCCTGCTCACGTTCGCCGACCGACTGGGCCCAGCCGCGGCGACGGATCCCGGAGAGGGCGGCGGCGGAGAAGGCCGCGTTCTGCAGGCCGCGGTGGATCCGCTCGGGGTCCTCCCAGGCCAGCAGCACCTGAGCCGCCGACCCGGCGCGCATGGTCAGCTGCGAGCCGACCGGGATGGTGTCGCGCAGGCCGCTGGGGCGCTCGGCGGCGGCGACGCAGACACGGTGCTCACCCTGGCGGCGCCACAGCTGGGCGGACTCGCCAGTGATGTCGCGCAGGCGGGCGAGCACGGGGCCGGCGGTCGCGAGCAGACGGTCCTCGCCGGCGGCGGCGGACAGTTCGGCCAGGCGCGGACCCAGGACGAAGCGGCCCTGCATGTCGCGGGCCACCAGCCGGTGGTGCTCGAGGGCCACCGCAAGTCGGTGGGCGGTGGGTCGGGCCAGCCCGGTGCCGGCGACGAGACCGGCCAGGGTGGCAGGGCCCGACTCCAGCGCCGTGAGCACGAGGGCCGCTTTGTCGAGAACGCCGACACCGCTAGTGTTGTCCATATGGCAATACTGCCGTCTCAGATCATGGGATGCAAGCGCTAGAGTGTGTGACCTGCACAGATCACCCGGGATCCACCCGGGATCGGACCACGGGTGTCCGTGGACCACGTCGTCGATGAGGAGTCAGTCATGGGCAAGACCCTGGCCGAGAAGGTCTGGGACGAGCACGTCGTCCGTTCTGCCGACGGAGAGCCGGACCTGCTCTTCATCGACCTGCACCTCATTCACGAGGTGACCTCCCCCCAGGCCTTCGACGGACTCCGTCTCGCCGGGCGCCAGGTACGACGTCCCGACCTCACCCTGGCCACGGAGGACCACAACGTCCCCACGCTCGACTGGGACAAGCCGATCGCCGACCCGGTCTCGCGGACCCAGGTCGAGGCGTTGCGCCGCAATGCCGAGGAGTTCGGCGTACGGCTGCACCCGCTCGGCGACATCGAGCAGGGGATCGTGCACGTGGTGGGCCCGCAGCTCGGTCTGACCCAGCCCGGCATGACGATCGTCTGCGGGGACAGCCACACCAGCACCCACGGTGCCTTCGGTGCGATCGCCTTCGGCATCGGCACCTCCGAGGTCGAGCACGTGCTGGCCACGCAGACGCTGATGCAGGCCAAGCCGAAGACCATGGCGGTCACGATCAACGGAAGCCTGCCGCCGGGCGTCACCGCCAAGGACATGGTGCTCACCCTGATCACGCACACCGGTACCGGTGGCGGCCAGGGCTACATCGTCGAGTACCGCGGCCAGGCCATCGAGGAGCTCTCGATGGAGGCCCGGATGACCGTCTGCAACATGAGCATCGAGTGGGGCGCGAAGGCCGGGATGATCGCTCCCGACCAGACGACCTTCGACTACATCGAGGGCCGCCCCGAGGCGCCCCGGGGCGCGGACTGGGACGCCGCGGTCGAGCACTGGCGCTCGCTGCGCACCGACGACGACGCCACCTTCGACGAGGAGATCGTCCTCGACGCCTCCACGATGACGCCCTTCGTCACCTGGGGCACCAACCCCGGACAGGGCGTCCCGTTGGGCGCGACCGTCCCGAACCCCGCCGACTTCGCCGACCCGCAGGACCGCGGCGCCGCCGAGAAGGCGTTGGAGTACATGGCGCTCGAGCCCGGTACGCCGATGCGCGAGGTGCCCATCGACACCGTCTTCGTCGGCTCCTGCACCAACGGCCGGATCGAGGACCTGCGGCTGGCGGCCTCGATCATCGAGGGCCGCAAGGTCGACAAGGACACCCGTCTGCTGGTGGTGCCGGGGTCCGTACGGGTGCGTCTGCAGGCCGAGGAGGAGGGCCTCGACGTCATCTTCAAGGAGGCCGGCGCCGAGTGGCGCGGGGCCGGGTGCTCGATGTGTCTGGGCATGAACCCCGACCAGCTCGAGCCCGGAGAGCGCAGCGCGTCCACCAGCAACCGGAACTTCGAGGGACGACAGGGCAAGGGCGGCCGGACCCACCTGGTCTCGGTCCCCGTCGCGGCCGCCACGGCGATCCGCGGCACCCTGTCCTCCCCGGCCGACCTGCCCGAGCTCTGAGGAGATCCCGATGGACAAGTTCACCAGCCACACCGGCGTCGGGGTGCCCCTGCGACGCAGCAACGTCGACACCGACCAGATCATCCCGGCGGTCTATCTCAAGCGGGTCACCCGCACCGGCTTCGAGGACGGCCTCTTCGCCGCCTGGCGCAACGACCCCTCGTTCGTGCTGAACAACGAGGCGTACGCCGCGGGGTCGGTTCTCGTGGCGGGCCCCGACTTCGGCACCGGCTCGTCGCGCGAGCACGCGGTGTGGGCCCTGCAGAACTACGGCTTCCGCGCCGTCATCTCGGCCCGCTTCGCCGACATCTTCCGGGGCAACTCCGGCAAGGCCGGGTTGGTCGCGGCACAGGTGGACGTGGCAGTCGTCGAAAAGCTGTGGGAGCTGCTGGAGAGCAACCCCGGCTCGACCGTCACCGTCGACCTCGAGTCGCGCACCGTGCGGGCCGACGACGGTGACGACGTGTTCGAGGCCCCCTTCGACATCGACGACTACACGCGCTGGCGGTTGCTCGAGGGCCTCGACGACATCGGCATCACGTTGTCGCACGCCGATGACATCGCGGCGTACGAGAGCACGCGTCCGAGCTGGAAGCCCGCCACTCTCTGACGGTTCCGGGGCGGCTCGCGAGCCGTCACCGGCCGCACGCGCGGCCACTCGACATCGAGAATCCCCAAGCCTGCTTGGGGATTCTCGTCATTTCCCGATCGACACCGTGCTCAGGACCGACGCCACCCGGGTGGAAACGTGTCCGGAACCCGCTGGGGCAGGCGGGAAAATAGCCGACCGACCACCCGGCGTGGTCATTGTGACCCGTGCCACGAATCCCTAGCGTGCGTTGGAGATAGTCGAGCAACGGCTCGGCGCTCCGGTTCATTGGAAGGGAAGCTAGTGAACAAGTCACAGCTCATCGACACCCTCGCGGCACGCTACGAGGGCAACCGCAAGGCGGCGGCTCACGCGCTCGAGTCCGTCCTCGACACGATCACGCGGGAGGTGGCGAAGGGGGAGAAGGTCGCCATCACCGGCTTCGGGTCGTTCGAGAAGCGCATCCGCGAAGCACGCTGGGTCCGCAACCCCCAGACGGGTGCACGGATCAAGGCCAAGAAGACCGCGGTCCCGAAGTTCAGCCCCGGCGCTGATCTGAAGAACGTCGTCTCCGGCGCCAAGAAGCTGCCGAAGCTGACGCTCGCCGCGGCCGCTCCGGCCGCCAAGAAGGCCGGCGCCACCGCCGGTGCGGCGGCCACCGCCGTCCGCAACGCGGCACCTGGCGGCAAGGCGGCGGCCAAGAAGGCTCCCGCCAAGAAGGCTCCCGCCACGAAGGCAGCGCCTGCGAAGAAGGCTCCCGCCACGAAGGCAGCGCCTGCCACGAAGGCGGCGCCTGCGACGAAGGCGCCGGCGAAGAAGGCTCCGGCCAAGAAGGCTCCGGCGGCGAAGAAGGCGCCCGCCAAGAAGGCGCCGGCGAAGAAGGCTCCGGCCAAGAAGGCACCGGCAGCGAAGAAGGCTCCGGCGGCGAAGAAGGCGCCCGCCAAGAAGGCGCCTGCGAAGAAGGCTCCGGCCAAGAAGGCACCGGCGGCCAAGAAGGCGCCCGCCAAGAAGGCCTGATCGCCTCGCACCTGCACCGCCGTGGATGGTGGGTCGCCCGCACCGGGCGACCCACCATCACTGCGTCAGGGGCTCGATCGTGGCGCTCAGGGTGTGCGCGCCGAGCCCGAGTCGCCCCGCCGCCGCCAGGTCGTCGACGTCGTCCACGTCGCGACGCAACGAGACGAGGTCACCGGCGATCTCGACGGCTCCGGTCGCCAGGTGTGCGGCCCGCGAGTCGGCGCCGAACCGGGGGGCGAACCGATCGTGCGGGGCGCAGTACAGCGTCGTACCCACGCCGGCCGCGTCCGCGACGAAGCATGCCCGGCCCTCGGCGACCAGACCGGCCGCCCGGTCCAGGGCGGCATCCAGGTCGTCGGGGCGAAGCGCCGGGAGGTCGGCGCAAAGGGCGGCGACGGCGTGCTCAGGCCACCGCCGACCTGCCTCCGCAGCCGCCTGACGCAGACTGCCGTTCAGGTCGGCGCTGACGCCGTCCGGGATCGCCGAGCAGCCGAGTGCGCCGAGCGCGGTGGCGAGGTGGACGTCATCGGTGACGGCGAGCACCTGACCCACGCGGTCGGAGGCGAGCGCCGCCGTCACGGTGTCGAGTGCGAAGGCCTCCGCGAGGGCGCGCCGATGCCGGTCGGCGACACCGACCAGTCGTGACTTTCCGCGGGCGGGCGGCTTGACCGGCACCACCACGGCGAACTGCTGCTCGCTCATCGGGGCCGATCCTCTCAGGTGTCGCCCGCTCGAGCCGAAGCGCGTGTCGTGGCGAGACAGCACGAGGCGGTGACCGAGTAGCCTGCACACGACACCGGGCCGGTCTCGGGCCCACGCCCCCGGAGCGACAAGGATCGACGTGACAGTTCGCAGCACCCCGAAGGATCGTGGCTGGCCGTTCGTGGTGGGCGCGCCCATCGTGAAGTCCGCCCTGTGGGCGGTCAGCCGGCACACCTGGATCGACGGTGAGAAGATCCCGGCCACCGGCGGCTGCATCGTGGTGTTCAACCACCTCTCCCACGTGGACCCGTTCATGTCGGCGCACTTCGTCCACGACCACGGTCGCGTGCCGCGCTACCTGGCCAAGTCCGGGTTGTTCAAGAACCGGGCCCTCGCCGGGTTCCTCACCGCCGCCGGGCAGATCCCCGTCGAGCGTCTGACCCGCTCCGCGGTGGGGGCGTACGACGCGGCCGTGGCGGCCGTGAATGCCGGCGAGTGCGTGGTCGTCTACCCCGAGGGCACGATCACCCGGGACCCGGACCTGTGGCCGATGACCGGCAAGTCGGGCGCGGCCAGGATCGCCCTGGCCACCCGGTGTCCGGTCATCCCCGTGGGCCAGTGGGGTGCCCAGGAGCTCCTCGCGCCGTACTCCACGAGGCCGCGGCCCTTCCCGCGCAAGCACCTGACCATGAAGGCCGGCGACCCGGTCGACCTCAGCGACCTGCTCGACCGGCCGGCGACGGCCTCGGTCGTGGCCGAGGCCACCGACCGGATCATGGCTGCCCTGACCGCCCTGGTCGAGGAGATCCGCGGCGAGAAGGCCCCGGCCGAGCGTTTCGACCCGCGCGCCGCCGGCGTCAGCGAGATCGGCAACCCGAAGAAGCACCAGCAGCGCCCCGCAGCACAGGACACGGCGTCGGACGAGCCGACGCCCGAGGACATGGAGGATCGCCAGTGACGAGCCGAGGCAAGGTTGCCGTCTTCAGTGCAGGTTCGTGGGGCACCGCCTTCTCGTTGGTGCTCGCCGACGCGGGCAACGAGGTGGTCCTCTGGGCACGGCGCGAGGAGGTCGCGGACGCGATCAACCAGACGCACGAGAACCCGGGCTACCTGCCGGGCATCCAGCTGCCGCCGGGGGTGAGCGCCACCGCCGACCCGGAGAAGGCGCTGCACGGAGCGGACATGGTGGTGCTGGCGACCCCGTCGCAGACCCTGCGCGGCAACCTCGCGCAGTGGGCGCCGTACATCTCCGACGATGCGGTGATCGTCTCGCTGATGAAGGGCGTCGAGCTCGGCACCCTGGAGCGGATGAGCGAGGTGATCGCCGAGGTCACCGGCGCCGGACCCGAGCGGATCGCGGTGATCAGCGGACCGAACCTGGCCATGGAGATCGCCCGCCGGGAGCCGGCAGCCTCCGTGGTGGCCTGCGCGGACGAGACGGTGGCCAAGACGATCCAGCAGCGGTGCCACTCGCCCGCGTTCCGGCCGTACACCACCACCGACGTCCTCGGGTGCGAGCTCGGCGGCGCCTACAAGAACGTCGTCGGCCTCGCGGTCGGCATGGCGGTCGGGCTGGGCTTCGGGGACAACACCACGGCCTCGGTGATCACCCGAGGGCTGGCCGAGACCGCTCGCCTCGCCATGGCGCTGGGCGCCAACCCGCTGACCCTGATGGGTCTCGCCGGCCTGGGCGACCTGGTCGCGACCTGCTCCTCGCCGCTCTCGCGCAACCGCAGCTTCGGGGAGAAGCTCGGTCAGGGCATGACCACCGACGAGATCTACGCGAGCACCAGCCAGGTGGCCGAGGGTGCGAAGTCCTGCTCCTCGCTGCTCGCGCTGGCCCAGCGCACCGGGGTGGATGCGCCGATCGCGCAGCACGTGGACGCCGTCGTGGCCGGCCGGATGACGGCCAACGAGATGATGGACGCCTTCATCGCCCGCGACCCGAAGGCCGAGTCGGACTGAGCTCGATCAGGTGAGGGTGTCCAGCGCGGTGCGCAGGTCGTCCCACAGGTCCTCGACGTCCTCGATGCCCACCGACATCCGGACCAGGGCGTCGGGGATCGTGGCCGGTTCCGACTTCCAGCGGCGGCGCCGTTCGAAGGTGGACTCCACGCCGCCCAGCGAGGTGGCGTGCACCCACAGCTTGGTCTTGTGGGTGAGCAGGTCGGCCGCGAGCGCGCCCTGGGCGAGCACGATCGAAACGATGCCGCCGAAGCCGGGGTAGCGGACCTCGCCCACCGCCTCGTGCTGCTCCAGGCGCGCGACGAGCTCCTGCGCGTTGGCCTGGGACCGTTCCACCCGCAGGTGCAGCGTCCGCAGCCCGCGCAACGCCAGGAACGCCTCCAGGGTGCCGGGTACGGCGCCCAGCAGATCGCGGCGTCCCTTGAGCACGCTGAACAGCTCGTCGTCACGGACCACGATCGCGCCCATCAGCACATCGCTGTGGCCGGCGAGGAACTTGGTCGCGGAGTGCACGACGAGGTCGGCACCGAGGTCGAGCGGCTGCTGGAGCAGCGGGGTGGCGAAGGTGTTGTCGACCACGACGTACGCGCCGGCCTCCCGGGCGGCGGCCGCGATCGTGGGGATGTCCGCGATCTCCAGGGCCGGGTTGGTGGGGGACTCCAGCCAGACGAGGGCGGCGTCGTCGCAGGCCGCGATCACCGCTGCGGTGTCGGTGACGTCGACCAGCTCGACCCGGAGCCGCCCGCGCATCTGCAGGTCGGCCAGCTGCAGCACCGTGCCGTTGTAGGAGTGGGCCGGAGCCACCACCTTGGCGTCGTGGCCGACGAGGTCGAAGACGGTGGCGACGGCGGCGAGGCCGGAGGCGAAGGTTAGGCAGCGGCCGCCCTCGAGGGCGCCCAGGGCCTCCTCGAAGGCCTGCCAGGTGGGGTTGCCGTAGCGGCCGTACTCCCGGTCGCCCCCGGCGACGTACGTGGAGGCCATCGTGATCGGGACGTTGAGCGGCTCGTCGGGCGTGTGCGGAGGGCGTCCGACCGTGACGGCCAGGGTCGAGGGTTTCAGATCACGCTGCTGGGCGGGGGAGTCCTCGGTCATGGCGACGAGCCTAGGCCGGTAGGGTCGCAGCGATGAATCAGCCCTCCCCCCGCCCCGATGAGACCCGCAAGGTCCGCGTCGCCGTCGTCTTCGGCGGTCGCTCCAGCGAGCACGCGATCTCGTGCGTGACCGCGGGAAGCGTCCTGCAGGCCATCGATCCCGAGCGCTACGACGTCGTGCCCATCGGCATCGCGACCGACGGCCGGTGGGTGCTGGAGTCGGGCGACCCGGAGCTGCTGCGGATCACGGCTGCCGACCGGCTGCCCCGTGTCGACGGCGAGCGCGCCGCGATCGCGCTGGCGCCCGACCGTGACTCGACGGCCCTGGTGGTCAGCGAGCCCAGCCGGGCGCCGTACGCCCTCGGGGATGTCGACGTGGTCTTCCCGCTGCTGCACGGTCCGTGGGGCGAGGACGGCACGATCCAGGGCATGTTCGAGATGGCCGGGGTGCGCTACGTCGGCTCGGGGGTGCTGGCCTCGGCAGTGAGCATGGACAAGGCGTACATGAAGGTGGTGCTGGCCGCGGCCGGACTGCCGGTGATGCCGTCGGTGACCGTGACCCAGCGGGAGTGGGACGCCGACCCGGCGGCCTGTCGGGCGCGCGCGGCCGAGCTGGGCTACCCGCTCTTCCTGAAGCCGGCCCGGGGTGGGTCGAGCATCGGGATCTCCAAGGCGCACGACGAGGCCGGTCTGGACGCCGGTATCGAGGAGGCGCTGCGGCACGACCCGAAGGTGCTCGTCGAGGTGTCGGCCGAGGGCGCGCGTGAGGTGGAGTGCGGGGTCCTGCAGCGGCTGGACGGCTCGGCCGAGACCAGTCTGCCGGCGGAGCTGCGGGTCGGCGGCGACCACGAGTTCTACGACTTCGAGGCGAAGTACCTGCCCGGGAAGTCGACCGAGATCGACATCCCGGCGGATCTGGACCCGGAGGTCTCGGCGCGGTTGCGCGAGCTCGCGGCCCAGGCCTTCGAGGCGGCGGGTTGTGAGGGGCTGGCCCGGGTGGACTTCTTCGTGATGCCCGACGGGTCGCTGGTGGTGAACGAGCTGAACACGATGCCGGGGTTCACGCCGACCTCGATGTTCCCGCAGATGTGGGCGGCCAGTGGGCTGGACTACCCGGCGCTGGTGGACCGGCTGATCCAGCTGGCGCTGGCTCGGGGTACGGGCCTGCGCTGACGGTTCACCATGGGATGCAGCTCAACCCGCGCTTCCTTGGGTGTGCAGAGCATGGGAACCGCAGGTTCGGCTGCATCCCATGATGAAACTGCGCCTTATGTGCAGGGTTGGACCAACGTGAGGTGATCCCGCACCGGCTCGGCCAACTGCGAGATCACCGCGGCCGCACCCTCCGGCCGGTACGACGCAGGTAGGTGCACCTGGACGATCGGACGGAAACCAGCGGCGGTGAAGGTCACGTCGGACTCCTGGTCCTCCCGCTCGGCCGACGAGACGAACCAGCCCACACCGTTCGCCTCCTCGCAGGTGGCGAACGCGTCGAAGTCGTCGGGTAGCGACACTCCACAGGTCAACGTGATCGCGGGATCGCCCCAGGCAGCACCCAGCGCATCTGCCGGCGCGACCGCGCGCTGCTCCTGGGAGGCGAGCCTGTCGGGCACTGCCTCAAGGAACGTCTCGCACGCAGCCCGGTCCAACGCCGAGGCGCCCGGGTCCTCGATCTGCACCGGACCGCCGGTGCAGGCGGACAGCAGGACCAGTCCGGCCAGTCCGACGCCCAGCCCCGCCACACCACGACGTACGACGACGCCCCGCGTCCGCGTGGACACGGGGCGTCGGCGACGAACGGGCGCGGTCACTCAGATGTGCACGACCGGGCAGGTGAGCGTGCGCGTGATGCCGTCGAGGTTCTGCACCTTCGACACCACCAGCTTGCCGAGCTCGTCGACGTTGCGGGCCTCGGCGCGAACGATCACGTCGTAGGGGCCCGTGACGTCCTCGGCGAGGGTGACGCCCTTGACCTGGGCAATGGCGGTGGCGACCTCGGCGGCCTTGCCGACATCGGTCTGGATCAGGATGTACGCCTGGACGACCATCGTGGTGCTCCTCGTCTGTACGGGCTGTGTCGTGCGTCAACCTACCGGTAGAGACGCGCGTGTCGATAGGTGGTCAGCCGCCGGATCGCCTGCACCGTCTGGTGGGATGGGGACATGGCCCTCCCCCCAGACGCAACCTTGGCCGACATCGGCGAGTTCGGGCTGATCTCGGCCCTCTCCGAACTCTTCGAGCAGGGTGAGCACGTGCTCATCGGCCCCGGTGACGACGCGGCCGTCGTCCGGGTTCGGACCGGGCACGTGGTCGTCTCCACGGACCTCATGGTCGAGGGTCGCCACTTCCGGCGCGACTGGGCGAGCGCGGAGGACGTGGGGCATCGTGCGGCCGCCCAGAACCTGTCCGACATCAACGCCATGGGTGGTCGCGCCACCTCACTCACCATCGGGCTCGCGGCCCCGCCCGACCTGCCGGTTCAGTGGGCACTCGACTTCGCGCGGGGGTTCGCCGCCGAGTGCGCGCTGGTCGGCGCCAGTGTGATCGGCGGAGACCTGACCACCGCGGATCAGGTGGTCATCGCGGTCACCGTGCTCGGCGCGTGCACGCAGGCACCGGTGGTCCGATCGGGCGCCGAGCCGGGCGACGTACTGGCCCTGGTCGGGCGGCAGGGCTGGGCGGCCGGGGGACTGGCGGTGCTGGGTCGCGGCTTCCGCTCGCCGCGGGTGCTGGTGGAGGCCTATCGGCGGCCGGAGCCGCCGTACGACCAGGGGCAGGTGGCCGCGGACGCTGGCGCAAGCTCGATGATCGACATCTCCGACGGCCTGCTCGCCGAGGTCGGTCACCTGGCTGCGGCGTCGGGGGTGTCCATCGACGTGCACCGGGAGGCGTTCGAGATCGCCGAACCCCTGACCGCTGTGGGTGCGGCACTGGGGGCGGACCCGTTGCAGTTCATCCTGGGCGGGGGTGATGACCACGCCCTGCTGGCGACGTTCTCGGATGCTGCGAGCGTGCCGGCCGGTTGGTCGGTGGTCGGTCGGGTGGGGGAGCCGGGCATCGACGGAGGCGAGGTCACACTCGACGGTGCGCCGTACGACGGACCGACGGGCTGGACACACTTCTGATGGGGGCTGTCGGATTCACTGGTTAACCAGTGAATCCGACGCGATGCACCCAGGAAACCCGCACTTCACCCAGATAGTTATCCGGGTGAAGTGCGCAATTCACTGGTTAACCAGTGAATCCCCCCCAACGCAACAGAGGCCGCCACCCCAGCGGGGGTGACGGCCTCTGTCGACGTGGATCAGGTCAGCGGGAGACCTTGCCGGCCTTCAGGCAGCCCGTGCAGACGTTGAGTCGCTTGGGGGTGCCGTTGACGGTGGCGCGGACGCGCTGGATGTTGGGGTCGAAGCGACGCTTCGTAATCTTGCGGGACCACGGCCGGTTGTTCCCGAAGCCCGGCTTCTTGGCGCAGATGTCACAGACGGCAGCCACCGTGGACTCCTTCAACGTTTGAGGTGTGTACGAGGTGCCCGGACCAGCGGGCAACCGAAGAAGAGTATCCGATGGCCCCGCTCCCGTGCGAATCGTGGGTCAGCCACTAGCCTGTGGGCCGACCCGCTGAGCGCGGGCGCACCCGGTCCCCGAGTCGAGGCAGGCGATGGAAGCACCCCGCAGCGGCACCATCCAGCTCGCGGTCGTGGTGCGCTTCGTCGACACCGCCACCGACGTGCTCGCCGAGGCGCGCGAGGAGATCGACGCGCTCAACGTCTATCCCGTCCCCGACGGTGACACGGGCACCAACATGTACCTCACCGTCTCTGCAGCTCGGGACGCGATCCGGGACGCGATCGCAGCCGCCGGTGGCCCCGACGAGGCGCCGCTGGCTCCCGCGCTCGCCGCCTTCGGCCGGGGCGCCCTGCTGGGGGCCCGCGGCAACTCCGGGGTCATCCTGAGCGAGCTGATCGGAGCCTTCTCCCGTCGCCTGGGCTCAGCCGGCGCCGAGGAGCGCAACGCCGACGTGATGGCCGCCGCGCTGCGCGATGCCGCCGATGCTGCGTACGCCGCGGTGGGGACGCCCGTCGAGGGCACGATCCTGACCGTGGCCCGGGCGGCCGCCGACGCCGCCCTGGGGCGCGCCGAGGACCTCGATGCCCGGGCTCGCGACGTCGTCGCCGCCGCTGCCGCCGGGGCCCGGGAAGCCCTGGCCCGCACCCCCGAGCAGCTCAAGGTGCTGGCCGACGCCGGCGTCGTCGATGCCGGCGGCCGGGGGCTGAGCGTGCTCCTCGACGCCGCCGAGACCGTCCTGACCGGGCGCCGCCCCACCCCGGTCACCACGCCGGCCCGCCGCCCGAGCATCCCGATACCGCAGAGCGATCCGGTGCCCTCGGGCGACCTGACCCCGGACGGTCCGTCGTACGAGGTGATGTACCTCCTCGACGCCCACGAGGACCGGATTCCGCCACTGCGTTCGGCACTGGCCGCCCTGGGTGACTCCCTGGTCGTCGTCGGGCGCGACGAGCTCTGGAACGTCCACGTGCACGTCGACGACGTGGGCGCCGCGATCGAGGCCGGGATCGAGGCCGGCCGACCGCACCGGATCCGGGTCACGCACTTCGCCGAGCAGGTCGCGGAGGCACGCCGGATCGCGAGCGAGCGCACCGGCCGTTGCATCATCGTCGTCTCCGCAGGCCCCGGTCTCTCCCAGCTCTTCAGCGACGCCGGCGCCGTCGTGGTCGAGGGCGGGGCAGGGTTGCGCCCTTCCACGGGCCAACTGCTCGAGGCGATCATGGACTGCGGCGCCGCCGAGGTGGTCGTGCTGCCCAACGATGCCGACTCCGTGCGGGTGGCGCAGATCGCTGCCCGTACCGCGGAGGAGGACGCCGACATCCGGGTGGCGGTGGTGGCCACCGTGGCGCAGGTGCAGGGGCTCGCAGCCCTGGCCGTCCACGAGCCCGCCCGCACCTTCGAGCAGGACGTCCTGGAGATGACCGCCACCGCTCGTCACGCTCGACACGGCGCCATCACGGTGGCCGCGAAGCAGGCGATCACGATGGCCGGCCCCTGCGAGCCCGGCGACGTGCTGGGGGTCGTCGCGGGCGACTTCGCCGTCATCGGCCAGGACCGTGACGAGGTGGCCTTCGAGGTGCTGGACCGGCTGCTCGGCGGTGGTGGCGAGCTGGTCACGATCGTCTCCGGCGCCGAGGACACCGACGGCCTGGCGCAACGCTGTGCAGCGCACGTGGAGGAGAAGCACGCGCATGTCGACGTCGTGGTGTACGACGGTGGGCAGGAGCGCTACCCGCTCCTGCTCGGGGTGGAATGACCCGGGCGACGGTGCAGGCGGCTCGACGAGGAGCTCGACGATGAGGACGGTGGCACGACGGTGATCGGGCTCGACTCCCCGGTGACCACGGTCCTGGGCGACAGCACCAAGAAGCGCGAGAAGATCGTCGACGGCCTGGGCATCCGGACCGTCGGGGACCTGCTCGACCACTTCCCGCGTCGCTACGTCAAGACCGCCGAGCTGACCAAGGTATCCGACCTCCAGGTCGGCCAGATGCTCACCCTGGTCGGCGAGATCGTGCAGAGCCGGACGCACACGTACCAGGACCGGCGCACGGGCCGACCGGCCTACCGCCTGGACACCACGCTCCGCACCGACGGACCCTCGCTCCGGATGTCGTTCTTCGCCAAGAAGGAGTACGTGGCGCAGTGGCAGGCAGGCCGCCTGGCGGTGGGGCGCAAGGGCATCTTCGTCGGCCAGGTGGGGCGCTTCCGCGACGAGTGGCAGCTGACCAACCCGCAGATGGCGCTCTTCGGTGACAAGGGCGACGACACCGCCCTGATGGCGGTCGACGCGATCGGTGCCTACTACCCGCTCTACCCGCTCACCAAGGGCGTGGACTCGTGGGACATCCAACGAGCGGTGGCCTTCGCCCTGACGGTCGTCGACGACCTGCCCGAACTGATGCCGGCGCCGGTGCGCGAGCGGTACGGCCTGGTCGATGCGCACACCGCCCTGCACTGGATCCACGCCCCCGACGACCAGGACCAGATCGCCCGTGCCCAGCGTCGCTTCCGCTTCGACGAGGCCCTGGTCACGCAGATCGTGCTGGCTCGCCGCCGCGACGCCGTACGACGGCTGGGGGCGCGGCCGCGGACCGGCGGGGCCGGAGGTCTGCTTGCTGCCTTCGACGCCCGACTGCCCTTCGAGCTGACCGCCGGCCAGCGCGCGATCGGCGCCGAGATCGACGCCGACCTCGCCCGCGACCACCCGATGAACCGGCTGCTCCAGGGCGAGGTCGGGTCCGGCAAGACCCTGGTGGCCCTGCGGGCGATGCTCCGGGTCGTCGACTCCGGAGGGCAGGCCGCCCTGCTCGCTCCCACCGAGGTGCTGGCCCAGCAGCACCACCGCTCGATCCTCGCGCTGATGGGGGACCTGGCCGGCGGAGGCATGCTGGGCGGGGCCGACCAGGCCACCGGGGTCGCGCTGCTCACCGGGTCGATGACCAAGGCACAACGGACCGAGCCGATGCTGCGGATGGCGAGCGGGGAGGCCGGGATCGTGGTCGGCACCCACGCCCTGCTGGAGGAGCGGGTCGGGTTCGCCGATCTCGGACTGGTCGTCGTCGACGAGCAGCACCGCTTCGGGGTCGAGCAGCGCGCCGCCCTGACCGACAAGGCCGGCAGCCCGCCCCACGTGCTGGTGATGACCGCGACGCCCATCCCGCGGACCGTGGCGATGACGGTCTTCGGCGACCTGGAGGTGTCCACGCTCACCGAACTGCCCGCCGGCCGGGCGCCGATCCAGACGACCGTGGTACCGCTGGCCGAGCAGCCCCAGTGGATCGACCGGGTCTGGCAGCGGGTCCGTGAGGAGGTCGCGGCCGGCCACCAGGTGTACGTCGTGTGTCCGCGGATCACCGGGGACGAGCCGGAGCAGGGCGAGGTCGACCAGGTCGACGTCGACGAGGAGGGCAACGCGAAGGTGCCGCCGATCCCGGCCAGTGCGGTCGAGGAGGTCGCCGAGCAGCTCAGCGCCGGGCCGCTCGGCGACCTGCGGCTGGCGATCCTGCACGGACGCCTGCACCCGGACGAGAAGGACCGCACCATGCGCGCCTTCGCCGCCGGGGAGATCGACGTGCTGGTCGCCACCACCGTGATCGAGGTCGGCGTCGACGTCGCCAACGCCACCGGGATGATCCTGCTCGACGCCGATCGCTTCGGCGTCTCCCAGCTGCACCAGCTGCGCGGGCGAGTGGGACGCGGCGGCCACCCCGGTCTGTGCCTGCTGGTCACCCACACTCCGGTCCTCTCGCCGGCCCGGGAGCGGCTCGAGGCGGTCGCGGCCTCCACCGACGGCTTCGAGCTGAGCCGGATCGACCTGGAGCTGCGGCGCGAGGGCGACGTGCTGGGGCGCTCGCAGTCCGGGCGCCGCTCGGGCCTGCAAACGCTGCGAGTGCTGCGCGACGAGGAGACCATCGTCCAGGCCCGGGAGGCGGCGCTGGAACTGCTGGCGACCGACCCGGAGCTCGTCTCCAGCCCCGAGCTGGCCCGACAGGTGGCGGAACTGGAACGATCACGGCAATCTGACTGGATGGAGAAGTCGTGACGCGGATCATCGGTGGAGCCGCGGGCGGGCGACGGATCAGCACCCCGCGTGGCTCGGAGACCCGCCCCACCAGCGACCGGGTCCGCGAGGCGCTCTTCTCCGCGGTCGAGGCCTGGTGCGGCTCCCTGCACGGGCTGCGATTCCTCGACCTGTACGCCGGCTCCGGCGCGGTCGGCATCGAGGCCTGGTCGAGGGGCGCCGGCGTGGTCACCCTGGTCGAGCAGGACCGTCGCACGGCCACGCTGATCTCCTCGAACGCCGCGTCGGTCGGGTTCACCAAGGCCAACGTCGTGGCCGGCTCGGTGGCCGCGACGCTGCGCCGACCCCCGGCCGCGCCGTACGACCTGGCGTTCCTGGACCCGCCCTACCCGCTCGCCGAGGAGGCGCTCACCGCCGACCTGGCCGCCCTGATGGCGTTCGGCTGGCTCGTGCCGGGGGCGCTGGTGGTCGCGGAGCGCTCGTCACGGAGCCCGGAACCGAGCTGGCCGGAGGGCTTCACCGACACTCGTGCGAAGAAGTACGGCGAGACCACGCTTTGGTACGGTCACGCCCCGTCCATGCCCGCGATCGAGGAGTGAGTCCGTGCGCCGAGCCGTCTGCCCCGGGTCGTTCGACCCGGTGACCAATGGCCACATCGACATCGTCTCGCGAGCGTCGGGGCTCTTTGACGAGGTGGTCGTGGCCGTGGGGATCAACCAGTCCAAGAACCGGCTCTTCTCCGCCGAGGAGCGCGTGGCGATGCTCACGGAGGCCTGTGCGGACTACGCCAACGTGCGGGTCGACACCTTCACCGGCCTGCTCACCGACTTCTGCAACGAGCAGGGCATCCACGCGATCGTGAAGGGGCTGCGCGCGGTCAGCGACTTCGACTACGAGCTCCAGATGGCCCAGATGAACTCCTCGCTGACCGACGTGGAGACCGTCTTCGTGCCGACGAGCCCGGAGTACTCGTTCCTGGCCTCCAGCCTGGTCAAGGAGGTCGCGATGTTCGGCGGCGACGTCTCCAGCCTGGTCCCTGCCTTCGTGAACAAGCAGCTGATCGAGCGCCTGGCCGAACGCAGTCGGGACTGAGCCGGGATCGAGGCGGGCGTGCGGGGTGGCCGGTTTTGCTCCGCTGCCCCTCGGGCCGTTACGATTCATCGATCTGTTTTGTGCCCGGCACCGGAAGTGATCCCCTGAGCAAACTGGACCCGAGAGCGCCGCTCGTGCTCGATACACGCGAGCTCGGCCGACGCCCGGGGTCCCAGCGCGAAGTGACACGGACGGTGCCTGCACCAGCAGATCTGGGCATCGAAGTTCTCTCCGTACCCGAAGGCTCGCCGGTCGATCTCGACCTGCGGCTGGAAGCGGTGATGGAGGGGGTGCTGGTCACCGGTTCGGCCACGGCCGAACTGGTCGGCGAGTGCGTGCGGTGCCTGGAGCCGATCGAGGACGAGATGTCCGCGCGGTTCCAGGAGCTGTTCGTGTACGACGACCGCGACCATGACCCCGACGAGGACGACGAGACCAGCCGGCTCGAGGACGACCTGCTCGATCTCGAACCCGTACTGCGGGACGCGGTGGTGCTTGCACTACCGTTCCAGCCGCTGTGCATGGACGACTGTCCTGGGTTGTGCACCACGTGTGGTGCCCGACTCGCGGACGACCCCGACCATGGGCATGACGCGGCGATCGATCCGCGGTGGGCTGGGTTGACCCAGCTCGTGCAGGACGAAGACTGAACCAACCGGTCCAACACCGGCTGGACGCAAGCGGCCGGAACACCCGGTCCTGGTAGAGGAGTGAACAGTGGCAGTCCCGAAGCGGAAGATGTCGCGCAGCAACACGCGTCACCGTCGTTCGCAGTGGAAGGCCGTCGCGCCGTCCCTGGTGACCTGCGCGAACGCCGCCTGCGGTGCCAAGCACCTGCCCCACCGTGCCTGTGGCACGTGCGGGCAGTACGGCGCCCGGGCTGACCGCCGCCAGGTTCTCTGAGCCCGTCACCGGTCCGCTGACGAACTACAGCGAGCTGCGAGCAGCCCTCGGCGATCCGATCCTGGATCCCGAGCTGCTCGAGCGCGCTCTCACCCATCGCTCGTACGCCTACGAGAACGGCAACCTGCCGACCAACGAGCGTCTCGAGTTCCTCGGGGACTCCGTGCTCGGCGTGGTTGTCACCGAGACCCTCTACCGCTCGCACCCCGAGCTGACCGAGGGCCGCCTGGCCAAGCTGCGCGCTGCCGTGGTGAACGCGCGGGCACTCGCGATGGTGGGTCGGGAGATCGGCCTCGGCGACCACGTGAAGCTCGGTCGTGGCGAGGAGGCCACCGGAGGGCGCACCAAGGCCTCGATCCTCTCCGACACGGTGGAAGCCGTGATCGGGGCGATCCACCTCAGCGGCGGGGGCTTCAACAGCTCGGCCGTCGTGGTGCACCGCCTGTTCGACCCGCTCATCGAGGCCGCCACGGCCATGGGCGCAGGTCTGGACTGGAAGACGTCGCTCCAGGAGCTCTCGGCCGAGCACGGCCTCGGTGTCCCTGAGTACGTCATCGCCGACGAGGGCCCCGACCACCTCAAGACGTTCACCGCCCAGGTCCGGGTCGGTGACCAGCTCTACGGCAACGGCGTGGGTCGCTCGAAGAAGGAAGCCGAGCAGGCTGCCGCCGAGACGGCGTACGGCGAGATCGCGGCCGACCTCGGTGTCGAGGACACCCACGCCATCGACTCCGCCGCCGACGACTCCGCCCACGACACCGCCCACGACACCGCCGACGGCGCCTCGTCCGCCGACTGACGCCTCCCTGACGTGCCCGAGCTCCCCGAGGTCGAGGTGGTCCGGCTCGGTCTCGAGCGGCACGTCCTCGGCAGGACCGTCTCCCGGGTCGACGTCCTGCACCCGCGCCCCGTCCGTCGCCACCCCGGCGGCCCCGACGGTTTCGCCACCGCGCTCGCCGGGCGCCGCTTCCTCGCAGCCCGCCGACGTGGCAAGTACCTCTGGCTGCCCCTCGACAACGGCGACGCCCTACTGGGCCACCTGGGGATGAGCGGCCAACTGCTGGTCCAACCGCCCGACGCCCCCGACGAACGCCATCTCCGGGTCCGCCTCGCCCTCGACGGCACGCCCGCGGTCGACCTGCGGTTCGTGGACCAGCGGATGTTCGGGGGGCTGGCCCTCTCCCCGGGCGGCGCCGACCTGCCCGCGGAGATCACACACATCGCCCGGGACCCGCTCGACCCCGCGTTCGACGATGCTGCCTTCGTACGCCGCGTCCGCTCCCGGTCGTCGGGGATCAAGCGGTTGTTGCTCGACCAGACCCTGGTCTCCGGCGTGGGGAACATCTACGCCGACGAAGCGCTGTGGCGCACCGGGCTGCACGGCGAGCGGCCCGGCGAGCGGCTGACCGCCGCGCAGGTGCGCACCCTGCTGGCACATGCCCGCGCAGTGATGACCGACGCGCTCGACCAGGGCGGCACCTCCTTCGACGCGCTCTACGTCAACGTGAACGGCCAGTCCGGGTACTTCGACCGTTCCCTGCATGCCTACGGTCGGGAGGGCGAGCCGTGCGAGCGGTGCGGCACACCGATCCGCCGGGTCGCCTTCATGAACCGCTCTTCCTTCTTCTGCCCGGCCTGCCAGCCCGTCCCGCGAGCCCGCCCGGCCCGCCGGGCGGCCGTCCGGGCGCCGAGGACTTTGCCGGGCGCCGATTGACCCCCGGTGGACTCGATGAGACGCTTGAAGACGGCCCGCGACAGCGGCCCGCACCCGGATGGAAGGCTTCGCCCATGGCCAAGGCGCTGATCGGCTATGTGAACAGCGACCGGCTGACCCCCGCCCGTCTCGTCGCCGAGAATGCTCGGCTGCGGGTTCGCGTGAGTGAGCTCGAGGCGCTCGTCCTTCGCCTCTCGGAGGAGAACGACGGGCTCAGGACCCGCGACGACGAGCGGCTGCTGGACCTGGAGTCCGCGACGCTGCAGGAGATGCAGCCCGCCTGAGCGAGGGACACCCTCCCGGGCCGTGACGGTCCGGGCACTTGGTCGTTGACCTCGTCATGCGCCTCTCCCGGGACCTTCCTGCTCTGCTCGCCGCCCTCGCTCTCGGTGTCACCGCCAGCCTGACCCTGGCCTCGCCGGCCGCGGCCAGCGACACCGACGCCGGCCTGATGTCCAGCGACAACGTGAACCTGCTCTCCACCAGCCCCTCCCAGGTCGGCATCTCCGGATGCTTCATGAAGACCGCCCCGCTCTTCGTCACCAGCGGACTCGACTCGGTCCGGGTCTTCGACATCACCGACGCCGCCCACCCCGAGCTCGTGGGGGTGCTGCCCAGCGTCCAGTTCGAGAACGAGGCGATGAACTGTGGCGAGCGTCGTACCGAGAAGGGCGTGGAGCGTTTCGTCCTGATCGGGGTCGACCTGTACCAGACCTCGCCGGGTGACATCCAGCACACCAACGTCGGCGGCAAGGAGCTCGTCGTCGTTGACGTGACCACGCCCAGCTCGCCGCGGATCCGCTCCCGGGTCGCCGGCACGACCAGCACCCACACGGTGGCCTGCGTGAACGAGCGGAACTGCACGTTCGCCTACTCCGCCGGGGGCCGCAGCACCTTCTCGATCTTCGACCTGCGCAACCTCGACGCCCCGCGCGAGGTGGATGGCAACCGCAAGGAAGCCGGGCTGCAGCCCTTCGCCACGCCGACCGGCGGACACAAGTGGAACTTCGACGCCGCCGGGTACGGCACCCACACCGGGTGGAACGGCGCCTCGATCTGGAAGACCACGCGCCCGGCCCGACCGCGGCTCGTGACCACCACCGGCGACGCCGGGATGGGAACCGACCCGGCTTTCGAGGGCTGGAACGACTTCATCCTGCACAACTCCTTCCGCCCCAACGCCAAGGCCTTCAAGCCGGGCCGCAAGCCGTCCTTCCGCAACGGCAACGTCCTGCTGGCGACCGAGGAGGACTACGAGCAGACCGACTGCAGCCTGGCGGGCTCCTTCCAGACCTGGTGGGTCAAGCGCCTCGACGGCAAGCCCTCGTCGATCGTCCCGCTGGACAAGGTGGAGCTCAGCGACCTGGGCACCTTCCCGCTGCCCCGGGGTGCCTTCTGCTCCTCGCACTGGTTCGACTTCCGCCCCGGCGGGATCGTGGCGGTCGGCTTCTACGGCGGCGGCACCCAGCTGATCGATGCCCGCAACCCCCGCGCCCTCAAGCCCTACGGCCACGCCGTCTGGGGTGCCTCCGAGGTCTGGGACAGCATGTGGGTGCCGATCTACAACGCCCAGGGCAAGCAGACCCGCAGGGTCAGCAACATCGTCTACTCGATCGACCTGGTGCGCGGTCTGGACGTCTACGCCGTGGACCTGCCCGGCAAGAACCACAGCGCCCGTCCGACCGCCGCCGCGGTCCCCACCCGGACCGTGAGCCAGCGGGCTTCCGACTCCGCGATGTCGGTGGGCCTGGTCGGTGGCGCGATGGTGCTCACGATCGCCGTACGCCGTCGTACCCGCCGGAAAACCACCTGACGTCGCCGGGGGCGCGCCCGTAACCTGCTGATCTTGTGAGCAGGTTGGTCGAGACCGTCGTGCCCCGACGCCTCGGCGTTCCCTACCGGTGGCTGCTGGCGTCGTCCTGGTCGACCAACCTCGGCGACGGGATCGCCTTGGCGGCCGGGCCGTTGTTGGTGGCCTCGCAGACCCGGGACCCGTTCCTGGTCGCGCTGGCCGCGCTGGTGCAGTGGCTGCCGCCGCTGCTCTTCGGTCTGGTCGCCGGCGCGCTGGCCGATCGACTCGACCGACGCCTGCTCGTGATCGTGGTCGACTCCCTGCGCGCGGTCGTCCTGGTGCTGCTGGCCACGACGATCGTGACCGGCCACGTCTCGGTCGCCCTGGTGCTGGTGGCGCTCTTCCTGGTGGCGACCGCGGAGGTCTTCGCGGACACGACCTCGAGCACGCTGCTGCCGATGCTGGTGCGCCGGGCCGACCTCGGCGTGGCCAACTCTCGGCTCCAGACCGGCTACATCACCGTCAACCAGCTCGCCGGCCCCCCGCTGGGGGCGGCGCTCTTCGCCGCCGGGATGGCCTGGCCGTTCGTGACCCAGGCCGTGCTGGTCGGGTTGGGGGCGGTCCTGGTCAGCCGGATCGTGCTCCCCGAGCACCGTCGCGACCGGATCGAGGCCAGGCCGATGCGGCACGACATCGTCGAGGGCTTCCGCTGGGTCCGTCACCACCCGGCGGTGCGGACCCTGGTGGTGACGATCTTCATCTTCAACATCACCTACGGCGCCGCCTGGTCGGTGCTGGTGCTCTACGCCACCGAGCACCTGGCCATGGGTGCGATCGGGTTCGGACTGCTCACCACGATCTCCGCCGTGGGCGGCCTGCTCGGCACGCTCTCGTACGGCGCGATCACGGCCCGGGTCAGCCTGGCCGACATCATGCGGGCCGGGCTGGTGATCGAGACCTTCACCCACCTCGCGCTGGTGCTCACCCGCACACCGTGGGTCGCGATGGCGATCTTCTTCGTCTTCGGTGCGCACGCCTTCATCTGGGGCACGACGTCGATCACGATCCGTCAGCGTGCCGTGCCCACCGAGCTCCAGGGCCGGGTCGGCAGCGTCAACATGGTCGGCGTCTTCGGCGGCCTGGTGATCGGCTCCGCGCTCGGTGGTCTGATCGCCCGGGAGTGGGGGGTGCTCGGACCCTTCTGGTTCGCCTTCCTCGGCTCGGCGCTCCTGGTCCCGCTGATGTGGCGCCAGCTGGGCCACATCGCCCACGACGAGGAACCGGTGCCGAGCCCGGCCTGAGGCCGTTCGCGGCGTACCGGGACGCGCCAGCGGTGGTGCCCGGAGCAGCCGGGTGTGGCCGGTAGGGTGAGGGCCGCTGAGCTTCCCCTCGGCGGGCTGCGATGATGCCCACCGTTCAGTGCCTGATTCCACGGCTGGTGAGGAGCCCCGCGTTGTACCTGAAGAGCCTGACCCTGAAGGGGTTCAAGTCCTTCGCCTCCTCGACGACGCTCCAGCTCGAGCCCGGGATCACCTGCATCGTCGGTCCGAACGGCTCCGGGAAGTCCAACGTCGTCGACGCGCTCGCCTGGGTGATGGGGGAGCAGGGGGCCAAGTCGCTGCGTGGCGGCAAGATGGAGGACGTCATCTTCGCGGGCACCTCCGGGCGCCCGCCACTGGGACGCGCCGAGGTCGTGCTGACCATCGACAACTCCGACGGCGCGCTGCCGATCGAGTACGCCGAGGTCACGATCAGCCGCACGATGTTCCGCTCCGGCGGCTCGGAGTACGCGATCAACGGCAACAACTGCCGCCTGCTCGACGTCCAGGAACTGCTCAGCGACTCCGGCATCGGTCGCGAGATGCACGTGATCGTCGGGCAGGGACAGCTCGACACGATCCTGCACGCGACGCCCGAGGACCGCCGTGGCTTCATCGAGGAGGCTGCCGGCGTCCTCAAGCACCGCAAGCGCAAGGAGAAGGCGCTTCGCAAGCTCGACTCGACGGAGGGCAACCTCACCCGGCTCAACGACCTGCTCACCGAGATCCGTCGCCAGCTCAAGCCGTTGGGTCGCCAGGCCGAGGTTGCCCGTCGCGCAGCCAGCGTCCAGGCCGACGTGCGCGACGCCCGCGCCCGGCTGATGGCCGATGACCTGAAGACCGCTCGGACCGCCCTGGAGCAGGAGCTCGCCGACGAGACGATCCTGGTCGAGCGCCGCGCCGAGGTGGAGGCGGCGATCACGGCGGCCCGCGAGTCCGAGGCCCAGCTCGAGGCTGCCCTGCGTGAGGACCTGCCGGCGCTCTCGGCCGCCCAGGAGACGTGGTTCGCGCTGTCCGGGCTGCGCGAGCGGCTCCGGGGCACCCAGTCGTTGGCCGCCGAACGGGTGCGCAACGCCGCCGGCACCACCGACTCCGAGGAGCGCACCGGTCGCGACCCCGAGCAGCTCGAGGCCGAGGCCGTCCGGATGCAGGAGCAGGAGCAGGCGATCACCGCCGAGGTCGAGCAGCACCGGGTGGCGCTCGAGGCCGCGGTCGCCGCGCGCAAGAGCGCCGAGGACGCCGCGGCCGAGGAGGACCGTCGCATCGCCGCGCTCCAGCGCGCGGCCGCCGACCGCCGCGAGGGCCTGGCGCGGCTCACCGGACAGGTCAACGCGCTCAAGTCGCGCGCGGCCGCCGCCGACGACGAGATCG